>NZ_DALZCH010000011.1:0-49952 GCF_031978065.1 Oscillibacter sp.
AAACGACACGCTTGCAGTAGTAGCAGCGATTTTCCGGATTGGCGACCACCGTTTCGTCCGCCAGACTGTCTCCTTCCATGACCGCCCGGGGAATGCGGCCCTCTTGCGCAATCTTTCGAGCGTCCGCCAGCTCAAACGATGGCTGGAACGCCGAGTTGACGTAATAGGCGTGCCAGTCCCGGCCGTACTGCATGGCCGCCCATGCCAATAGCGAAGGGTCGGTGCCGCCCGAAAAGGCCAGCGCGCCAGACGGGTGCTGTGCAAAAAAGTCCTGTAAATTCATTGTGACCTCCAAATCTGTCGTACGGAGCAAATTAGCCTTGTCCGCTGCAACTGTGTTTTGCGAACAGCCGCTACACCTAATAACTTGCCTTTTTCAACCAACGCAAAATAAAAGAAGGCATACCTAATATAGGTATGCCTTCTGGCAAAACACAAACTTTCCATATAAGCCGTCTGTACAAAAGATTTGCCGGCAAGCCATTGGAAAGAGAGCGGAATTCTATCCGCTTGACATGGCCTTCAGACCATATATGTAAGCATAGCAAGCCTGCATAAATCTGTCAATGGGGAAAATGCAAATATTTTAGCAATAATATTTATATTTTGGGGATATGTTGTTCTATATTAATATTATATATGATAATGTATAATATGAATTAATTTGCTGAGAGCAGTGTGAATTTCAACAAATACAAATACCGGCACTTTAACGTATCCGGAGAATGGACTAGCTTTATGAAACGGGAAAACATCAAAATAGCCGTCATCGACGGACAAGGGGGCGGCCTTGGAGGTGCTTTGATTCAGCAGCTCAAAAAGGCAAATCCGGACATTTCAATTCGTGCCTTAGGGGCAAATGCCGCCGCCACCGCTACCATGTTCAAAGGCGGCGCGGACGACGGTGCGACTGGCGAGAATGCCATCGTATACAACGCCTCGCGTATGCACATTCTGCTGGGTCCCATAGGGGTTCTTGTCGCGAACGGACTTTTGGGTGAGGTCACGCCGGCCATGGCGGCGGCAATCGGTTCAGCAGATGCGGTGAAGATTCTTTTACCGTCTTTAAAGTGCAATATTCGTTTGGCGGTCGGCGCGCAGGAATCAATGCAGACTTATTTAAACGAGGCGGTACGCCTTTGCAACGAAGAGATTTCCCATCTTGTAGATCAGTAAGAAAGCAGCACATTCCTCCAAGGTTGTAAAAATAGCCGGACGCATAACCAATACCCCTGCCGAGCGGCGGAGAAAGGACATCCAATGATTCATCTGATATTTCTCGCGCCGTATGAGGAACTACGCGGAAAAATTGAACAAGTATTTCAAGAGCGTTCTGATCGGGACGAAATCTCCTGTGAGATCATGGCCGATCAGTTTAATAATGATCTGGCTGCGGCCCTACATGGAGACGCCATTATCTCCCGCGGATTTACGGCGCTGAAGCTGAAACGATTAGGGATCCCCTATGCGGAGCTGAAGACCACCGGCTACGATGTCATTGCCGCCGTGGACAGCTTTCTTCGAACGCATACCTTTAAAAAAATTGCCATTGTGGGCGCCAGCAACATGGTTTACGGCGCAGAGAACATCGGAGCCGTCTATCGGGATATTGAAATCAGATGCTATGCCGCGGACGACGAGCTAAAGCTGCGGGAGTTAACCGAGCACGCCATTGCCGACGGTGCGCAGGCAATTGTGGGCGGCTGCTCCACCATTGCCATCGCGTCGGAATACGGGGTCCCATCGGTGCTGATTGAATCCGGGAAAGAAGCAATCAACTCCGCGATCGACGAGGCACTTCAAACGGTCCAGATCACGCGGGCCGAGCGGCTGAAAAGCAGCCAAATTGCCAACATCATGAATTACTCTTTTCAGGGGATCGTCTCCACCAATCACAAGGGAATGATCACCCTTGCCAACAATTATTGCTATAACCTGCTGGGAGTGACTGAGCAGGAGCTATTGGGTCAACAGCTCTGCGCATGGTTTCCGGACATCCATTATCAGGAGGTGGTGGAACGAGGGATCAAAATTCTCTCGGAAATCCACCGGGTCAGGGATATAACGATCATGGTAAATTGTGTGCCCATTGAAGGAACGGAATGCAACGTAGGCTGCGTACTCACTTTTCAAGACATCACGCAGATTCAAGAGGAAGAGGGAAAAATCCGGAAGCGATTTTATAAAAAAGGATTTGTTTCTAAGTACCGATTTGAAAATATTTATTACCGGGACGAGGCCACTGCCGAGACCATCCGGGTGGCGCAAAGTTACAGCAACTCCAATTCCAGCCTTCTGATTTTGGGAGAGACCGGCGTAGGCAAGGAGCTGTTTGCCCAGTCGGTACACAACGCCAGTAGTCGACGGAACGAGCCCTTTGTTGCCATCAACTGCGCATCTTTGCCGGAAGATCTGCTGGAGTCGGAGCTGTTCGGGTATGTGGAGGGCGCTTTCACAGGAGCGGCCAAGAGCGGCAAAATGGGCCTTTTTGAGCTTGCCCACAAAGGCACCATTTTCTTGGACGAAATAGGTGACATCTCTGCCAAACTTCAGGGGCGGCTGCTTCGTGTTCTTCAAGAGCGAGAGATTCTGCGTCTGGGCCACGACACCGTCATTCCCATCGACGTACGGGTAATCTCCGCCACCAATCGCGATCTGCAAGAAGCAGTTGGCAAAGGCTCCTTTCGCATGGATTTGCTCTACCGGCTGGACGTGCTGCGGCTGATTATTCCGCCTATCCGGCAGCGGCGGGAAGATATTTCCTGCCTGATTGACCACTTTATAGACATTGAGCGGGCCAAGAACGGATGCAGGCTCAAAGGTCTGGAGCCCACCGCGCAGGAGTTGGTCCGCTCTTACGACTGGCCCGGGAATGTGCGAGAGCTGCGAAACTTCTGCGAACGACTTTGCGTACTTTGTACACAGGAGTATGCAAGCGTGTCCGCCGTATCCTCCGCCCTAGACATGAGAATGAGTCCTCTCCCGGCATCGGGACGCAGCACGGGCGTTCCCTCAGCCCATGAGGCTCTGCGGAAGACCGAGCGAGAATTGATAGAACACACTTTGCAGATGCACGGCAGCAGCCGCAAAGAAACCGCCGCCGCGCTGGGAATGGATACCAGCACTCTGTGGCGAAAAATGAAGAGGTACGGAATTCAATAACAGTGTAAATTTCTTAATTGCAATTGCATTGCACAAACGATATTGCAAATATGCAATATCGTTTGTGCCTTTTTACTTGAAATTTGTTTAAATTAAAATGATCTTTGGTATTTTGAACAAATTGGTTCGTGCTTGTCTAGAGAGTACCAACAAATATAAGTTGAAATTTAAGAAAAAAAGACATGTGGCATATCCTTTGCTTACAAAAGCATAGAGACAAAATTTTTTAGGGAAAATTTGGTCGGAAAAGGAGAAATTATCATGATTTCAACAAAGCAAATTCTGGCAATGGCACTTGCGGGTACCATGGCACTTTCTATGGCTGCCTGTGGGGGTTCCTCTGCTCCCCCCGCTTCTCAGTCGGGCGGCTCGGCTTCCGTAGGAGGCAGCTCTGACTTCCCCAACAAGGTCGTTCAGGTAATCGTTCCCTTTGCCGCAGGCGGAGGCGCGGATATTTCGGTGCGCACTCTGTCCAAATACGCCGAGGAGTCTTTGGGGCAGAAAATTGTTATCCAGAATGTGACCGGCGGCAGCGGCACCGTGGGCCTGACTCAGCTCGCCAGTGCGGTCCCCGACGGATACACGCTGGGATACTTCGCCAGCACAAACTCCAATGACAATCTCCTGTTTGAAGGCATCCAGTATGGCGTGGATTCCTTCGAGCCCATTTTGAAATACTCCGCCGACCCCCACATCATCGTGGCCAGCAAAAAATCCGGCATCACCGATATAGCCAGCCTGCTGGAAACAGGCAAAGCCAACCCCGGCGAGCTATCACTTGCTTTGGGCGGCGCATGGACCAGCCATGACTTCCTGCGCATTTCTCTGGAGCAGAAGTTGGACATCAACTTTAAGAGAATCGTCTATCAGGGCGGCTCTGAGGCAATTACCGCAGTGGCAAGCGGCGACGTGGATCTGGCCGTTCCCTTTGTCTCCGAGGCAATTCCTCAGATTCAGGCAGGCAATGTGATTCCTGTTGCCATTACCAGCGCCGAGCGGTTTGACGTGGTACCCGACATCCCTACCATCAAAGAGCAGGGCGTTGACTACACGCACACCATGTGGAGAGGTCTGGTTGCTCCCGTAGGAACCCCTCAGGAAGTCGTTGACGAGCTGGTCGCCGCTTTTGAGTCCGCCTGGAACAACCCCGACTATCAGGCCGAGGCCAAGGCGGCCGGCATTATGGCTGAGTTGTGCAGCGGCGAGGAGTTTAAGACCTTCTATCTGGAGAACCATGAAACTTATAAAGAGATGATTGAATCTGGTCTGGAATAAAACACGGTCATCTACGAGGAGAAAACTATGCAACTTAAAAAATCATTCAATGACATTCTGATTTGCATCGGTCTATTCATTTTTCTGGGAGTGTTTGTGGTTCAGCTCGGCAGTATTCCCTCTGACGCAAAAGGTTATCCAACCTTTCTGATCATCTGCAGCGCACTGCTCACCGGCGCGTTGCTGTTCAAATCTATTAAAAAGCACCGTAGCGAGCAGGCCGCGGAGGTAGCCCCCGACTTCAAGCAAACGCTTCTGATGATCATCAGCTATGCCATTTTGATTGCAGCCTATATCTTCCTTCTGGACAAGATTGGTTACATTGTCTCAACGCTTCTTTTTGTGCTGGGATCGCTTTTGTTCTTGAAAATACGCAATATTTCTCTGTTGGTACTGCTCCCGCTGGGTTTGACCTTCAGCATGCACTTTTTGTTCACGCGCTTTCTGCTGGTCACACTTCCACGCGGAACCTGGCTGACATTTTTGATGTAAGGGGAGCAAATATATGGACAATATCATTTTGGGCTTGACCCATGTTTTTCAGCCCTATAATCTACTTATCTGCACCGCTGGCCTTTTTGTAGGCGTACTGTTCGGCGCATTGCCCGGTTTTTCCGCCACCATGGGCGTCGCGGTATTTATCCCCTTTTCCTATGTCATGGAGCCGGAGGCGGCTATGCTTCTGCTGGCGGGAATCTATTGCGGCGGCGTCTATGGCGGCTCAATTCCTGCCGTTCTGATCGGCATTCCCGGCACCCCCGCCTCAGTCCCCACCGCCATGGAGGGGCTTCCGTTGACGGGGAGGGGCGACTCCGGCTTGGCGCTGGCCATGGTCACTTTCGCTTCCACTGTGGGCGGAATTGCCAGCGCCTTCGCCCTGCTGGTGGGCGCGCCGCTGCTGGCGCTGATCGCTATGAAGGTGGGCGCGCCTGAGCAGATGATGATCGCCATCTTCGGCCTAAGCGTTGTTTGTACGCTCTCCTTTGATAACCTTCTGAAAGGTTTGCTGGTGGGCTTTGTGAGCCTTCTCATCGCCACCGTGGGACAGGACCCCATTCTGGGCTTCCCCCGGTTTACCGCCGAATTCTATCAGCTCACCGGCGGCGTGGATGTAGTTCCCGTTTTAATCGGCCTGTTCTCCCTGCCCGAGGTGCTGAAAATGCTTGAAGAGCGGGAGTCGGCGCAAGGCGATGTGAGCCGGGTGAGCAAGATGGTCATTCACATGAAGGACCTCACCAGCAATATCTTTAACTTCATTCGTTCGTCCGTCATCGGCGTGATCATCGGTATTATTCCCGCCGCCGGTCCGGACATTGCCTCCTTCTTTGCCTATAACGAGGCACGCAAGTCCTCCAAGCATCCCGAAGAATATGGAAATGGCTCCTTAGAGGGAATTATCGCTTCAGAAACGGCCAATAACGCCGTTACGGGCGGATCTCTGATTCCCCTTTTGACGCTGGGTATTCCCGGAAGCGCCCCCGCGGCCCTCTTTTTGGGCGCAATGATTATCCACGGACTTCGCCCCGGCCCGCTGCTCTTTTCTCAAAACGCCGCAGAGGTTTATACGTTGCTGGTAGGATTTATCGTCATCAATATCATGATGTTTTTCGTTGGCTGGCTCTACTGCAAGGTCTCCGGAAAAATCCTTCTGATTCCTAAGTCGGTGCTGTCCACTTCCATTGTGGTGCTTGCCACCGTGGGCGCGTTCTCCATCAACAAGAACATGTGGGACGTTCTGATGATGTATATCGCGGGTATCGTAGGCTATATCATGGTCAAAAACGACTATCCACTCTCCCCGGTGGCTCTCGCGCTGCTGCTGGGAAAAATTCTGGAACAGGGCCTCTCCCAGACAGCTACCCTGTACTCCGGAAAGCTTCTGGACGTCTTTGACCGTCCCCTGTTTGTTATCTTTCTTGCCTTTACATTGTTCTCCTACGTTTATCCTTTTATCAAGAACGCCAAGGACAAAAAGAAGGCCACAGCGATAAAAGGAGGCTAACCCTATGGCAAGCTACACCGTGTTGCTGGCGGGAAAAATTTTCAACGGTCCGGAATTGGAATTAATGCGCGACGGTTGCGTGATTCTTCATGAAGGCGTAATTGAAAAAATATTGCCCCAGGCAGCATTTCTGTCCGAAAGCCACGACCAGTTCGAGTTGGTGGATCTGGGTAATCTCACGCTCATACCCGGAATGATTGAATGTCACAATCATGTGGGAATGGACGCACGTCTGCCCAGTCATCTGGAAATGATGGATGGCAGCGAGTGTGAGCTGACCGTCACGGCGGTCAAAACCCTGCAAGACGATTTGCTTTCGGGAGTCACCACCGCCCGGTGTATGGGCGACCGCCATTATCTAGACATAAAACTCAGGAAAGAGATTCAGCGGAACCGCTTAATCGGGCCGAATCTGCTATGTGCGGGTATTGGCATGAGGTGCATCCACGGTCACGGCTTTGTGGGGGTGCCTCACAGCGGGGCTGAGGAATTCCGGCGCACCGCCCGAGAGAATATGCTCCAAGGGGCTGACTTATTAAAAATTTTTGCAACACCGGGAATGCCTCCCATAAATGGGTCCTTTATCCCCCACTTCCTCACCCGTGAAGAAATCCGCACCGTTGTAGAGGAAGCTACTGGCAAAAATCTGCCTGTTGCCTCTCACTGCATCGGCGGTCAGGGTCTGGTGGACTGCGTTGAAGAAGGCGTGGACGTAATTGAACACGCCTACTGCATTGATGACGCAGGGCTTGAGCTGGTGAACAAGTATGACTGCTGGCTGGATCTGACCTCCGGCATTCTTCTGGACCCCAGCAGGGAGGAATTTCTCTCTCCGGCAAGTGTGGACTGCTGCCGCCGGACGCGGGATGCCGCCTTTTCCTGCATGGAGAAGGTCATGAAAAGCGGCGTCAAGTTCGCTTTGGGCACCGATGCTTATCACGGTCTTCTTTATAGAGAAGTGGAATACGCGGTCCAATGCGGCGCCAGCAGCCTTGACGCAATCAAAGGCGTGACGGTGAACGCCGCAAAAATGTGCCGCATTGACCGGCGGACCGGCAGTATCCAGCCCGGCCTTGCCGCTGACCTGATCGCGGTGGACGGCAATCCGCTGGAGAACATTTCGTCTTTAAGCCGGGTTTCTTTTGTGATGAAGCAGGGACGGATTTTTAAAAAGCCCATTCTCTGATTCTTTCTCTGATACTTCCGGCAAACCCAAACATAGAACCGGCAAAATTTAGGACGCTGTGCTTAGTCCAAGATTTTCTCCAACCCCTTGTCGCAAACTAATTTGTGCATGACTCTTAACACTACCAAAAATGCCTCCTGTCGTAGAATAAAAACTACGATAGGAGGTCTTTTATATGCCAATAAAAAGGGAGCTGCCGGGATGTTCCCGGCAGCTCCAAACTGCGTTATGAAAAACTCTCTTTTTATCTGTTTCACCCGAAAATCAATTTCAAGGAAACGCCTTATACGTAGTTGCAAGCACGGGCAATTGCCATTTCGGTAAAGCCCAGCGCTTCCGCTTTGGTCTGATTTCCACAGGCGACTTCTTTGACCATTTGATAGAGCTCGTCGCCCAACTCCTCCAGCGTCTTGGTCCCGTAAATAAGCGGGGAGGCATCCAAATCCAAGTTGTCTTTCATCTTTGAAAAGGTCAGCTTGTTGCCGGTAATCTTGATGACCGGCACGATGGGATTTCCCGTGGGGCTGCCGCGGCCTGATGAGAAAACCACTATCTGCGCGCCGCCGGCCGCCATCGCTGCAACAGAAGCGGGATCGTTGCCCGGGGTATCCATTATCACCAAGCCCTCTTTTGTCGCAACCTGCTTGGCATAGTCATAAACGGCGCTGACAGGTGCGTGACCGCCTTTATGAATACAGCCCAGCGACTTTTCTTCCAAGGTCGTGATGCCGCCCGCCTTGTTGCCCGGAGAAGGATTTCCTTCTCTTACTTCTTCCCCAATCAACTGCAACGCTTTTTCATAGCGGTGTACAATTTCCAAAATACGGTCGTGAACCTCGGGAGTTTTGGCGCGCTTTGCCAAAATATGCTCGGCACCAATGAACTCCGTTGTCTCGCTGAGAATGGAGGTTCCCCCGTCTGCTATCAGCAGATCGCTCAGGCACCCAATAACAGGATTCGCCGCAAGACCACTGGTGGGATCGGAGCCGCCGCATTCCGTGCCGAGAATCAGCTCGGACATGGGAAACTCCTGCTTTTGAAGCAATGACGCCTCCTGAACCAGCTCTCTTGCGTACCGAACACCCTGTTCCACGGCCTTAAGCGTTCCGCCAATCTCCTGAATGATGATTTGATGCAGCGGCTTGTTGGTGCGCTCCTCAATTGCCTTGACTACCAAATCCATCTGGCAGTTTTCACAGCCCAAGGATACAACCACGGTTCCGTAGACATTGGGGTTCGCGGCGTAACCGGCCATCACGTCCATTGTAAGCTGCTGATCGGGAGCAACCTGAGAACAGCCCTGCTGATTGTTGAAGGTTACGGCTCCGTTAACCTGACTGGCAATAATTCGTGTGGTATCGGATGCGCAGACACTGGCCGGCAGAATTAGCACATGATTGCGGATGCCCACCCGCCCGTCCGGACGCTGATATCCAAAAAAATTCATTGATATCTCCTCTTGTCAGCCGTCGAGATTTTCCCTGTGGCTGGTGACGTTATGAACATGGATATGCTCACCTTTTTTAATATCGCAGGCGGCGATGCCGATATGCTGTCCGTACTTGGAGACGGACTTGCCCTCCGGAATGTTCTGGCAGGCCGCCTTATGGTAAATCGTAATATCCTCCAGAGCCGGAAAGCGCAGTGTCTCTCCGTTGCAGACATAGATGATATCATCGTCCTTCTGAATTGCCTCAATGGCGATTACCACATTGTCTTTGGAATCAATGATCATTGCGTTGCGCATAAATGCACGCCTCCTTTTAGCATGTCTGTGCCGTTAAGCCTATCAGTCCAACGGCGGCGGGAAAGGGATGGCCCGCGATCCGCGGGCATCCCCTCATTAAAACAGATTGCCCTGTGTGTCAAATTTCAGTTCATAGGGCTCGGAGAGAATTTCAATATTCGGGTTGGCCTTGGCCAGCGGCAGCAGACCCTCGGAAATCTCAATATACTCAATGTGGGCCGTATTGTGAATGCGGATCATCTTCATGTTGTTCTGATCTTCGGCATCAGGGCAGCAGCAAAGCGCCAGCTGCAATGCCTCACGGTCATTGTCCATGATCATGGGAATCTTCATCAAATGTAAAAACGTATTGGTAACACCGGTTGGATACGTCATCTCCAGCTTCATCTTGTCGTAAAGCCGCCGGGTCGTCACTTCGGCCAGCCCAATGCCCTGCGCATTGCCGTGGGTTTCGTCCGTAAGGTCAAGAACAACCACCTTTTCCGCGTCGATCCCCCCCGAACAGTATTTGGGTTGGACAAAGCGCCCTGTTACATTGGGGTCCATACCGTCTCCGCTGATATTTTTGCCGATCTGGTCCACAACCAGCACGTCGCATTTATCAAAAAGCAGACGGGCAATGGTCTTATAGGAGAGCTCCTTGAGCTTAGGCTCCTCATCAATAATCTCCTGAGGGGTTAACGCCTTAACGAGATAGGTATCATCATAAGCGTTTTCGATCACTGCAATTCCACCGATAATCGGTGCGTTTTTCAGAATCGTAAGGCCGTATTCCTCTACCAGCTCGTGCATAATCGCCGGACTTTGGCTGTGCAGATCATGGGCGCCCTTTTGCTTACCAAGGCCGATGGCCATCATTTTCATCAGGCCGCTTTCATACTTGCCGCGAAAAGACGTATGGGGCTTAATCCGGTTTAAGAGAATAATCCCGTCGGCCTCCGCCGCGTTTTTGTCAATCTGAACGGATTGATGCCGTTTTTCGGAAATACCGATCTGAACTGTATCCATGCAGCTTTTCACCGGGCAACCCATCGTTTGCTCTGTGATGCCATAGTCGGCAAGAATTTGGCTCTGGCCTTCCGCGGTAGCTCCTCCGTGGCTTCCCATGGCCACCACAATAAAAGGTTCCGCGCCCCGGGACTTCGCAAAATCCACAATGGCTTTGGTCATGATTGCATAGTGGTTAATGCCGCGGCTTCCGCAGGTAATGGCAACCTTCATTCCGGGTTGTATTTTCTCCGCAATCACCTCTCTGGAGAGCTCGGAGGTAACCGTTGCCGCAATTTTTTCCTCTGGAATATTGGTGGAATCGTAAAGCTCCCGTATCCGCACCATTTTGGGAATGGGAACATCTTTTATCAGGTTGGTAATTGTTTTCATATACTGTCCTCCTAGTCCACGCCTAGATGCCTATTTTTGAAACACAGATTGCAAATGCAAGTTGGACACCCCGTCGCAGAAAATTATAACCTTGATCATGGCTGGATCTGAAGGCCCCGGCCATGACCGCAGTTGTCAGACCTGTGCCAGTTCATCGCTTAGAGCAGACAGGCTCATTACGAAGAAGTCTCAAAAAAGCTCATGCCCAACTCCGATTTATTAGGGGCAGAGATCTTTTAAAAGGTGGTCCCCGCCTTCCGCTCAGAGCTTCTTTTTCACCATCCACAGCATTGTTGCAAAACAGGCGCCTCCACCGATCAAATTGGAAATTGGCTCCGACCAGAACACACCGGATACCCCCATATAGCGAGGAAGCAGCCAGATCAGCGGAATCACCAGTACAACCTTGCGGAACAAGGAGAAGAAAATGGCATACTTGGCCTTTCCCAGCGCGGTGAAGGTGGCCTGTCCGGAAAACTGAAGTGCCATTAGACAAAAGCCCCAAAAATAGATATGCAGCATATCCACACCGACTTCCAACAGCTTTGGATCATCTGTAAACAGCAGGATAGCCGCCTGTGGGAACAAAAACAACACGCCCCAGACCACTGCGGTATACACAATGCACACGCCGGTTGTGAAGGCAATCCCCTTTTTTACCCGGTCAAGTTTTTGGGCCCCATAATTATAGCCAAGAACAGGCTGTGACCCGGCTGTGATGCCATGCACGGGCATGATCGCCATCTCCCGCACGGAGGTGATCACCGTCATGGCACCCACAAACACATCGCCGCCCAGATTCATCAGCGCACGGTTATAAGCGAATTGCGTGATTCCATTTGTAAACGCCATTACAAAATTTGCAAAGCCCATCTGCACGGTCTGCAACAGCACGGCAGGCTGCCAGCGGATATGTTCCTTGCGTAGCAGGAGCAACGCCCTCCGCCCTGTCAAAAAATGCAGCACCCAAGCCGCAGAGACAAACTGGGCCACAACCGTAGCAATGGCAGCGCCTCTCACTCCTAAATCAAACACAAAGATCAGCAGCGGGTCGAGAACCACATTGATCACCGCGCCTGCGGCAATAGAAACCATTCCCACCTTTCCAAAGCCCTGGCAATTAATAAAATTATTCATCCCCAGCCCGATAACAGCCGCCGCTGTTCCCCAAATATAGACTGAGAAATATTCCTTTGCGTATGGAAAGGTTTCGGAACTGGCGCCGAAAAGCCGCAGCAGCGGATTTTGAAATGCAACGCCTATGAAGGTCAGAATCAGTGCGGTAATGACCAGCATAAAAAACGAAGATCCGATAATTCGCTCTGCCGTCTCATCATCCTTTCGCCCACGTGCAATCGAACAAAGAGGCGCCCCGCCCATGCCGAAGAGATTTGTAAACGCAGTAATAATATTTATGATTGGAAAAACAATACCGACGCCGGTCAGACTCAAGGATTGCCCCCCGCCGATACGTCCGATAAAAAAACGGTCTGTTATGTTGTAAAGGACATTGATCAACTGTGCAATGATCATTGGAACAGCCATGACGGTGATATTCTTTGCCATACTCCCTTGACTGAAATCATGATCGCGCTGCAAATAGTTACCTTCTTTCTCTAGATAGAGTTTACCGCCTTGCCCCGTGACAGGCTCACTTTTCGGAATCTGGGGATTTGTTTTTCTCTTCCTGCCGCTTGATCATCCGCCAGAGTGTGGTCCGGCTGACTCCCAATTCCCGGGCAAGCTCCTTCTTTTTCACAGGGACCGGCAAATACAGCGAAGGCGGCGCTGGAGCTGTAGGGAAGGCAGACGGAGCCTGCCCGGAAGTTTCCAAGCCCCCCGCTCTCTGCCCATCAGCAAAAAGCAAATTCAGTTCTTCCAACGTGTCCGTGCTGATAGCCTGTGCGTCATTGAGTACTACCAGCCGCTCACAGACATTTCTGAGTTCACGCACGTTGCCCGGCCAGGAATACTGGCGCAGAATCTCCTGCACGCGCAATGTCAGCCGAGGCGGAATTTTACCCTGCTCGGCGGCAAAAATGCAAAGCTGATGCTCCATTAGCGGCAGAATATCGTCCGGCCGCTCCCTCAGCGGCGGAATATAAATTTCCAGAGCGTTCAGACGAAACAGAAGGTCGCTCCGAAACTTGCCCTGCGCGATCTGCTCTTGAATATTGACATTGGTTGCAGCGATCACCCGCACGTCAATCGGGATGACCGCAGTACTACCAATCCTCCGGATTTCCCGCTCCTGAAGCACCCGCAGCAGCTTTGCCTGCAAAGCAACCGGAATTTCACCGATCTCGTCTAAAAAAATAGTTCCGTGATGGGCCTGCTCGAAAAGGCCCGTTTTTCCCATGCGGGAAGCGCCGGAAAAAGAACCCGGCTCATAGCCGAACAATTCGCTTTCCAGCAGACTTTCCGGAAGTGTGGCGCAATTAATGGCCACAAAGGGTTGATCAGCCCGATTACTGGCCGTATGAATGCTATGCGCAAATAGCTCCTTACCAGTTCCGGTTTCTCCGGTAATCAGCACATTGGAGCTGGCTGTGCTGAATTTCTTGGCGATTTCAACGCGTTTGCGCATGGCAGGACTGAAGGCAATTAAATCACGAAACGAGTATTTCGCGGTCAGGCCCTTGAACGTGAGATCCTTGCGTAGCTGGCGTTCTTCCTGCATGATCTTGGAAGCGGCACTGGTGGTGATCAGCGTGCCTACGCCGGAGGCCTCTCCACAGATCAGCTTGTATTTCACGTAGTATTTCTGCCCGTTCAGGTTCAAAATGCCCTCGTCCCCATCCCGGCACGAAATGCTGGAGGAGCCGATAAAAGTCAGTTGGGAATTGATTTCGCTGACTAACCGCCCCTGCCAGTCAGACGCAAAATCCAATTGATAAAGCTGATATGCCTTTGTATTCGCTTCCAGAATACAGCCGGTTTCATCCACGGCAAGCACCGCGTCTTCGCTGTTGTCCAGAATCATACGAATGATATTGCTTTTCGTTCGCTCGGTATTGATGCTGCGGGCCGCTTTCATCGCCTCTGACACAGCGCGGTCCAACGTTTCGGGCTGAATATGGATATAGGTACACGGAATTCCGCGCTCCCGACAGATATTGCTGACAGTTCCGCCGCTGACAATGGCGTCCACGCCATCCCTCTGGCAGGCGTCCACAGCCGCGTACGCGCTATCTTCATCCAGAACATCGTATAGGCGCACGTCCGCCCGACACAGTTCATTTAAGCCGGGCAATATCTTCCTGAGCTCGCCGCGTTTCAGGCATAACCCGATAACGGAAGGGTGAAAGCTGTCCCGGCAGAGCATCAGAGCCTCCAGAATATCCGTCCCGTCGAAATCCAGACAGGTCACATGCTTTCCCGAATAGATCTCGCAAATTTTGCGATAGGTGATGCCCCTCGCCACAATTACATCATAGCCCCCCAGTTGATTGAGAATCTCCGGAGTTCCGAAACGATGAACCACATCAATATGCAATTCACTGCTGCGAATCTTCTCCACCTTTGCTTCCATTTGTTCAATTAAATCCGGGGACGGCACAAAAATGATAATTCTGACCATACGACACCCTTCCTCCCACAGCAATTGCCACCATCACTTGACTATCCGGACTTGCAAAAAGCAGCCCCGCTTAATCATACTATGCATTGTAAGTTAGCTCAAGCCGTTATCCGCCATATAAACGGTTTCGTAAGCAGTGACATACCGAGTGGCCTCGTCAGAGTTCATATACTGATCAAACAGCTGATGTGTCTGCAAATACTCGTTCTGCCAGGCCTCGATCTTGGACACCTGTCCCAGAGCGTCGGACCAATAAGCAACAGCTGCGTCGCTCATAGCAATAGGAGCTGCGACACCACGCCACACGGGAACTTCCACGTTCTCGTAGTCACCGATTTCGGACAGAGTGGGAGCGTCTGCCAGGTTCCCGGCGTAACGCTCTTCAGCCAGAGCCAAAACGGGATCCAGATCGCCGGATTCCACATACTGAGAAGCTGCTGCGGGCTTGGAGATCACGAAGTCCACATTGCCGCCCAATGCCGCAGTAATCGCGTCAGAGGTGGAGTCATAAGTGATGTAACCCATCTGCTGTTCGGTGAGGCCCACTTCCTTGATCAGCTTGTTATAGGTCTCAATATCATCGCCCTTGGAACCGCCGATGACAACAAACGTGCCATTCTTGGCAGCTTCAATGGCAGCGGCAAAATCCGACTGGTCCCCGCCGTTTTTGGCATAGTCAGTCTTGGAGTCGGAAGCAGGGCAGGAGAACAGCAGCTGCTTGTCTACTGCCATGATGGCAAGGATGCGGAAGTTGCTGGAACGGTTATTCGTGTTTTTAACCATGGGGGTCAGATCGCCGGAGTTGAAGGTCAGCAGGGTGTAATCTGCATCGTTCGCCATGGTCGCAACCTTATTGCGGCCAACCTCGCCCGAGCCGTCCGTCTCGTTGGAGACGATGATGGTCTGTCCGTTGGCCAGATTTTCGTTGGTCATGATCTCCCCGATCTTTCTGGTGAAGATGTCGGAGCCGCCGCCAGCGGAAGAAGTGCATACCCAGGTGACGCTTTTTGTGGGAACAAAGCCCTCGGGCTGGGCGCTGCCGGAACCAGCGGAACCGGAAGATGCAGATGAAGAGCTGCCACAGGCGGCCAGCGACATCAGCATCAGGGATGCAAGAGCGGATGCAAAAACCTTTTTCATGATATTTTCTCCTTATGTTAATTTTTCTGGGGTAACAGGGTAATATCGAAGATCAGGCGTGAACCTGAGACTTCTTTGCTTTGAGCTTGCGCAGGATATTTTTCAACATGGGAGTCAAAACCAGCACCAGGAAAACTGCAAGCAGCACCAGCTTCAGGGGAGAATCCGCAAATACTTTCAGCCCACCCTGAGACGCGATGAACGCCTTACGCATGTTCTTCTCCAGCATGGGAGCCAACACGAAAGCCAGCAGCATGGGCGCGGTGGGGAATCCGTTCTTTTCCAGCAGATATCCAACGATACCGGAAATGAACATGACAATCACGCCAAACATGGAATTGGAGGTGGAATATGCGCCCACAATGCACACGCAGGTGATAATGGGAATCATATATTTCACGGGAACGCTCAGAATTTTGATCAGGAAAGGGATGACTAAAATTGCCACCAGCAGAGTGAAGAGATTCGCCAGATACAAAGAGGAAATCAAACCCCAGCAAAATTCGGGGTTGGTATCAAACAGCAGCGGGCCGGGATTCAGACCCCACATCATTAGTCCGCCCAGCAGCACCGCGCCAGTGCCAGAGCCGGGGATGCCCAGAGCCAGCAGCGGGGCGAACGCACCGGCGGCAGCCGCATTGTTGGCAGCCTCAGAAGCGGCAATGCCCTCGATTGCGCCGGTGCCCATGGGCTGCTCGCTTTTGAACTTCTTTTGCATGGCATAGCCAACCATGGACCCGGTGGTGGCGCCGGAGCCGGGCAGAACGCCGATGAAGGTTCCCATGATACCGGACCGCAGCGCCACAGGAAGCAGCCGCTTCAGGTCATGCTTTGTGAGCATACTGTCTTTAATGGACAGCTTCACCGAGCGCTCCTGGCTGCCGCGCTTGGCGTCGTCGGCTTCCCGCTCGTTAATGAGCTTGATGACCTGAGCAAAGCCCACGCAGCCGATGACAAACGAGGTAAACGGAATGCCACCCAGCAGATACATGCTGCCAAAGTTATAGCGGGGTGCTCCAGACAGTGTATCCATGCCCATACTGGCAATCAGAATGCCGAACATTGTAATGACGATGCCCTTCATGGGATTTTCGCCAATCAGCCAGCTGATGGAAGTCATAGCAATGAGCAGCACTAGCGTCATCTCCGCATAGCCGAACTTCAGTCCCAAATTGGCAAGGCCGGAGGCGGTGCAGGTCAGAATCAAAATACCGATGGTGCCACCGATGAAGCTGGAAAGGTTGGCCGTGACCAACGCGGCGCCGGGGCGGCCATTCTTGGCCATGGGATAGCCGTCCAGCGCAGTGGTAATAGCAGGAGAATCTCCGGGGATGTTCAATAGAATGGCACTGAAAGCGCCGCCGTACATATTGGAATAATACAGAGCGCCCAGCATGATAATGGCGGTGGTGGGATTAAACTTATAGGTTAGCGGCAGCAGCAGCGCAACGCCAGCCAGCGAACCGATACCCGGCATGGCGCCCACGATGAGGCCCAGAATGGCGCCCAGCATGCACACTCCGATATTTTCCACAGTCATCAGTGTGTGGAAGCCCGACAGTAATGATGTAAAATTCTCCATAACCAGGTCTCCTTACAAAATATACTGGAACAAGCCCATCGGAAAGCGGACCTGCAGCCATGAGACAAAAACGCCCAGAATAATCGCGGCCAGAAAAATTTCAATAATGGCCACAGTTTTCCAGGAGGCGTGCTCAACAAACTTCAGCCAGATGAACAGATAGATCAAGCAACTGGCTATCAGACCCACCACATAGGTACCAATGATAATACCGGCTCCGCCAAGAATGACCATCAGCTCATTTTTGTTGTACCTCGTGGAGGACTGATCTTTGCTGTTTGCTATTTGAATGATCGAGGCAATACTCGATACCAACAAAATCACTGCAATGATGACCGGGAAAAAGCCGGGCATAGGCTGATTGTTCCAAAATCCATACTGTTTAATGCCGAGAAAAATAAATACAGCGGCAAAAGCAGCAGTGACAATTGGAACCAAAGTCTGCGTGTTAAACTTTTTCTTTTCCACAATTCCTTACTCCTTCAATTATTTTGTGCGTTTGGCCAACGCCATTTTAGAAGCCGCCTTAACCGCTCTTTCAAAAGAGGTGGTGGTGGCGCTTCCGGTCCCCACTTTGTCAAAGGCAGTGCCGTGTGCGCAGGTGGCAACGGGATAGGGCTGACCGCCCGCAACGGTGATGCAACGCTCAAATCCGACGAGTTTCAGCGCAATCTGTCCCTGATCATGAAACAGAGTCACCACAACATCGAATTCCACGTGATTCAGCGCACGGATAAACAGCGTATCCGCAGAGTAGGGACCAGTGAGATCCCAGCCGGTTTCGGCAACAACCTTTTCCACTGTCGGTGCCAGTATATCCACTTCTTCGCGACCGCACAAACCAAACTCACCGCAGTGAGGATTCAACGCGGCAACCGCTATGCGGGGCCGAATACCAAAGCTCTCACCGGTGATCTCGCCCAACGTAATGGCTTCACGCAGAGTCTCTTCCGTCAGATTTTCGCTGACCTCTTTCAGCGGGATGTGACTGGTAACACGAACGGTCATCAGATCGTCCATCATATTGATCTCACCAAAGGGATTTGTCACACCGAATTTGTCTGCCAGATAAGTGTGCTCACTCTCCACATGCATTCCGGCCATCTTCATAGCGCCCTTGTGGAATGGGCCAAACACAAAGCCCTCAATTTTTCCGGCTTTACACAATTCAATTGCAGTATCCATCTGATCGAGATCGCTTTTTCCGCAATATTGAACGGCTTCGCCATAAGGAACCAGCGAGGGGTCTTGGTTCTTTAAATCCAAAACAGGGTAGCCGCGCTCCCAGTCACATTCGCTCAAATCATTGATCGGGTAGTAAGGAACGTCACCGCCGATAACCTGCAAACCACGTTCAAACATTCGCAGATCACCGATAATAACAGGGCGGCAATAGGCTTTATATGTGTCCTGCACAGCCAACTTTGCAACCAGCTCCGGGCCTACTCCGGCAGAGTTTCCGAGCAGGACCCCGAGGATGGGTCTATTGTTCATAATAATACCTCCGTCAAATCAATCGCTGTTTTCGTCGGGCCGACATAGCGGCCCTGGCGTAAACACTGTTTCGTTTTTATGTAGCAAAAGGTGTACCAGCAATTTGTTCCGTCTGTACAACATTTTAAAAATATGTCTAATTTGTGAAGTATATAAATTTTTAGTTAAATTTTTAGCAATTATGCATATTGTATTTTTCTTATCCCCTGTTTTTATCCGGCACATCCTGTCCTTATTGCAAAAATTATCGTCGGCGCAATTTCAGATGAAACGTATTTGAACCAAAACGTTTCCATTGCGTTTCATTGAGTTTCAATTTGTAAGGGTGCGAAACGCGGCAATCACTTTGCCATCGCATATTCTTTTAGCAAGCGCGTAGCAGAGCTAAATACGTGTTTCTTAAACGCAAACCCGCTCCAAGCAAGTGTTATCGGGATAATAAGCACAGGTTGTATATAATTTCATAAATAGATAAGAGCTGATAGATAAAGGATACCAATTCCATCAGCAATAAAAAGGCCTGAGAATACACGTAAAAATCGTGTATCCTCAGGCTTGTTGCAATTAAATTGGTGTAAAAATGGATCGCAAGTCATATCCAAGACGCCGCATATCCATGCCGGTCGGGCTTCCGCGGTCTATCAATGTCCGGCCGTCCGCGGGCATATCATGGTTTGGCGGGTCGGCTGGGACTAACAAAGCCAGTCGAAAACGTGGGACTTCCAGACTGTTATCCATGGCACGGTGCCAGGCTTATTGCTCTGCCAAAAGCTTGTTCAGCTCCGACATGAAGGTATCAATGTCCTTAAACTGGCGATAGACAGACGCAAAGCGGACATAGGCCACCTGATCCAGCTTACGAAGCTTTTCCATCACCAGCTCGCCGATGTGCTCCGTGGTGATTTCCCGGTCCAGTCCGTTTTGCAGCTCCTGCTCCACCTCGTCGGCGATGCGTTCCAGCTCTGCCAACGGCACGGGCCGCTTCTCGCAGGCGCGGATCATGCCGCCCAGAACCTTGCTGCGGTCAAAGCTCTGGCGGCTACCGTCCTTTTTCACCGCCACCATGGGCAGGCTTTCCACCGTCTCATAGGTGGTAAACCGGTTATTGCACGACAGGCACTCCCTCCTGCGGCGGATGCTGGCTCCGTCGTCAGTGGGGCGGGAATCCACAACCTTGCTCTCTGCGAACCCGCAATAGGGGCATTTCATCGGGCGTTCTCCTTCCTCCCGGCGGGGCCTGTACATTCTGGCCCGGGGCCGGAAGCAAAACTGGCAGGCCGCGCCGCAAATGATTCTTTAAAGTACAGTATACCACAACGCAAAGCGTTGTGGTATACGTCAATTACTATTTATAAAAAATTTTTGCAGGGCATTCTTTGAATCAACGGCTCAGGGCATGATCGGCCGCTCCTGCGAATCAAAGGCATAGACGACGTGCAGCGTCCCTTCGATCCGGCAGATTTTTGCAAAGCAGAACAGTGGAGTCAGCGGAAAGGGCTTTGCCGGGTCATAGGGGATTGCCACCAGCAGCCGCTTCTCTCCCTGCTGAGTCAGCACGCCGGGAACTCCTTGCAGCATATGGGAAAGCCACTGGGATTTCAGCAGCCGCTCCGGCGCGGGAACCCGTTCCCATGCCCGCTCCCCCTCCCGCCGCGCATCGCACCGCAGAAGCTTTCCAAGGTCCGCCGTCTCCCTGCGGCTCAGCCTGCGGCGGATGGAATAGGCCCCGCCCTCCGGCGCAAGAACGCCCAAAAGCATTTCGCCCTGCTCCCCCACAAGATATGCCCGCAAAAACGCCGGGCCGGGAATGCGGCACGCGGCGCGGTAGTCGGCGTACATTCCGGCTTCGGTCACGCTCAGCTCCCCGGCAGCTTTGCCGTCCAGATACAGCGGATACTTGTCCATGGCGGCTTCCTCTCCCTTCGGGCGGCGCGGGACCGGCCCACGAAGGGCACAAAAAAACCGCCGCCTGCGCTATCCTATGCGCGGGCGGCGGGCTTTTATGTATGCTTGTTTTTTATGTGTTCGCCTCTGCCGTCAGCTTACGGAGTACGTCCCCCGCACCAGCAGCTTCACCCCGTCGGACCCGGCTTTTACCGTCCGTCCTTCCACGGTTGCCATGTATAAATGGTTTTTCACCAGCGCGCCGCCGTTTTCAAGAACCTCAGCGGTGGTTTCATCCACAAGGCCCGGAGAGGACGCCGCACCGCAAGAAGCCGTTCCCGCCCGGAGCAGCACCTCCGCACCCACGGAGAGGTTCAAACTCCCCCCTTTGGACAAATCCACCACGGTAAAGCTTGTCCCGGCGCTGCCTGTTCCCTTTCCCTGCACTTGTGAAAGAATTTTTGGCAAAAACGTCTCGTTTAGATAGCTCAGCGTCACCAGCGGATCCCCCTGGGACCCCGCCTCCGCCGCCGCAGAAAATGTAATCATTGCCGCCATGGAGGCCAACATCAGCGCCCCGGCCCGCAGGTACCATCTGTTTTTCTTTTGTTTCATCAAGCCCTCCCGTCACAGGCGGCGCCAGGGAAAAGAATACCATTATGTATTCTTTTCTCCGGCATTCCGCCAGCTTGAAGTTAAAATACCCGCCTAGACCAGTTGGTCATGCTGCAGGCCGAAGCTCACCGCAATTGCGGTGTCAATCTTTTCCATCACCTGTTCATCCACATGGCCCATGTGTTCTCTCAGCCGCCGCTTATCCAGCGTCCGCACCTGCTCCAGCAGAACCACGGAATCTTTGGAAAGGCCCCGGCTATCCGACATAGGAAGGTCTATGTGGGTGGGCAGACGGGCTTTCCCCGTCTGAGAGGTAATCGCCGCTGCGATGACGGTGGGACTGTATCTGTTGCCGGTGTCGTTCTGAATAATCAGCACAGGCCGAACGCCTCCCTGCTCACTTCCCACCACCGGGCTAAGGTCGGCGTAATAAATGTCGCCGCGTTTCACAACACTTGTATCCACAAAGTTCACACTCCGCCGAAAATAGTACCCGCCGCTGAAAACACTCTTTCAGCGGGGCCACTATCATTCTCCCACGCAGCCGGAAAATTTATACGCCGTTTTTCCGGTTCGACCGGCCCCGGTTTATTCTATGCGCCCGGGCGGGCCGAGGTGCGCTTTGGAGCGGTGGAGCGGAACTTCGCGGACGCCTGAATCGGCAAGGCCGCTCAGAGCAAAAGCTGCAAATGACGGTCGTTCATCTCTCCGTTTTCGAGATAGACGCGGGGCACCCGCTTGGAAATGTCGCATGTCAGCTCATAAGTAATGGTGCCCGCGGCCTCCGCCATTTTTTCCACGGGGTTGTTGGGGCCGAAGACCTCCACCTCGTCGCCTGTGTGCACATCCGGCAAATCCGTCAGATCCACCATGCACATATCCATGCACACGCGGCCCCGGATTCTGGCGGGACCCTTGGGCGTCAGCATCTCCCACCTGTTGGAAAGGCAGCGCTGGAGCCCGTCGGCATACCCAATGGGCAGCACGCCGATGCGCTGCTCCCCTTCGGTGAAATACGTCCTGCCGTAGCTGACAGAGGTTTCCGGCGCGTAGTCCTTCACCGGGCCGACGGTGGTTTTCAGCGTCATCACCGGCTTCAGGCCCAGCGTGCGGCTCATCGGCTCCGTCCCAAAGAGAATCACGCCGGGGCGGCACATATCCCACGCATACTCAGGGTAAAACGCCACGCCGCCGGAGTTGCAGCAGTGGTGGATGGAAAATTGCATCCCGGCGCGGCTCTCCACCTCGTTCACCATATGCGAAAAACGGCCATACTGCGCCCGGGTAAAGGCCCGGCCCTCCTCCTTGTCCGGCTCGTCAGACACACAGAAGTGCATAAAGACCCCTTCCCAGACGAGGTTTGGCAGCTTCAGCGCCTCCAAAATTTCTTCAAGGCTCTTCTCAAAATAAGCCTCATCGCACCGAAAGCCCAACCGGCCCATTCCGGTGTCCAGCTTCAAATGGACCGTCAGAGTTTTGCCGCAGGCGGCAGCCGCGGCGGAATAGGCCCGCGCCATTTCAAGGGTGGGAACGTCCTGCGTCACGCGGCTGTCGATGAGCGCCTCCGTCATGTCGGCGGGGGTGTATCCCAGCAGAAGGATGGGCAGCGTAAGTCCGTTGTGGCGCAGCTCCTGCGCCTCCTCCAGATTGGACACGCCCAGATATTCCGCGCCAAGGCGCTCCAGCTTCTTCGCCACCCACACGGCCCCGTGGCCGTATGCGTCCGCCTTCACCACGCCCAGATACTTCGACTTGGACCCCATCCTCTCCCGAATGGTTCGGTAGTTGTGCGCCAGCGCATCCAGGTCGATTTCCGCCCAGGTCCTTTTCAGGAACTTTTCCATACGCTCACCTTCAAATTTTCATTTGTCGGGGTCTTTTGCCGCAGTTATTCTCCGGCCCCTCCGTTATCCTCAAGTATAGCACCGAATTGAAAGTCCGTAAACTCCGCCTGCAAAATTATTTTTTCATCCACAGAGATTTCTCCCCGGACAGGGACATGGTCCTCCTCCCGCAGCCACAAGGTAGAGACAATCCTGCCCCCCTCCGCTCCGGTCTGCTCCAGCGCAAGGCGCAGGCAGGCATCCTCGCCCCAGTCCTCTTCATTTTCCTCCAGCAGCCACCCATCCCGCAGGGCGCTCATCAGCCGGGGCAGGCAGGACGCGGGGCTGAGTTCCTCTCCGCTTAAGGGGCCTGCCGGGAGGCAATCGTCCTCATAGAGCAGCGTCAGCCCGTCGCCGTCCATGCGGGCCTTCACCCCCGCCGCCGTCTCCGGAGCCAGCACCTCCACGGTGGACGTCTCCGGGGCGTAGTCACACCGCAGGGTAAAGGCGCTCACCTCGTCGCCGTAAAATGCAGTGACCTCCGCGGTCATCTGGGCGCTTTCCATCTCCTGATAGGGCGCCCGCGCAGCCTGAGCCGTCTGCTTTTCTCCCCCGCCGCAAGCACACAGCAGCAGGCAGAGCGTTATCATCGGTACACAAGCCGTCGGTTTGCGCACCCGGATATCCCTCCTTAATGTTGTTCCGTTAAAACTGTTTGAAACGCGTTGGGAATCGCCTCCGCCGTGTCCCGGGGCGTCATGCCGTATTCCGTCAGCCACCCGGCGGCGAGATCCCCGGCAAGCCCGTGGAGATAGACCCCGCAGGCTGCCGCCCGCAAAGGCGTTGCCCCCTGCGCCAAAAGCGAGGCGATCATTCCGGTGAGTACGTCCCCGCTGCCGCCTTTGGCAAGGCCGGAATTTCCGGTGGGATTTTGAAGCACCGGTCCCTCAGGCGTTGCGATAAGCGTGCGGTGGCCCTTGCGCACCAGAATGCAGCCGTGGGCCTTGGCAAAGTCCCGGGCGGCTTCGGCCCGATCCACCGTCAAGTCCCCGCCTAAACGGGCAAACTCCCCGTCGTGGGGCGTGAGAATCGTAACGCGGCCCCGCCGCGCATCCAGACTATCCATATGCCCGGAAAGAACGTTTATGCCGTCGGCGTCCAGCACCACGGGCTTTTCCGTTTCCAGCAGACCCAGAACCAGCTTCTGCGTGTCTGTTGCGCGGCCAAGGCCGGGGCCGAGGGCCAGCACGCCGCACTCTTCCAGCTTTTTCCGCAGGGGCCTGAGGGCCTTTTCGCAAAGCATCCCGTTTTTGTCCGGCACGGGAAAGGGCATGGAGGAGACACACCTGCCCGCCTCCGCCTGCCAGATACACTCCGGCACGCCCAGATATACCAGCCCGCAGCCACAGCGCTCCGCCCCCAGTGCCGCGAGGTAGGGCGCGCCGGTGTACCCCACCGCGCCGCCCACGATGAGCAGCTTTCCAAAGTCACCCTTATGGCCGTCGGTTTTCCGGGGCGGCAGCGCCTCCCGGACAAATTCCATGGTAAGCTCCTGCGTTTTCATGGGGTTCTCCTCTCCGGGCTCAGCGCCCAATCCTTGTCTCCCTCCATCTTTATAATTCCACGGCGGGAGATGCATTTCCATTGATCTTAATTATAGTGTCCCCCCGCCGAATTGCAAGGGGTTTGGGCTGACCGAAAAATTTCAGCCCCTCTTTTTCAAATGCCTGCAACTTTTCCGCCCCCTCCAGCGTCTTTTAATGGAAGTGTCTTACTCAATTGAACAAGACAGGAGGCTCTCTTGATGAGAAAACGCGCCTTGACGCTGATTTTATTGGCCGCGCTGGCCCTGGCCGTGTCCGCCTGCGGGAAACCCGCCGGAGGAACTTCCTCCGCATCCTCTATTCATGAGGAAGCCGCTCCGTCCGAGCTGACGGAGGCGGACGTACTGGCGGCCTATGAAAAGGCGGCGGAGGTTTACGACTGGTTTGATCTGTGCTCCCTCCCCACCTCGGGCGACCCGGTGGCGGAGGACGGCAATCCATACGACCCCAAGCAGGAGGGACTTTCCTACCGTGCGGTGGCGCATGAAAGTCTGAAAACCTACGCCGATCTGGACGTTTGCGTGCGCAGTTGCTTCACCCAAGAGCTGGCGGACAAACTGATGGGTGGCGGCACGGGCTACCGGGACATCGACGGACGGCTTTATTCCGCCGATGGAGCCAGAGGCAGCAGCATTTATCTTAAGGGCAAAGCCGCGCGCGCGGAGCAGACAGACGAGAACCACTGGGCCGTGACCGTGACGTTTTACGCCGACAGCTATGAATGGGAGGTTCCCCTTGCCACCGTAGGATACTCACAGAAGACTTTGGATTACATCAAAACGCCAGACGGCTGGCGCTTTTCCACCTTCTGCCCCTCCGACGCGCTGGACGAGACGGCGAAGACGGTGTTCCGCTTCTCCTATGGAGATCTGTCCACGATGGAACAGGAAAACATGGCGGACTGGCCGGCCCTCAAATTGGCCTGCTGGCTGCTCCACGCCGACGGGGCGTTTTCCGAAGGGGCAAGCGACCATTTTGCCCTCCGGCTTTTAAACCATCCGGACGAATGGTTTGCAGCTCTGTCCGTATTCCCGGACAGCCCTTGGGAATATCGGGATTCCGTAATCGCCCATCCCGCTTGGAGCATTTACGGCTGGCATCCGGCGCAGGAGGATGAGCGGCTTGAGGCGCTTCTGAACGCCTATCAGCCCAAAAGCAGCGCGGAGACTGTCCTGCTGAATGCCCTGAAAACCGCATGGCTGCAGGCAAACCAGCTTGGTCAGGATGACGCGAACGCAGCGTTTTGTCTGGTGGCGGAGGAGCAATGTCTCACTCTGGGGAAAAAGAGTGGCGCGTACCCGTGGCTCTACAAGGAGTTCCCCGAAAAGCCCACATCCGTCGGAACCGGCGACAACGGGGAAAAGGTCTATGCATTTTCCTACGGCGGCGTAGATGTGAAATATGACTCCTATTCTGATACCGACGGCGAAACAAGCTTTGTCAGCCGCATGGAAACCGTCTCCCCGTCTGTGAAAACATGGTTGGGCGTGTCCGTGGGCGACGGGGAAGACAGAATTCTGTCCGCCTATCAGGGAGCGGAATATACCGACAAAATCCGCGCGGAGGATGGCGACGGGGCATGGATTTGGCCCGGCGACAGCGAAATGCTGGGCGGCCACGTTACCTTTTACATGAAGGACGGCGTGGTATCCAAAATTTTGATGGAAAACCTTTCCGACTGATAAACTCCCCCGTTTGGCGCAAAATACGCCGGGCGGGGGATTTTCCTCTTGCATTTCCTTGGGTTTCATGCTATAAGTGGTAGTTGAAAACAGCGTTGAACGGGAAAATAACGATTCCCCGCCGCCAAGAGAGGGCTGGTCACCGGCTGCAAGCCGGCCCGCGGCGCGTCGTTTGGTTCGCCCGGGAGTTGCCATGGAGACATGGTCGGAGGCCCACCGTTACAGGGGTACAAGCGCGCGCGGAACTCCGCGCGAATTTGGGTGGTACCGCGGAAGCTGAGCCTTTCGTCCCAATCTGGGGACGAGGGGCGTTTTTTTATGCCGTCCGCCCCTGAAATACGTGATTTCTGCAATAGAAAGGGTAAAGGAGCATCAAGTATGAAGGATCAACTGGAAGCCATCCGTAAAGCCGCGCTGGAAGCCGTGTCCAGTCCTCAGGCCGCTGCGGACTTAGAAGCGCTGCGGGTGAAATATCTGGGCAAAAAGGGCGAGCTGACGGCTCTGCTGAAGCAGATGGGCAGCCTGTCCGCCGAGCTGCGCCCGGTGATGGGCCAGCTTGCCAACGAGGTGCGAGCCGAGCTGGAGACTGCCATCGAGAATCAGGCAGGTCTTTTGGAGCGCAAGGCCATGGAGGCCCGCCTTGAAAACGAGGCTCTGGACGTGACAATTCCCGGCAAAAAGCTGCGCATGGGCCACAAGCACCCCATGTACAGCGTGCTGGACGAAATCAAAGACATCTTCATCGCCCTTGGCTTTGAAATTCTGGACGGGCCGGAGGTGGAGCTGGCGGACTATAACTTCACCAAGCTGAACACCCCTGCCGACCATCCCGCCCGGGAGTGGTCGGACACGTTCTATCTCACGGAGGATTCCAATGTTCTGCTTCGCACCCAGACCTCCAACATGCAGATTCGCGCCATGGAATCCCGGGAGCTGCCCATCCGGGTGCTGTCCCCCGGTCGGGTGTACCGCAAGGACGAGGTGGACGCCACCCACTCCCCCATGTTCCATCAGATTGAGGGCATTGTGGTGGACAAGGGCGTTACCATGGGCGATTTGAAAGGCACGCTGAACGCCGTCATCCGCAGGATTTACGGCGAGAACACCGTCACCCGCTTCCGTCCCCACCATTTTCCCTTTACGGAGCCGAGCTGCGAAATGGACATTCAGTGCCACAAGTGCGGCGGCGTGGGCTGCCCCACCTGCAAGGGCGAGGGCTGGATCGAGGTGCTGGGGGCGGGAATGGTCCATCCCAAGGTTCTGCAAAACTGCGGCATCGACCCGGAGGTTTATTCGGGTTTTGCCTTCGGCATGGGACTGGAACGGCTGGCCCTCGGCCAGTACAAAATCAGCGACATGCGCTTGATTTTTGAAAACGACGTGCGGTTCCTGGAACAATTCTGAGAAGGAGAGAGGGATACGATGTTACTGTCCAGAAAATGGCTGAATGAATTTGTGGAGGTGGACGCCTCCGATCGAGAATTTGCCGAGGCGATGACTCTCTCCGGCTCGAAGCAGGAGATCACGACCGACCTTGGCGCGGAAATAAAAAACGTGGTCGTGGGCAAAATTACAGAGATGAAGCGCCACCCGGACTCCGACCACATGTGGGTTTTGCAGGTGGACACGGGCAATGAAGCCGTCCAGATTGTCACCGGCGCGTGGAACATCCATGTGGGCGACCTTATCCCCGTGGCAAAGGACGGGGCGCTGCTTCCCGGCGGCGTGAAAATTGAGAGCGGCAAGCTTCGGGGCATAGAGTCTCAGGGAATGCTGTGCTCTTTAAAGGAGCTGAACCTCACCGCCGAGCATGATTATCCTTACGCTGCGATTAAACCCGCGGCGATTTTGGGGGACTACACCCCCCTGAAAGGACAGGAGCCCTCTATCCCGGCGGATATCCAGCCGGGGCATAAGCTTTTCGGGTCCGTTTGCGCGGCGAAGGTTCTGGAGTGCGCCGCCCAGCCGGACGGCCTGTATCACACCGTTTTGGACCTTGGCGACAGCACCGCCATACTTGATGACGACTGCCAGAACCTCCACGCGGGGGATATGGTGGCTTACGATGCAAAGGCGGAAAAAATTTGCACGCCCGACGACCTTCACGCCCAGCTATCCGAGTTCCCCCACTGCATCACCGACGGCATCTGGATTCTCCGGGAGGAGAATGTGCAGCCCGGCGACGACGTGGCAAAGCTGATTGGCTGCGACGACCATGTGGTGGAGTTTGAAATCACGCCCAACCGGCCCGATTGCCTGAGCATCATCGGCCTTGCGCGGGAGGCCGCTGCCACCTTCCGAAAGCCCTTAAAGCTTCACACTCCGGAGATCAAAGGCTGCGGCGGCAGCATCGCGGAGCTGGCGGACATCGACATCGAGGATGGCGACCTGTGCCCCCGATACACCGCCCGGATGGTGAAAAACGTGAAAATCAAGCCGTCCCCCGCATGGATGCGGGAGCGGCTGCGCAACTCCGGCGTGCGGCCCATCAACAACATCGTGGACATCACCAACTATGTCATGCTGGAATACGGCCAGCCCATGCACGCCTTTGACTTCTCCTGCGTGGAGGGCGGAAGGATTATCGTCCGCACTGCCCGGGAGGGGGAGACGATTCAGACGCTGGACGGAAACGTCCGGAAGCTGACGCCCAGTATGCTGTGCATCTGCGACGAGCAAAAGCCCGTGTGCGTGGCAGGCGTGATGGGCGGCGCTAACAGCGAAATTGTGGGGGACACGGCGCAGGTCCTGTTCGAGTCCGCAAACTTCAACGGCGCATCCGTCCGCCGCACGGCCGTGGCGCTGAATATGCGCTCCGAGGCCTCCGCCCGCTATGAAAAGGGTCTGGACGCCATGAATACCATGAAGGCGGTGCAGCGTGCCTGCGAGCTGGTGGAGCTGCTGGGCGCAGGCGAAGTGGTGGACGGCGTGATGGACGTGATCGCCAGAGATTCCGCCCCCACGGTTTTGAAACTGGAACCGGAGCGGATCAACGCGTTGCTTGGCACAGATGTTGCCGAAAGCGAGATGCGCGCCATTTTGGAAACGTTGGATTTTAAACTGGACGGCAACGAAGTCACCGTTCCCTCCTGGCGCAGCGACGTGGAGGGCATGGCGGATCTTGCCGAGGAAGTGGCCCGATTCCACGGGTACAACAACATCCCCGTCACCCTGTCCGGCGGCGCGTCCGCCCACGGCGGCGGCTACACCCCCGTCCAGTTGGCGGAAAGAAGCGTCGGCGCACTGTGCCGGTCCTTGGGGTACGATGAGATTATCACCTACTCCTTCATCAGCCCCTCCTATTACGACAAAATTAAGCTCCCCGCGGACTCCCCCCTGCGCAGCTCCCTGAAAATTCTGAATCCGCTGGGAGAGGACACCTCTATCATGCGCACCACCACGCTTCCCTCCATGTTGGAAATTCTGGCCCGGAACTACAACTTCCGCAACAAGGCCGCGTACCTCTACGAGCTGGGCCGCACCTATTTCCCCAAGAAAACCGGTCCGGATGAAAGCGGCGTGGCAGAGGAGCCGAAGATTCTGTCCCTTGGCTCCTTTGGTCCCGAGGTGGACTTTTTCTCCGTGAAGGGTGCGGTGGAAACGGTGCTGGAAGGCCTGCGCATTGACGGCGCGGTGTTTGAGGCCGAAACCGGAAATCCATCCTACCATCCCGGCCGCTGCGCCAAAGTCCTGCTGAACGGGGAAATCCTTGGCATTTTGGGCCAGATTCACCCGGATGTTGCGGTGAACTACGGCGTGGACTGCGAGCTGTACGCCGCCGAGCTGCGGTTTGATGCGCTCTATGCCGCCATGGGGGCCCAGCCCGTGTACAAATCCCTGCCCCGCTTCCCCGCCGTGGCGCGAGACATCGCGGTGGTGTGCGGCAAAGCCGTCACCGTGGGCACGCTGGATGAGTGCATCCGCAGAGGCTCCAAGGGCCTATTGAAAGAGGTGTCCCTGTTCGACGTGTACGCCGGTACGGGAATCGCCCCTGGCAAAAAGAGCGTGGCCTTTAACCTTGCCTTCCGGGCGGAGGACCGCAGTCTCACCGCCGCCGAGGCGGACGCGGAGGTGGCCGGAATTCTGGCCCTCCTGAAGAGCGAGCTGGACGCGGCGCTGCGTTAAGTCAAGGCAGCAAAATCTCCGTCAAAGTTTTTCTTTGCTCTTTACAGCCCGGAAAAAGTCGAGTATAATAAAACACGTATAAGGGGAAAGGTGGTGTCTTCATGGACGATTTCACCAGAAAATTTAATCTTGCGATGGAAAAGGACGAGGAGATCCGCCATGTCCTGTCAACGGTCTATCAGGCATTGGAGGAAAAGGGCTATAACCCCATCAATCAGATTGTGGGCTATATTCTCTCCGAGGACCCCACCTATATCACCAACCACAACAACGCTCGGACGCTGATCCGCAAAATTGACAGGGACGAACTGCTTCAGGTACTGGTTCGGAAATACTTGGGGCAGTAGGCGCTCGGCACCATAAAATTAAAAGCGTTCCCGGAAAGTTTCACTTTCCGGGAACGCTTTTTTCATCCATTGTCATTTTATGCCCTGATCTCGCTCGCACAGCTCTTGCGCCCGTCTGAGAACCCGCATCATAATTGCCCGGGCCGCCGTGGCATTTCCTTCATCCAGCAGCTCCACGGCGTCTGCCAGCGGGCCGCACAGAATGCAGAAATCCAATTCGTCGTCCGTCATAAAATCATCTTCTCCCACTTGATATGTTGCCTAGCAGAATATCCTATTTTTTCTGTCGAAGTCCCGAAATTTTTGCCGGGGCGTTATTTTTCCAGCCGCCGGTCTACACATAATTTCGACTACTCCGGCGTATACTGCTCTGATGAACACATGTGGAAAGGATGACGCCTATGGAAGAAATGCACTATCCCTTCGTCTTGCCTCCGCTGCCCTATCCTTACGACGCGCTGGAGCCGGAGCTTGACGCCAAGCTTCTGTGTTTTCACCACGACAAGCATTTTGCGGCCTACGTGGACAATCTGAACAAGCTGCTGGAACCCTACCCCGCCTATCAGGACTGGTCCCTGATACAGCTTTGCGAACATTGGATGGATCTGCCTGCGCAGATTCGTCAGGGTGTGCGTAATAACGCCGGCGGCGTATTCAACCACGACATCTATTTCCGCACGCTTCACGCCCTGCCCCCCTCGTCCCCCCAGCCGCCGCTGGGAGACGCCATTCGCCTTGTTTTCGGCAGCACTGACGGCCTCAGGATTGCTCTGAAAAGCACCGCGCTCTCCGTCTTTGGCTCCGGCTGGACCTGCCTGTGCGCCGACCCGAACGGAATCCTATCTCTTCAGAACGTAGCCAATCAGGATACCGTCCTGCCCCTTGTTCCCCTATTGTGCTGCGATGTGTGGGAACACGCGTACTACCTGCAATACCAAAATCGCCGTGCCGACTATCTGGACGCATGGTGGCGGATCATTGACTGGCCCCTTCTTTCCGAACAGTACGCACAGCTTGTGCAAAATCGCCCGTCAATGGCGTAAAGTAACATAATTTTCTCATATATCCAATATTACAATACTTTTATATTTTCATTTTGTCAAGTTGAATTTTACAATGATATTGTAATTTTGGATTCAGGAGGAACTCCCGATGTTGTGCGACGAAATTCACCGGCTGAGGCTGGCAAGCGGAATCACACAAGCGCGTCTGGCCGAAAGGCTGGGCGTTTCCAAGCAGAGCGTCTCCAACTGGGAAAACAACAACATTCAGCCCTCCGTGGAGCTACTTGAGCGACTGGCGGATTTTTTTGCCGTCTCTACCGATGCGCTTCTGAGCCGACAACCTGATGCGGTCATCGATGTCTCCGGCCTCACCGACGCGCAGATTGCCCACATTCGTCAGTTGATTCAGGACCTCCGCGATGCCAAAAGACGCGTTTAAGTGCGTTATAAAAGCGCCCGCCGCCCATATGGGCGGCGGGCGCTTTTGGTGAAAAGCTTATTGTTTAAGCGTCTCCAAAAACCTCTGCAAAAACACCAGCATCTGTTCTCTGGTGCACCAACTTTTATACTGATAGGTTCCGTCGCCAGCGCCCCGTACGATCCCGCTTTTTTCCGCCCATGCACGGGCCTCCTCCGAAAAATCGCCGGGAGGCAGCTCCCCTCGTTTTTGCAGCCATACGTTCATCATCGTGTCAAAGTCGTTTTGGGTCATTTTTTCCTCCTCATACTCGGGGCGAAGCGCCCCCACCGCATATCGTGCAGCCCGTAATCTCCGCTGCACCTCTCCGCCGTTGGCGTCGCTGAGTGTGCCGGTATTTCCCTCAATCGTCACAAGACTTCCGTCGGTGTTTACCCGTTCCACCACGCCCATGTGCTCAATAACGGTTCCGCTGAATTGGAAAAACACCACATCTCCGGGCCGATAGTTTTTTTCCGCGAACCGCCCATTTTTTCGGGCCCAATTTGCCAAAGTGCCGCTGGAGGCGGTTTTGCCGCCGCCATAGAACAGCCCGCTCAGCCCCGCTTCTTGGAAGCACCACCAAAGGAATACACAGCACCACGGATAGCCGTCCCCAGTCGTTTCCTTTCCGTAATAGGCCGTGTTGTATTTCACCCGGTTGCTTCCGGCGGGGGACTCCTTCGTTCCCAGTTCCCGCCGAGCGACGGCCAGCAGCTTTTCCGCCCCTGTCACGCTTTGTCCGCGCTTTTCAGCGCGTCTGCGGCGTTCCGGGATGCGTCTACTGCCCGCTTAACACTTTCAGCGTCCACTCTGCCTTCGGTAACGATATACGTCATTACCGAGGCAATTGCCACCACTGCTCCCGCTACCGTGGAAATCACATTTTCATCCAGCCCAAATACCATGGCAAGACCTGTGACGATTCCTGCCACAGCCGCCCACAGCTTTCGCGAGCTGAGCTTTCTCAGCAACTCTCTCATAAAATTCTCCTCTCAGAAATCCTCATCCATTCCCATCGCCGCGTCATAAATGATGCCGCCCCGGGTATTCTCCGCCTTGCTCTTTCCAAAATACGCCGCCAGTACCACCGCCGTGGACGCTTGCAGCGCTCCAATCAGCGTAGTGAGATACGGCAGCGTCCCGGTAAACTGGCTGCCGATTGCCAGATAGCAAAAATACAGCACCACGCAAGTGCAAATCGCGTCCAGGCCCAAAATTCCCAGCGCAATGATTTTTGATGCCGTCAATTTCCCCTTCATATAGTGCCTCCCCTCGTTAGTAGGAAGGTGACAAACGCCCCCGCCAGAATCAGAAGGACTTTGTCCACCAGTCCATCCCACCGTTTCCCCGGCCGCCGCTCCAGCGCATCCATTTTCTCTCCCAGCCGCGCCACACTGTCGGCCACCGTCTCCTGCTTTGTCGCCAGCACCTCCACCGCCGTGGCCAACCGTCGCAGCGTCTCCTGACTCTGCTCCAGCGCGCCGATCCGTCGAATGTTGGAAGATACACGCTCTTCCAGTGCCGTGATTCGTCCGCTCCACTCCTGTTCCATATTACACCGCCAATTCAAAGCTGTGCCACGTGTGTGCCGCTGTCTCCACCGCACTCCATGTCCACCCATAGTCCTCACATTCCGACCAGAGCATATAGCGGAAGTAAAACTCCGTCTCCAGGTGACAGGGGATGATGTCCAGCACAATTTTTTGAATCTGCGTAAATTCCTCCGGAATCCCCCCCACCTCCGGGAAAATCACCCGGATGTGGCCTCCCCCCATCTCCTGTGCCAGCGCCTTGATCCCGCAGCCGCTGATGGTGCGATTGATTGCGTCCAGTGAAAAGCTGTCCGCGTCAACCTGCATCAGTGCCGCGATGGCGCTCCGCCGGAGGGCAACGGTGTTTGCCGCAGGCCGCCTTGCAAACAGTTCTTCCCGGCGAAGCAGCCCCTCGCCCTCTGCCGTGCCCGTCAGCGTCTCCCGCTCGATATATTCAAGACGGTCCGAACACTCATCCAGACCCGCGCCCTGGGCAAACAGTTCACTTTCGCTCAGCGTCTCGTCCCGAAGGTCATATATGCCCAAAGGCGTCAGCAGGTTTTTCAAATGCGATTCGTAGCCCGCCATGTCACGCCCCCATTTCCGTCACGCGCAGCTCTCCGAGGATGTACAAAGTCGTGGCACTTCCCTGCCTGTCCGAGGAGGGAGACAGAATATGATAGTTTTTCACGCCGCCCACGGCGTAAATCAGCCGACCAAGCTCTGCCAGCAGAATGGGCTTTCCCAGCAGCTTTCCCGTGAGCCATCCGGCAATTGCCTGTTCCGCCGCGCTTTTTACCGCCGCAAAGTTCCCATTCTCACCCACGTCCAGTTCCACCGTCACATTTAGGCGACTCTCCTCCGGGGCCAGCACACGCACATCCACGGCAATCTCCCTCTTTGCCTGCAAATCAGCTTCCACCGCTCGCAGCAGCGCCGCATCCGGCGCCCCCGAAGATTTTGCGATGTACACATCCACCGTGCCGATACCTCTCGCCCGGCCCACCGCTACTGCCGCGGCTACGCCCTGATGCCGCAATGCCTGTTCCTCGTAAAAGGCGGCGTTGGCCCCGTTTGGCAGCCGCTCAAAACTGTCCAGCACCCTTGCGCGGAGCGCCTCGTCGCTTTCTGCGTCCGACCCGCCGGAAAATGCCGCCGGATTTGTGCACCCGGTAATTCCCATAGGACATGCCGCCAGTACCGTTATACTCCACGCCGCGGCATTGCCACCGTTTCCAGAATCCAGCGCTTCTGCGGGCACGTCCGCCGTCAGTGTCCCCGCCGCCAGCACCGCCGCCCGGGTGGTCTGAAATCGCATCCCACCCTCCGTCATGCACACGCTTCCAATTGGGATGCTCAAATCCTGTATCGGCGCTTCCTCCACAGAAAACCTCAATGTCCCCGCCGCCCGGGTCGCCGCCTGACGGACAATCCCCCGCATGGCCGCGTGATCGTCTAGATAAGCACCTTGGGCCGTCTGTGGAAAGCTTTGATTCAGCACCCAGTCCGCCTGACATTCCAGCGCCTGCACTTGCGCCGCCACCGCATATAGCCGTACCGCCAGATCGCAGGCATCCTCCGCGCCATAGCCGGACCGCTCCCGGAACGCCGAGAGCAGTTCCTGATAAATTTCATCCGTTGTTCTCATGTTTTCTTCTGTCACCGCACCGTAAGCTGCAGATTCAGCTCCTCCCCCTCATAGTTCATCTGCACTGTCAGATGATCGCCATTCAGCCCCACCTGCTCCACACGCAGATTTTTTTCCTCCGCCAGCGCCTGTGCCACCGCCGCTTCCGCGGCGCTTTGCCTGTGAGAAGGGGCTTCGCCTCCCAGCGCGTACAATGTGCTGCCCAAATCCTCTAAAAGCGGAAAACCGCCCCGCCTTGCCGTCAGTCTGAACAGCACCCTTTGCAGCAGTGCGTCCCGGCCTTTCACTCGAACCGTTCCGCCCACACCGTCGGCCACATAGTCTCCGTCTTTGATTTTAAGCTCTGTCATTCTGACTCTCCTCCGCATGTGCAGGGCTTGTAGAGCTTACCGTTCACACGCAGCGCTCCGGTTACCTCCACCTGTCCCGTCAGAACAATTCTGCCCTGCAGCTCTACCGTCCCGTCGTTTTTGAGGTATACGCTTCCGCCTTCGGCGTGAATGTATACCTCGCCGGGTCGAAGCCCGGCAGGTGCGACCGTCTGCTTCGCACCCGCCACGCAGGACTCCTCCCCGCCGGTTCCGCCCTTGATGACCAGCACCGTCTCTCCCGCCGCGGGCCGCCACGCATATCCTCCCGGCCCATAAACCGGGAGCGCCCGCACCTCGCCTCTGGTGACTACGCCCGCACTTTCTCCCGAAATACTCGTCACGCCCAGATCAGCCCCGGACGCGGATACCCCCGGCTTTGTCTGCTTTGATAACCACATCGCTTTTTGCTCCTCTCCCTCTGGGTCATTTCTCACGCAGCGTCAGCGTAACGGATTCTCCGCCGCCGTCGGCCCGGGTTCTGGCTTCCACCACGCGATAGGTCCCCGTCAGCCCCATCCGCGCCAGCCTTAAAGCCGCCACGTCGCCGGGAAATGCCAGAAAGCCCCCCGCCAGCGTCACCTCCACGGAAGTCTCGTCCTCTTTAGACTTCGCAATTTGATACTCCCCCGTATACCGCATTTTGGCCCAGGTGCTCTGTCCCGGCGTGTACAAAACTCGGCGGCACTGCCCTCCCTGGGCAATCCACTCCTCGTTGCGCACGCTGTACGTCTGGTTTCTTGTCTTGTCGATTACCAGTATTTCCGACAACACGCCGTAGTGATCCTCTCGTTTTACAAGTGACAAAACGTTTGTTGAATCGGTAATCTCAAATGTTTTTCCCGCATCTCCCTTGTCCGCCCACAGCCGTCCAAACCGGTCAAAACTTGGCGTAAAGTTGCCATAGGTCCTGCAAAAGTCCTCTAGAGCCTTCCACTGGCTGCTCCCCGCCGCCACGGTGTACATTTCCCCGCCGCTGCTGAGGCTTGCCGTTTTATCACAGGGAATCCCATAGGGCGTCACATGGTTTCTGACGATTTCCTCAAGCGTCGCCCCCTGATAGGCGGCGGCCCGTGCCTCGTTGTCCAGCAGCCGGGCGGCATAGCCCCGTCCCGCAACCATCGCGCTGAGGCCCTCCTCCGTCTGGCGAATCTCGTATTCATCCACAATGCCCCGCAGCAGCACGGTGTCCCTGTCCATCAGCGTAAACCCCGCCGCCTGCCGCAGCACCGGCTCCATTTCCGCCGTGTAAAGGCACGTCACCGCAAAGCTGTCGCAGGGCACAGTACCCGTATAGCATACATCCCAAGTCAGCAGCGCGGGTAAATCAAACATTCCATGGTCGCACGTCGTAATTCTTCCCGTCATTTCACCCGCACCTGATTTCCCGCGTAGATGAGATTTGGATTTTTAATCTGGGGATTTGCCGCAATCAGGCTCTGAAGCGTCACGCCATACCGCTTTGCAATCCCCCACAGCGTGTCTCCCTTCTTCACCGTGTACCATACGGCGGAGTCCGCGCTCTTTCCCGTTTCCCCCGTGCCGGTACTCTCCGCAGCAGTCGCCGCCGCCGTGAGAGATGCATTCTGTCGGCAATCCTCCCAAAACTCAAATGCATATCCCACAAAATCCGGCTGCGGCTCCTCCGTCAACTGCAAAGACACAAAATATGCCTCCGCCGCCTGCCAGACGGGATGCACCAGCAGCCCCGGACCATCCCGCTCAAATACCGCCGCCAGCTTTTGAAATTCCTGATAGGCATTCGCTCCCATAAACGCGCCCTGTCCCCGCATCACCCGGTGCCCCGGCCCCAACTCCTGCATACAGTACCGCCCGAAGGGAACCTTGTGCACCGCAATTTTTCTCTGCCATGTGACGGAATATGTCTCCGGATTGTGGGGCCATATATAGTCCTTGTACCGCATCGGCGTCAGTTCCACGCCATCTCACCTCTCCTGTCTCAATACAGCGGATACCCGCCGTCATACCGTCTTGCGTCCCGCTGAAACGCCCGGGACAGCTCTCCGGCGGACATTCCTCCGTCCACTACAAGCATGGTCCCGGCAGACACTCCGCCCTCCGCCACCGGAACGGTCCCCGCAATTCCAGCATGAGTCCCTCCGCTCCCGAAGAAAACTCCCTCCGGGGAGATCATTTCCGCCGCGCCAACCCCTTGTCCCGTGCCGTCACCGTTTTTCCTCCGAACCGCATTCTCTCCAGCGTTCAGCCGTGTTGTCTCTCTCCGCCCACTTCCCATAAATGGGCTCTCCGCTCCCATACTCTCCGCTGTGGGAATTTCCGCGACCGTCATCTCCCGCGTCCCTGTCGCTTGATGAAGCCGCCCTTCCCCGCGTCGTGCCAGCAGCCGATTCCATGCCGCCATTTCTCCCGGAAAGCCCTGTCTCTCTTCCGGCTCCTCGTCGAAGGAGCGGAGCCGGAGAGCGCCGTCTCCGCCGCTCTCCGCCGCTGTCTCCCCGTTTCTCCCAGCCTGTTTCTCCTCGTCTTCCTTTCGCCGCTGCCCGCCACCCAGCAAAACGGCAAACATCGCCGCCTGCCGCCGCAGCGCGTCTTCTATGTAATTCATGCCCGCTCTCCCCGCATCGCCCGAAACCGTTCCGGGTCAAACCCGACGTTTACTCCGGCGGGCAAAGCAGGTTCCTCCCCCGCCAGCCGCCGCACAAGCGTCTCCATCTCTCCCGCCGTCAGCTCCTCCAGAACCGTCTCCGCACTCTCAAATAGCCGCGCTTCTCCAAGAAAGCAGCTTTCCGCCAGCACCCGTGCATTGCACAAAAGCCCTCGGACCGTCTCGTTTTCTTCCTGTGCGGCCACATCCCGCCAAATACCCAGCAGCAGTCCCGCCGAAAGCGGCGTCAGTCTGTCCGGCGCCGTTTTCATGCCGTCGTCTCAATGCGCCGGGAAGCCACCACGGTAATTTTTTCCGCCACCATGGCGTCCAGTTCGCCCTGTTCGGAGATCGTGCTCCACTGACAGCCCGAGTAGATGATCTTCCGGTCCGGCTTGCAGATCACCAGCGAAAAATCGCTGAGCTCGTAAAAATTGATTCCGTCGGAAATCGCGTCGTCGGTGGCGTACAGGCGGGTCAGCTCCAAAGTGTACTTGCTTTGTCCCCCGATGGTCCCCACCGGCTCCCGCTCTCCAAATGCCTCCACGTTTTTGCTGGTCTTGCTGGCCTTGGCGGTGTAGCTCTGCACCACCGCCACCTTTTTCCCGTTCAGCTCCAGATAAATGTCCGCGCTGGTGGGAAATCCCATAACCTCCATGGCTTTTGCTCCTTTTCAGATATTTGTTTTCCGCTCACACCGTGATGTGGGCCGTCAGATAAATCTGGTTCAGCCCGTGGGCCACGGCAAAGCTGAATTCCACCAGACACACGGTGGGCTCGTCCGCAGATACGCTCACCCGTACCTCGCCGTAGCTGTCAATGATCTCCGCGGCCAGCTTTTTCTCCAGCTCCACAATTACCTGCGAACGGATGGCTCCCCGATTCTGCGCCGTGTTTTTGGTGCGGGAAAATTTGCTGCGCAACGAGGAACGTACCGCCGGAATCACATCGTCCACAATCCGGATGGTGCTCAGCTCCCGCCAAGTGGCGTCCGACGCTCCGTCCGTGGTGGTTCTGGTGGTCACGCACCGCACCGGGGAAATCACTCCCGCCATGCTTTCCAGCGGCGTCACGCCGCCCCGCACCAACACGTCAATGTCGTTATCTCGGTAAGCCGTGCTCAATCCGCTCAAGCCGTACAGCGCCGCCCCATTCAGCGGAGCTGCCGGGTCGCTTCCCCCGGCCATGGCGCCTGCCATCGCCGCCGCGCACAGCACGCCCGAGGGCGCACCCTCACCAGCCGTCCCGTCCGGCCCGGTCAGCACCATCCGCTCACTGTTCAGCTCCGCCGCGTGGGCCGTCAGCTCCGCTGCCGTCGCTCCTTCGGCTCCCACCACCGCAATTCGCTCTCTGCGTCCCGCAGACAAGGTTTCTACGGCCGTGCGCAGCGCCTGATGTACCGCAGCGTCCGTGCTGTCGCATACCATGATGCGCACGTCCTCTACGCCGCCCAGCGCTTCAAATCCCGCCGTATAGTCCGAGACCGTGCCGTCGTCCGCCACCCGGACCGCCGCCACCTTGGACACGCCATTTAAAAACAGCAGCCGCAGAATTGCACTCATTCCCGCTGTGCTTGTGTCTTCACCGAATGCCCCGATGCCCTCAGAATACCCCGTCAGCGTCACCATCGCGCCCTCGTCGCCCTTGGCCGCTCTCGCGGCCACGCCCACGGTCTTGGTCCCGCCACCGGCGGATACCACGGAGGACACGTCATAGGAGGAATACACCCCCGGCCGCTCATGCTTGGTCATGTTCATTTTTTGATTGTCCCTTTCAGTATAAAGTCCAGCAAAGTCCCCGTGTCGCCGGAGTCCTCCGCCAGGAACACAGCCCTGCAAGCCGCGCTCCCCTTCCGTAAAAACATTCCGGTTGCTTTGTCCCACGCAATGCCGTTCCAGCTCATCTTCTCCAGCTTAAGGCCTGCGGGCAGCTTTTCCATCAGCGCACCGGCGGCAATTTCCATGGCCGTCTCGCAGTCACTCGCCCCCGCCGCGCGCACGCCGAGGGAGATCGTCACGTCCATCTGCATTCCATACAGCTCCCGGACGCTGCCTGTCTCATCCCGCTTCTCGCCAAGATATCCGCTCAGCCCCACGGACTTTCCCTCCGCCGCCGCCACGTCCACAGACACCACCGGCCCTTCATATTCCTTTGCCGCTCCCTCATAGGCGGACATCGCCGCAATTCCCGCGCCCTTCAGCGCGTTAATCACCGCGTCCCGCACCTGATTCAGTCCGTTCATTCCGCCGCCTTTCTCCGCTCCGTCAAAACGGCCCACCAGCAAACGGTTTCGTCCCCCAGGTGTATTTCCTCGCAGTTGCGCACCGTATAGGTCCTCCCCTGAAATCCCACCCGGTCCCCCAGGCCTGCTTTCGTTCTGCCAAGATAGGTCCACCGCCGGTCATCCATAGTTCCCAGAGAGGTAACCTCAAACGGCGCGTCTTTTTCTGATTTTCTTGCAGGCTGAAAAAACGCCCGTGCCGCCGTGCCGTTCACCGTCACCGCCTGTCCGTATTTTTGGAAGATGCGGTCCAACCGTCCCGTCATCCCCGCACCCCCCGAAAGCGGAATTCCGCCGCCGTCACATAGGGCTCCATCAGCCGCTCCGCCTCCCGGCGCAGGGCCTCCGCATCCTTGCCGCCCCCCGGCTCCGTCACGGACACATCCCCCGCCGTAAACTGCCTGCCGCCCCGGCTCGCCGACAGGCCCGCCGCTGCAAAAAGTGCCGCCGCGCAGAGGAATGCCTCCCGGCATTCCTCTGGCTCTACGCCCTCCCGGAGTCTTCCTGTCCACGCCTTCTCAGCCGCACCGCACAGTAGTGCCAGCGCCGTTTCTTCATCCTCTCCCGCGCCGGAGAGAGTCCTCGCCAGCGTTAAAATTTCCTCCTGCATTCTCGCGTCTCCCTTCTCTGCTGCTTTCGCGCTGGAGTTTATCAGATCTCCAGCACCCGGCTCGCTTCGGTAAACAGCTTCGCAAACCCGGAAATAGAGGTAATGGCGGCCCGCTCCATCTGCCGGTCAATCAGCTTGTCATACTCCACCAGCACGTCTCCGGCGCAAATCTGCTCCAAGGCATAGCCTTTGTCAAGACCGATCAGCTTGCCCGCGGGCATGGCGCTGGTTCTCAGCAGCGTCGCACCCAACGGGGTGGTCAGCGTGCCGGTCCCCTGAAAATTCAGACCGGTCAGAGGATTCTGGAACTCGCTCAGTTTCAGAAGCTTCAGCATCACGTCCCCGCCCACCAAAATAGTGTTCATGGTGTAGGGGTCGAACTGGCTCCAGAATTCCAGCAGCGCGTCATAGCTCAGAGTTCCCTTGGTCCCGGAAATGGGCTCTGTCCCAATGCTGTAAATCTTCGCCGGATTTTTGTTGCCGTCGCCGTCGCACAGCACGCGGATGGCGTCCTGCAAATGTATTCTGCCGATGTAAGCGCCAATCTGGCGCAGCGTCACGGAAAACAGGTCCAACCGCTGAAACCGGATCGCCTCGTAGGAAGCCACCAGCATCCTGCCCCGCTTGTGCAGCCGCACCAGATTTTCCTGCATCCGAATGGTGGTGGAGGGAATCGCGCCGCCCTCCTCCACGCGCTTGAGCTCTTTTTCCTTCTCCGTGGGTACGGAGGCAATAGAGCGATAGTCCATTCCCTCGAAATTTGTCACCGTGGCAGTGATGGCAGGCAGAATACTCTCTTCCTCCATTCCCTGGCGCACCACCCGGGAGACAAATTCCGGGAACAGCACGGCGGAATCGCTGGTCTTGAAAAATTTCTCCACCATGTCGCTGCCCGCGCCCTTCACCTTGATGTCAAAGCGCTTGAGCTGGCGCTGAAACGCGTCCAGTCCCTCCGCCGGGGTGCCTCTGTAATTTTCACTGGGGTCCAGCTCCTCCAATGTTTTGGAAAAGCTGCTGCCCGCTCTGCCGTACATACCTTTTTCCAGCTTGATATTCTCGTAATGATAAGCCATACTTCTTCCTCCTTCTTAAAGTGCGAAGGTGACGGTGCCTGCCGACGCGTCCACCTCTGCCACCAGATACTGCCGCCCCTCTGCGTCCGTCTTTACGCCGCCGTCACCGTCGCCGCTCAGGCCACACCAGCCCAAACCCGGCGCGTTTCCCGTGTAACCGGCGGTAACAAACCCGCCAAGCTGCACTGCGCAGGCGTCACCGCCCTTGCCCATGGAAATCACCTGTCCACAAAAGCTCTCCCCTTCGCCGCAGGGGCCGACGGCTCCGTTCCCGCTGACTTTCACCAGCTCGCCTTCCCGCACCTCAGTGCAGGAAAATGTGGCCCCCCATTGTCCGATTCCCTCAAAAGAAATGTTCATCGTGCTCCTCCTCAAAATTTATCTACTCTGAAAACGCCAAAAAGCCGCCTGATATATCCGTCACCGCCAACGCTTTCCGGCCCTTTCTCAATGCAGCGGGGATCGCGTCACACCCGAAACAGTTCGCCGTCTCCCCGCTCCGCGCCCCGGTCCACCCGGCGAAGCTGCACGGAAAATACCTTTTCCGCCCGTGCCTCATAGGCTTTTTTCAGCTCCAGCAGCTCCGCCTCCTCCAGCTTGTCCGCGATGGACTGAAACACCGTTCCGTTCAAAGCCTCGTCGCTCACCAGCGCCAGCCGCACCACCTCCCGGCGCAGACCGGAAAGGTAATTCCGCCCCAACTCCGCCTGCTTGCGCAGGGTGTCCCACGCCTCCTGAAATTCCTTCCGCTGTCCCACATACTGCCCCAGCTCCGCGCCCGACTGACCGCCGAAGCGCTTCATCACGCCCGCCTCTCTCTGTGCAGGCACTGCCACAAACGACCACTCATAGGCGTCCTTCGGCTCCCGAAGCTCTACATAACACAGCTTCCCGCCATAGCTCTGTCCCTTCTGGTGCTGGCAACTTCCGCTTTCCTCGCCGCATACGGAGCAAACACTCCGCCCCACCGCGCACCCAACAGATACTTCCTTTTTAATGCCGCCCTCAATCTCCGCAATCAGGTCCGCGTTTTTCTCGGTCTTCATCAGATAGGCCCACGCCTTGAGATAGCAATAGCCGTCTCCCGCCGCCGTGCTGCAGCCTGCCTCGCGCACCAGCTCCGTCCGATAAATCCGGGCCGTCTGCCCCAGCGCGGACCACTGGTGGTCAAACACGCCGCTTTTCCCCACAAACAAATCTCCCAGCGCGTTTAGCGCCGCCTCGTCAAATCGCTCAAAGTCCCGGTCCACCTCGTTGTCGCACAGCCGCACCGCAAAGGTGTATACCTGTTCCGCCGTCAGCGTCCCTTTGGAAAAGCGGTTAATCAGACCCATGTCGTCCTCTCCGGCCGCCCACCGCTCCGCCGCGCCCGCATCCTTTCGCACGTCCATTTTCTCGCCCCTTTTTAACTATTATGTAAACTAATTGCCCGCAGCATCACGCCTTTTTCTCCGCCGCGTCGTTCTCAATTCTCAGCTTCCGTGCCTGCTCCAGATATAATGCCGCCCGGGCGTCTTCCACCTCGTCCTGCAAATTGACATCCTCCCAAACCGTCTCAAATCCGCATCCGTAGCCGTGCATCCGCAGCCACAGACTGCAAATTCTCTCCACAGCGGGATTCAGCGTCCGCCGGATGGCGGCTACCTCGGTGGTCAGCATATCTGCCTGCTGGGCGCTCATCCGCTCGGTAGAATTCCAGCTCAGCCCCAGCATAAACGGAGGGATCCCCGTCTTGGCCACAATCTGCTCCAAAATCTGCCGCACCGGCACCTCGCTGTCCAAAATCTGCTCATCCGCGCCGATGGCCTTGATTTCCACATCGCCCACCGCCACAAAATCCCGCACCCGGCCGCTTTTTGCGTCCTGCATAGCGGCGGACCACTCCTCCGCCAATTGCCGGCTGCGCTCCTCCGCCTGTCCCCGTCCGTCCTCTCCGGGCTTACAGGTCACCGCAAACCGCACGTTGCCGCACCGCTCCCAGTTGACTCCCACCGTGTGGTAAATCTTCATCAGGATATCCGTCAAAAACGGCATGGAGCGCAAAAGCGATACTCCATAAGGGTTTTCCGTCTCCGGATTAAAGGGAGTGAACAGCAGCAGCTCCTGCCGGGGCAGCGGACCTATTCTCCCGTGCTCATCCGTTCCGCAGAGCTGAAAATCCAGCGGATTGTCCCCCTCGTAAATTTCCAGGTCTTCTGCCCGACCGCACAGCAATGCACCGATCTCCCGTCCGTTTTTCGCCGTCACAATTTCACCAATGGCCCGGCCGCAGGTCAAAAGTGAATCCAGATAGCACTCCAAAAATGCGTTAATGCCCCGCTGCGCGCGCCCCGTTGGCACTGTCCGCAAAAATTCCCGCAGCGCCCGCTGCGCCGCCGCGTCCGCGCACTTTACATCCACGCCTCCGGTCATCCGAATCAGCTTGTAAACCGCCGCATCCACCACCGGAACGCCCTCCCGGATCGCCCGATACAGCCGTAGCTCGCCGCCCCGCAGGGGCACATACCCATCCAGCACGCCGAAAGGATGCCGCTCCGCGTTTCGCAGTTGTACCGCAGTGGCAGCCTTTCCCGGCTCTTGTTTCCTCTTTCCGAATCTCATCCTCGCTCCTCCCGCATTTTTACGCTTCCCGCTCCACCCACGTCGCCGCGAAGCCGCCGCTCCGCGGCTTTGCCAGACTCATGGCAAAATACCTCAGATCATCCATGGCGTGGTCGTTTTCCTTCTTAGGCGCGTCTTTTCCTCCCGGTTCCCAGCAATAGGCCTCCATCTCCCGCAGGCAGTCCTCACAGCTTTCGCAAATCACGATTCTCCCGCTCTTCAGCGCGTCCGCCGTGGTGCGGATGCCGTCCAGCACATCGTTATTTGCCTTTTCAACGTCGTATCCCGCCTGCCGCAGCGCCGCGATAAAGCTGGCCGCCGACGGGTCAACCACCACTGTCTCAATCCGCCGCTCCCCCGCCAGCTTCCGTAAATCCTCCACATATTCCGCATCGGTTTTCTGCGGTCCCTCCGCCCGGGAATTGTAGTAATATTCCTTCACCCGAAACCACACCCCATCCCACAAGCCCCACAGGCCAAAGGACGCGGGGTTTGCCGTCCCGTAATCCACGGATATGCGCCACCGCTCCGGCTCTTCCTCCGGCGCGTTCCGGCAAAACTTCTCTCGGTCAAAGAAGTCGTATACCAGCCCTTGGGCCGCAGCCCATTCCCCCAGCACGAACCGCCGGTAGAAAATTCCGCTGTAACAGCTCCGATACCGCCGCTTGACCTCCGCCGACAACGCCGGATTGTCCTCCATGGTAAAGTGGAGATACAACGCTCGCTTCTCCTCCGCCTTGCAAATCCACTCCCGGTAGAACCAATGCCCCGGGCCTTCCGGGTTGCAATCCATCCACAGCTTGCTTCCCGCAATGGAACACCGGGCGCAGGCCTGCTCCACAAAGGACCTTGGCATCAGCGCCGCTTCATCCAGCAATATCCCGGCAAAGGTGCTTCCCTGAATCAGTGCCGCGCTGGATTCATCCTTCCCACCGAACAAGTAAAATTTGTTCCGCCGCTTTCCGCTGCGCACCACCAGCAGATTTTCAGACCGTTTTTCCGTGCACTGCATCCCAAGCTTCCTCAGCTCCGGCACAATTTCTCCCAGCACGTTCCTCCGCAGCGAGAGAATTGTCTTCCCGCACACGCCGAATTGCTGCCCATTAAAGCCGCTCTGGGCCCATAGAAAGAAAGATAACCCCATAGAAAAGGTCTTCCCGCTGCGGACCGCTCCGTCGCAGATCACCGCGTCGTACTTCTCCCCGTCCGTCTGCCACCACCGCAGCGCCCGCCGCTGCTTTTCAGAGAACCGCACCGCCTCCACGTCCGGGCCCCTCCTTCTCGTCCTCGGTCTTCAGAGCCTGCAAAAACCGCTCCATACCGTCCTCGCCACCTTCCTCCAAAAGGCCCCACAGCGTCTCCAGCGCCTGCACCCGGTCGATGAGCTTCATTTCCGTGCCCTTGTCCGTAATTTTCAGCTCCGCCACATCGGACAAATCCAACTCTCCCGCCTCCACCAGCTCCCTGCTTGCCAGTTTTGCCGCGTCGGACACCCGCCCGAACGCCATCTGCCCCAGCCGCCGCAAAATGTCCTGCCGGGTGGGCAGCTCCATCCGCCGCATCCATTTCAGCCGCTCGGCTACCTCGCTTTTTCTCAGCAGCGCGTAGCCATCAGCCCTCCCGATGCTTTTTGCCGCCCGGTTTGGATCCATAGAGATCAGAAATTCCCGGCAAAACCGATCCCGCTCCGCGCCCGTCAGTTTCTTTCCCATCCAATCACCTCGCTCTTCTATACCAGTCCCCCCATTGCCCCAAATTTGCACGTCCGCGTACATCTTTGAAAACTTTCAAAAAAACATCCGCCCTTCGGCGGAGTGGGCGGCCCCGCCGCATGAATCAGAAAACGGGCGGGAAGCCATCAGCTTCCCGCCCGTTTTTATTCTGTTCCCGTGCAGACACTACCCGGTAAAAAAGATATAAGTCAGCGCCCCCACCAACCCGATTCCCGCCAGCGTCAAATCGAAGGCAAAAGTTTCGCCAATCAAAAACCGCTTGGGCTTACGGGCGTATACGCCAAAATTTTCGTTCTTCTTGGGTACGAAGATGCCGGGCGCCTTCAGATACAGCAGCTTCTCCCCCACCACTACCAAAAGGTCGCCAAGGCCCGCCGCCGTCCGGGCGCACATCGCCCCAAGGAACGCAAGCCCCCGCACGGCAGGACGGTATACCAGCTCCTCCAAATCCAACCCTTTGGGCCATCGCTCCAGGTATACGGTTCCCTCTGCTGTCTTCCTGCACAGCGCCAGCCGCACAATCAGCAGATACACCACCGCGCCAATGCCCAGAGAAATCAGTGCTCCCTGCAAATTCACCCATGAAAAATAGCGGAATATCCCGTGACTTTCCCCCGCCCGCAGAAACACGGAGGACCGCTCCGCGATCACCTGCATGGAAACCCAGGGCGTCAACCCAAAGACCACCAGTAAAAACGCCGTCAATCCCACCGCCAGACCCGTAGCCGGGGTCATGTACTCACGGGCGCTGAATCTCTGTCGCTCCGCCCGATTTTCTACAAAAATTGCCACAAACAGCTTCGTCATATAGGCCGCCGTCAGCCCTCCGGAAATTAAAAACAGCCATTCCACCGTCTGGAACCCGGCCGCAGAGCTTCCTGTGTGCTCCAGATAGTGAACGTATTCCACAATGCTCTCGTGCAGCAGCGTCTTGCTGATATAACCCGAGGTTCCCGGTATGCCCACAATCGCCGCCGCGCCCACAAAAAATACCGCTTTCAGCATGGGCCTGTTCCGTCCCCAGCCCCGCAGCTCGTTTAAGTCCAGCGCGTGGGTCGCCAGATAAATCACGCCCGCCGACACAAACAGCACCAGCTTAATCAGCCCGTGATTCACCATGTGCAGCACAGTGCCCCATGCCGCCAGCACATTATCTTCCCCCAGATACCCTTGCATGGCCACGCCGAGCAGGATAAACCCAATCTGAGACATGGACGAGCAGGCCAGCGCCCGCTTCAGATTGACGGAGAACAACGCCAGTACCGCCCCCAGCACCATCGTCACGGTTCCGGAGATAAGAAGCACCCCGTTCCATTCGACGCTTGAAAAAAGCAGATACCGGGAAATGATTAAAATACCGAAAATTCCGCTCTTGGTGAGAATTCCGCTCAGCAGTGCCGACGCCGGCGCGGGTGCCACGGGATGGGCTTTGGGCAGCCAGATGTGCAGGGGAACCATGCCCGCCTTCGCGCCAAAGCCCGTCAGGCAGAACAAGCCTGCCGCCAGCAGTTCTCCCCGCCGTCCGTCCTCCAACGCCGCCACCAGCGCGGGAAGCTCCCGAAATACCAGCGAGCCCAGCAGATGGTCCAGCATCAACAGCCCCACCAGCAGCATCATTCCTCCAAACACCGCCACCGCCAGATAGGTCTGTCCGGCCCGCAGTGCGTCGGGATTCTCATTCTGCGCCACCCATACATAGGAAGCGAAGGACATTATTTCAAAAAATATAAACAGCGTAAAAAAATCCGCCGCCAGAAACACGCCCATCAGCGCCCCCAGTGTCACCATCCATGCGCAGTAGTAGCGGTTCACGCCCTCCCGGTCCGCAAAATATTCCTTGCTGGGCAGCGCCGTCATCAGCCACAAAAACGCCGCCATAACAGCCATGGTCGTGTGGAGGCTTCCCGCCTCAAACCGCAGCCCCAGCCCGCACAATTGAGGGAGCACCGCAGTTCCCGGCGCAAGCAGAAGCAGCAACGCCGCAAAAATCTCCACTCCCGGAATAATTCGGACATACAGATTGCGGTACTCACGTCCCCTTCTTCGCATGGGGTATACAAAATACGCCGCCAAAAACGGAAAAAACACCAAAAACAGCAGTAAAAACGAGCTCATTCAGCGTCTCCTCCTTTTATAGCGTATTCAGACTTACCGCCTGTAAGAATTCAATCAACGGCGCGGAAAACAGCGCCAGCACCACTCCCGCCGCCGCCAGCACCACCAACGGAACTGTCATCGCCGGTCCCGGGTCGTGGATTTTGGAAAGCGCCTCATGGTCCACCGCGCCCACCGGAAACCATGCCCGGACGAAAATAGTCATCATATACAGCGTGGTCAGCAGCGTGGATAAAATCAAAGCCCCGATTCCGAAATAGGCCCACGGGTTCTCCGAGATCACCGCCGCCGTGCAAATCATCCACTTTCCCACAAAGCCCCCCAAAGGCGGCACGCCGATCAGGGCGAAGGCCGACACGGTAAACGTCCCGAATACCACCGGCATCCGCCGTCCCAATCCTTCGAATTCATAGATATACTCTCGCCCACTCTTTTGGATAATGGAACCGGCGCAGCAGAACATGGTGATTTTCACCACTGCGTGATAAACCATGTGGGTCAGTGCACCCACCAGTCCCGCGGGCAGCATCAGCGTCAGTGAAAAGAGGATGTAGCTCAGATTGCTCACCGTGGAAAAAGCCAGCCGCCGCTTCAGGTGGGGCGTGCGCAGTGCCCTGGCCGCACCGTAAATGATCGTCAGAATCGCCGCCGTCATCACCACGTACTGCGCCCAGCTTCCCCGCAGAAAATCCGCGCCAAATCCAAAATAGATCAGCCGCAGCACCGCAAAGGCCCCTGCCTTCACCACCGCCACCGCGTGAAGCAGGGCGGACACCGGCGTAGGCGCCACAGACGCATCCGGCAGCCACCCACCAAAGGGGAACACGGCCGCTTTCACGCCAAAGCCGAAAAACGCCAAAACGAACACCGCCCACAGCGTGGTCTCGTTCCCCGCTGCCTTTGCAAAGTCCAGCACACCGCCATAGGTAAAGTCCAGCGTTGTCCCATAGCGCAGCAGAAACACAATGCCGATAAAAGCGAACGCCGCCCCCGACAGGGAATACACCAAGTATTTTCTCCCGGCGTACCGGGCCTTCTCGTCCATAAAGTGCATTACCAGCGGCAGTGTCGCTAAGGTCAGCAGCTCATAGAACAGATACAGGGTGAGAAAATCCTCCGCAAACGCAATCCCCAGCACCACGCCGAAGCTTGCGATCCAGAACCCGAAAAACCGGCTTTCGTGTCCTTCGTGGGACATGTAATCCAGACTGTACAGCGTAATCAGAGGCCACAGGGCCGACACAATGGCCCCATATACCATCGAGCACCAATCAAT
>NZ_DALZCH010000012.1:0-49492 GCF_031978065.1 Oscillibacter sp.
CGGCGTTTTTGCCCGGATTTCCCGGACTTCCTCCAAGCTCAGCTCCCGGGCCAGAATCACCCGCTTTGCGCCCAGATCGTGCCACGCCCGGGCGCTTTCATAGTTGGCGATACCAGCCTGTGTAGAGACGTGCCGTTGGCAAAGGGGGGCATATTTTCCCGCCAACGCAAACACCCCCATATCCGCCGCAATCAGCGCGTCCACCCCGGCGCTCTGGAGCGTTTCCAGATGCGCCGGGAGACTGGCAACCTCGTCATTGTGGGGCACGGTGTTCACCGTGCAGTGGACCTTCACGCCCCGGCTGTGGGCGTATTCCACCGCGTCGGGAAGCTCTTCGTCCGAAAAATTCCCGGCAAAAGAGCGCATTCCAAAACTGGTACCCGCCAGATATACCGCGTCCGCCCCGTAGGCCACAGCCATTTTTAGCCGCTCCATATCCCCTGCGGGGCAAAGCAGCTCAGGAAGCTTAATTTCCGACATACTGATCGCTGTTGATAAACTGGTTGTGCTCCTGAAGGGTGGCGGAGAAAAAGTGCGTTCTGTCCTTGCCCAATGCGTAGAAATAATAGCCGGTAGTTTCGGGGCTCAGTGCCGCCTGCAAAGATTTCAGGCCCGGGTTTGCGATGGGCGTGGGCGGCAGGCCTGCGTATTTGTACAGATTGTATGGAGAATCCACCTTTTTGTCGTCATTCGTAATGACGCCCTCATGATCCGGGATGGCATACAGCAGCGACGCGTCCACCTGAAGCATTTTATAGGTTCCGTGACTCCCGGTATCCGCCAGCCGGTTGTAAATGACGGAGGCAATGGTGGCCTGATCACCGCCAGCCGTTTCCTTTTCAATGAGGGATGCGATGGTGACAATTTCCTTGAGACTGTGACCCGAGGCTTCCACCTGCGCCATCATATCCTCGTCCATCTTCGCGGAGAAGTTGGAAATCAGGCGGCGCAGGGCGCTTTCGGGCTTCTCGTTCACGTAGAAATCATAGGTGTCCGGGAACAGATATCCCTCCAGCCGGGAAAGCTCCTTGGAGGTGTTGTCGATAAAATCATAATTGAATGTGCCGTTCTGTGCGGCCTCGGTGAGGGCCGCTTCCGTGTTAACACGGTTTTTGACCAGCAGAGCAATAATCTGCCGGACGGTGTACCCCTCGGGAATGGTGACGCGGACGGTGTCCGTGTTCATGCCGCCGGAGGAGTTGTGCATGGCGTTGATCAGCGCCATGTAATCCATCTCGGTACTCAGCTCATAGTTGCCAATACCAATTTTTTCGTTGGCGTCGGCAAATCCGCCGAAAAGCCGGAAGAACCACTTGTACTGAATGAGCCCCGCGTCCTTGAGCTTGTTGGAAACGGTTTTCAAATTGTCGTCCGCCGTGATTTCAACAGTGGTAGTGACATCCGGCTTGCTGAAGGCGCAAAAATCATTCACCAGCAGCCAGCCAAGGCCCGCCACCAGCACAGAAGTCAGCAACACAAACAACGCATATTTCCACCCGCTGAGAAACCGCCTGCGGCGGCGACGGCGGCGAGGACCTTCTCCCCGCTCTCCATGACCGGAAGACGACGGACGGCCGCCTTCCCGGCGAACCTGCTTCGCATCCCAGCTTGCGGTTTCCTGATTGTTATATTCGGACATAACCTGTCATACCTCCTGTGATTTTGCCGCGTTTAGAAAATTTTAATGGCCAAGTCTCCCTTTTGCAAACCCGTGCATAGACTATCACAAAGACTTTAAGTGAGGTGACAAATCCATGTGCTTTAACTCGGGGAATGGCAACAACTCCTGCTGGTGGATCATCATTATCGTTCTTCTCTTCTGCTGCTGCGGGAACGGATTCAATGGAAACAGTTGCGGAAACAGTTGCGGAAACAGTTGCGGAAACAACTGCGGCTGCAACGACAACTGCTGCTGATCCACCTCCACGGGCAGACGGGACGCACTGCGTCCCGTTTTCCCAGCACGTAAAGAGGACAAGCTTTACAGATATTTCTCCATCTTACTCCATACCTCTTCGTGAATTTCCTCCACGGAGCGAATCTGGCCCTCTCTGGCGCAGTTCACCACCGTCCAGTCAAGGTCCCGGGCAATCTTGCGGGCATTCTCCCGGCATTCTTGCAGATATGCGTCGTCCTGCTCATGGATGTCTGCCTTGATCCCCGTGCTGCGCTCCCTTTGACGGAGCATCTGTTCCGAAAGTTCCGTAGGCAAATCCAGATAGAGCACCAGATCGGGCCTTGGCAGACCCAGACGGCAATACTCCAAATCAAACAGCCAGTTTAAAAAGTCCGTCCGCTCGGCGGGCGGAAGTTTCGACGCCTGATGCACCGCGTTGGAGGTGGTGTACCGGTTGGCAAGAATCAGCCCTCCGGCCTCGTAGGCCGCGCCCCAGTCCTGCTTATAGGAGGCGTACCGATCCACCGCAAACAGCGCAGAAGCAGCACAGGCGCTGACATCGCCGGGGTTTTTCCCAAGCGCCCCATCTAAATACAGTCTGGCAGGCTCGGCAAAGGGGTTTCCGTACCGGGGAAAGTCAATCTCCAAAAAAGGTACGCCCATTTTTTTCAGTCTTTCTCCCAGCAGCCGGGCCTGTGTGGCTTTGCCGGACCCGTCGGTCCCCTCAAACACAATCAGCTTTCCGTTCATTTCCGCCGTCTCCTTTCTGCGCGCACATGAATCAGAAACAGAGGCAGCTTCATCATGCGCCCAAGGCGGCGGGGTTCTTTGCACAGTCTGTAAAACCACTCCAGCCCGTGGCGGGACCAAAATTCCGGGGCGCGCTCCACCCGGCCCGCAAATACGTCCAGACTTCCTCCCAGGCCGCACAGCAGACGTGCTCCTGTGGTCTCTCCGTTTTTCGCCATCCACATCTCCTGCTTCGGCGCGCCAAGGCACACAAACACACAGTCCGCACCACTAAGGCGGATAGCGTCCACCACAGGTGCGTCCTCTTTAAAATACCCGTCGTGGGTCCCGGCAATTCTCAGGCCGGGATAGCGGGCCGCAAGGCGGGTCCCCGCCTCCTCCGCAACCCCCGGCTTCGCCCCCAGCAGGTAGAGAGACTTCCCCTCCTCCGCCAGTTTCCCCATCAAACGCTCTGCAAATTCAATCCCCGGCGTTTTTTCCTTCAGGGGAGTCCCCAGCATCGCCGCACCCTTAATGACGCCGATGCCGTCCGGCAAAACCAGCGCCGCGCCGTTCACGACGCTTAGAGCCGTCGGGTCCTCCCGGCAAAGCTCTATAATTTCGGGGTTGGGAGTCGCGACATAATGCGCTCCCTCCGTATTCAAAAGGCGCTGCCCTTCCGCCACGGCCTCCGCCATGGTCACATTGTCAAAGCCCACGCCCAGCACATCAATCCGCATGGAAACACCTCGTACATTTTTCACACTCATACAGCTCTGTATTATATCATATCCGGGGACCTTTGTCCAACGCAAAAATTCCTGAATTTGTCCGCGCTTTCCACTGGGACAGCGGGCAAAACGCACCTCGCCACAGAAAAAAAGAGCGGACGCAGCGTCCGCTCTTTTTACTATTTCAATCAGGCGTCGATGCCCCGGGAGGTCAGGTATTTCTTGACCATCAGTGCCACCTTAAAGGTGATGGCGTCGTCAAATTCCCGAAGGTCCAGCCCCGTAAGCTTTTTGATTTTCTCCAGCCGGTACACCAACGTGTTGCGGTGGACAAACAGCTTTCTGGCGGTTTCGGAGACGTTGAGGTTGTTTTCAAAGAACTTGTGGATGGTGAACAGTGTCTCCTTATCCAGCGCATCGATAGGATTTTTCTTGAATACTTCCTGTAAGAACATCTCACACAGTGTGGTGGGAAGCTGATAAATCAGACGGCCAATGCCAAGGTTTTCATAATTGATGACGTATTTCTCCGTGTCAAAGACCTTGCCCACCTCAATGGCGATCTGCGCCTCCTTATAGGACTTGGCCAAATCACGCAGATGAGTTGCCACGGTGCCGATGCCCACCACGGCAGAGGGCTCGCCGGTTACCTGAAGTGCCTCTTCAATGGAAGCCGCAATCTTGTTCAACTCGCGGACGCCGGCCCCCTCAGGAAGCTGGCAGATCAAAACCACGTTCCCTTCGCCCACAGAGAGAACAAAATCGTTCTGCCGGTCGGGATACAGGGTTTGAATCGCGTCCGTGGGGACGGACTCGGTCTTTTTCAGGGAACGAATGACAAACACGCCCCGGGCCACGTCACTGGAAACCCGCAGCTCCTTGGCACGCATATAAATGTCGCCCAGCATGATGTTGTCGGTGATAATATCCTTAATAAAGGAACCGCGGTCGTGCTTTTCCTCGTAATAGGACTTGGCGGAATTCAGCGCCACAGCGGCAAGAGCGCAGACTGTTTTGCTGATTTCGTTGTCGCCGAAGGCAAACGCGGCATAGTCAAACTGCGCCCCCCAGCCGTTCAGCGCCTTGAACGTCTTTCCGGAGGAAACCACCATGCTCCCCCCTGCGGTATTGATCGCGGGGACAAACTCCGCCCACCGCTGCCCGATCATGGAAAGCTCGCTGCACGCGATGACGATTCCCTCTCCGTCGATCACGCCCACCGTCCGGTCCGCGTTCTCCTTGAGCTGCAGGACTACATTCTGAAAAATTCTTCCCGACATTGCCGGCCCTCCTAGCGCACATTCTGCGTTTTTCTTTGTGCATTTTGTCAATGCCCATATTATATCGACATTTTTGTGAAAATGCAAGACTTTTTTTCTTTTTTCAACAAAATTTTAGACGGCTTTTTGTGTGATATTCAGCTTTCAACTGATTCCGCTTTCGCCGTTTTGTAACATCTGCCGCTCCCCCTCTGTCAGAAGGCGAAAGCCGCCGGAGTCCAGCGCCGCATCCAGAGTCAATTTGCCCATGGACAGCCGTTTGAGATACAGCACAGGCTTTCCCCGAAACGCCAGCATACGCTTCACCTGATGAAACTTTCCCTCCCGAAGCGTCACAAGACACTCGCTCGTATCTCCCGCCGACAGAATTTCAAGACCCGCAGGCAGGCAAACAAGGCCGTCTTCCAGTGTCATGCCCGACTCGAACGCACGGCTGTCCGCTTCCTCCAGACTCCCAGCCGTTCTTGCGTAATACACTTTGTCCACATGATATTTCGGGGAGAGGAGCCGATGGGCGGTCTGCCCGTCGTTTGTCAGCAAAAGCAGACCCTCTGTGTCCTTGTCCAGCCGCCCCACCGGAAACATATCCAGCCTTTGCAGCTCGGTTGGCAGAAGGTCCAAAACGGTTTGGCCCCGCCCGTCCTCCGTTGCGGAGAGAACGCCCGCAGGCTTGTTTAGCATCACCCATATGTATCGGGACAGCACAACAGGCTCCCCATCCACCGCCAGAACCGCAGTCTCCGGGTCGTACTTCGTCTCTGGCGAGGGCGCGGGCGCACCGTCTGCCAAAACCCGTCCCTGCTTCACCAGCAACTTTACCTCACGCCGGGACCATTTCCCGGTTCCAGAAAGCAGCTTGTCCAGTCTCTGCATTTCCACGGCTCACTCCCCTCTTTCCATTGCGATTGTCCTTAATTTTAGCATATCCCAGCGGCGAATGGAATAAGGAAATGACGGAAGGGTAGGAGAGTTTGTCCGAAGTGTCATGGTTTTGCGCGCGGCTGCTTGCGGCGCGCGGGGAGAAAGGGATGGTTGTTTATGTTCATCTGGACGGCGCATCTGCGAAAGAAACGGGTGCTTGCGGCAGTGGTGCTGCTTGCCGCGCTGGCAATTCTGCTGGTGGTGCTCGGCGGTATTTTCCGCAGTCCGGCGGAGAACGGCGCCGCGCGGCTGGACACGGAGGAGGCCCGCAACGGCTACTTAAAGGAGCTGGGCTGGGAGGTTTCCCCCGACCCGGTATCCACCCTGCAAATCCGCATTCCGGACCCCCTGACAGAGGATTACGAGGCTTATAACGATCTTCAACGGGAGCAGGGCTTTGATTTGGCGGAGCTGAAGGGCCAACAGGTCACCCGCTATACATACAGCGTTCTAAATTATCCGGGGCATCCTGATGGCGTGCAGGTAAATCTGTATCTCTGCGAGGGGCTTCCGGCGGCGGGGGACATCATTGTCACCGGGGCAAATGGTTTTCAGGCGGGTTTGGACTTTCCTGAATAAGCGCTCTTTAAATTTCCCGCTCCGAGCCAAAAAAATTCCACATGCCGCCGCCCGCCGTAATTTTACGGCGGGCGGCATCGTTTTTTAAGAGGGGTACGCGCTTAATTTTTGGTATGGATTGCTCGCTTTTCCACGTTCAAAGCCGCCTCGCGCATTGTTTCCGTGACGGTGGGATGACTGTGAATCGTGGAGATCAGCTCCTCCACCGTGGCCTCCAGCCGCAGGGCCAACGCACCCTCGGCAATGAGGTCCGTGGCCCGGGGCCCGATGATGTGCATACCCAAAATCTCGCCGTGTTTCTCATCGGCGATGATCTTCACCAAACCCTCTCCATCGTTGAGAATCAGAGCCTTTCCGTTGGCGCTCATGGGGAATTTGCCAACCTTATAAGCAATGCCCTTCGCCTTGCACTGTTCTTCCGTGAGGCCCACTCCGGCAGCCTCCGGCTCCATATACACGCAGGTAGGATTGGTCTTCTCGTCGTACACCGCCGGCACGCCGCAGATATTTTCCGCAGCCACCTCGCCCATGGCGGAGGCGGTGTGGGCAAGCTGGGCATAGCCCATCACACAGTCGCCGATGGCATACACGCCGGGAACGCTGGTTTCCATCTTCTCATTGACGATGATGCGGCCCCGGTCGTTGTTCAGCCCGGCGGCCTCCAGATTGAGCGACGCGGTGTTGGCGCGGCGGCCGATTGCCACCAAAACCTTCTCTGCTTCAAAGCTGACGGTTTCGCCCACCTTATTTTTGCAGACGACCTTCGCACCCACAGGAGATGCTTCCACAGCCTGCACGGGGCACTCCAAATGGAACTCCATGCCCACCTTCTTCATGTGAGCCACGCCGATTTCCGTAAGGTCGCCGTCCAGCATGGGCAGCATGTGGTCCAGCGCTTCCACCACCGTGATTTTCGTGCCAAAGGCGGAGTAGGCACAGGCCAGCTCCAGTCCGATCACGCCGCCTCCGATCACCACCATGCTCTCCGGCAGCTTCTCAAGACTCAGTGCGCCGGTGGAGTCGATGCAGTTGGGGTTCTCCTTCAATCCGGGGATGGGCGGCGCGAAGTTGACGGAGCCGGTGGCCACGATGATCGCGTCGGCAGTCATGGTTTCGGAAGACCCGTCAGCCTTTTTCACCAACAGGGTCTTGGGTGCGGTGAAGGTAGCCTCGCCGTCAAGCTTTGTCACCTTATTCAGCTTCAGAAGACCCGCCACGCCGGAGGTTAGTTTCTTGGAAATATCATTTTTGTGGGAAATCACCTGTGGAAAGTCCACTGTAACGCTATCAACCTTTACACCAATTTCCGCTCCCTGCTCCTTAATCTGAGAGATCAGCTCCGCACTGTGGAGCAGACACTTGGTGGGGATACAGCCGATGTTCAGGCATGTGCCGCCCAAATGCTCCCGCTCGATGAGCGTGACCTTTGCGCCCAACTGCGCGGCCCGGATGGCGGCAACATAGCCGCCGGGGCCGCCTCCCACCACGAAAACGGTCTTCGCGCCAACCGTCGGTGCAGCTGCCACCGGAGTGGATGCGGGTGCGGCAGCAGTGGGTTTCGCTGCGGGGGCAGCGGATGCGGTGGCTGCTTTGCCCGGGGCGGGAACCGCTTCGCCGGGCTGGCCGATGTAGGCCACCACGGTCTTGCAGGCCACCGTCTCTCCCTCACCCACCATAATTTTCAGAAGCGTGCCGTTGGTGTCGCACTCCACGTCGTTGGTCAGCTTGTCCGTGGCCACGGAGTACAGAATGTCCCCCGCTTTTACGGCGTCACCCTCTTTTTTCTTCCACTCCTCGATGGTGCCCTCGGTCATCGTCAGGCCCATTTTCGGCATCAGAACTTCAATTGCCATAATAAATGTCCTTCTTTCTTCAATCAGGCAGGGGGCCCGGCCTCAGCCAGGCCCCCCTGATTTCTCCGCCTTGCGGAAAACTAACTCAAAATATCTTTGTCAGGACATGCGCCTGACAAAGATACATAATTCCAGCCGCCTTGGGCGGCGTTCACCAGTGGCCGGTGTCACTGGTGTGGGGGAATCTAAAGGGGGACGAAGTCCCCTCTTTACACCAGAAGCATATACGGATTTTCCAGCAGCTCGCAGAGGCGCTGGAGGAATTTGGAGGCCATCACGCCGTCCACCACCCGGTGGTCGGCGGTAAGGCACAGGTTCATCATGGGACGAATCACAATTTCCCCATCCCGCACCACCGGGGTATCTACCATGTCGCACACGCCCAGAATCGCAAGCTCCGGCTGGTTGATGATGGGGGAGAAATTGGTGATTCCATAGGGCCCCAGCGAGGAAATGGTAAACGTTCCGCCGGTCATGTCCTCCATCGAAAGCTTGCCATCCCGCGTGGCGGCAATCAGGCCCTCCGTCTCTTGCGCGATCTCCGCCAGAGACTTGGCCTCAGCGCTCTTCACGTTGGGGACGATCAACCCCGTGCCCTTGGCAACGGCAAGGCCAATATTCACATGGGTGTGGTGGGTCAGCATGTTGTCCGCAAAGCTGGAGTTGATATCCGGGAACTCCGTCAGGGCCTTGGCAGCCACCTTCATCAGAATGTGGTTGTAGGTCAGCTTGATTCCCCGCTCCTTCAACCCGTCCTTCAGCTTGGCGCGCAACTCCTTCATGGCGGTGGCGTCCACCGGATGCGTATAGGTCACGCGGGGAGAGGTTAGCCACGAGACGGTCATATTGGCGGCAATGCTGCGGCGCAGCGGGTCCACCTTCTTGGGGGCTTCGTCGTTGCTGCCCTGCACACCCACAGGCACATTCCGTGTCTCGGCGACAGCCTTTCCGGCGGCGGCCAGCACGTCGGCCTTCATCACCCGTCCGTCCGCATCCAGACCGGACAAATCCACGCCCAGCTCCGCCGCCAGCTTTGCGGCCATGGGGCTGGTCTTTGGACCTGCGGCGAAGGACTCCACATCCCTTGCCACCACAGTCCCCTTGGGGCCGGTGGCGGAAATCCGGGACAGGTCATAGCCCTTCTCCTTTGCCAGCTTTCGGGCGTAAGGCGTTGCCAAAACAAAGCCGCCGGGAGTGCGTTCCGCGGTCTGCGCAGTGGCCTGCGGCGCCTCCGAAGATACTGCGGGCGCAGCGGGTACCGCAGCAGCAGACGGGGCCGCAGAGGCGGCGGGTGCGCCGAGAACAGCCTCACCCTGTGCGCCGATCCATGCGATAACGGTTTTGCACTCCACGGTTTCGCCCTCGCCAAAGAGAATCTTCAGAAGGGTTCCGGTTGTGTCGGCTTCCACGTCGTTGGTCAGCTTATCCGTAGCCACGGAGAACAGGATATCGCCCGCCTGAACGGCGTCGCCCTCCTTCTTCTTCCACTCTTCAATGGTGCCCTCGGTCATGGTCAGACCCATTTTAGGCATCAATACTTCAGTTGCCATATTTGAAAATCTCCTTTTTCAGGCATTAAAACATGCCCTTGATGCCCTTGTACAGGTCCTCCGGATACACGCGCACCATCTTCTCCAGCGTGGGAGCGAAGGGAATGGGGCAGAACGGAGCGCCGTACCGCAGAATGGGCGCGTCCAGGTATTCCATTGCCTCCTCGGCCACGGTGGCGGAAATCTCCGCGCCAAAGCCGCCCTGCTTCACCGCCTCGTGAACCACGCACAGACGGTGAGTCTTCTTCACGGAGTTCAGCACCGTCTCCTTGTCCCAAGGGGACAGGGTGATGAGGTCGATGACCTCGGCCTTAATGCCGTCCTTCGCCAAAAGGTCCGCAGCGCCCCGGGCGTTTTTCATGCCGATGGAGTAGGACACGATGGTCACGTCGCTGCCCTCCCGCTCCACGCGGGCCTTGCCCAGCGTATAGGGCACCTGCTCCGCAAGCTCAGGCAGCTTGCCCTTTTCCTTATAGAGAATCTTATTCTCAAAATAGATGACGGGATCGTCGCTCTCAATGGCGGCAATCAGCACCATCTTTGCGTCATAGGGGTTGGAGGGAGCGACCACCTTGATGCCGGGGATGTGGGGGAACCAAGCCTCCACGCACTGGGAATGCTGAGCCGCGCCCTGAAAGGTCATGCCGTCCGGCGCGCGGAGCACCAGAGGAACCTTGGCCTGACCGCCGAACATATAGCGGGCCTTGGCCATCTGGTTGAACACCTCGTCCATGGCAACGCCGACGAAGTCGGCAAAGTGCATATCCACCACGGGCCGTGCTCCGGCCAAAGCCGCGCCCACGCCGCCGCCGATGATGAACGTCTCGGAGATGGGGGTATCGATAATCCGGCCGGGGAACTTTTCGGGCAGGCCCTTGAACTGACCGAAGATGCCGCCTTGGCGGGCGAGATCCTCGCCCATTACAAAGATTTTGTCATCCTTTTCCATAGTCTCGGCCATTGCTTCGCAGGTGGCCTGAGAAAACGTTAATTCACGCATTGTTGTCATCCTCCTCAGTTCTTAGTCCACGTAGACGTATTTCATAAACTCGCCGGAATCGGGATACTCGGACTCCATGGCAAATTTCTTGGCTGCCTTGATTTTCTCAACGCAGTCCGCGTCCACGGCTTCGCATTCCTTGGCGGTCATCAGCTTCAGCTTCTCAGCTTTCTTGCGGAACATTTGGAGAGGATCGGTGTCGTGGAAAATTTTCTGGGTTTCCTCTCTCGTGCGGTACATCTCGGGGTCGCCCACGAAATGGCCCTCGATACGGTAGGTCTTGGCCTCAATGAAGGTGGGACCCTCCCCTCTCCGGGCGCGGGCAACGGCCTCCACGGCGGCGTCATATACGGCAAAAACGTCCTGTCCGTCCACAATCACGCCGGGGACGTGATAGCCCGCCGCGCGGTCGGAAATGTTCTCAAGGTTACAGGTGGTGCGGTAAGGCGTGGTGGAGGCCCAGCAGTTCATCTCGTTGATAAAAATAATGGGCAGCTTCCACGCGGAGGCCACGTTCATGGCCTCATGAAAGGTTCCGCGGTTGGATGCGCCGTCGCCGAAGAACACCACGGAAACCTTGTCGTTTTTCAAAACTGTTTTGTTGGCCAGCGCTGCGCCGGTGGCAAGGTTATACCCGCCGCCCACAACGCCGTTGGCCCCCAGCATACCGACGGAGAAGTCCGCAATGTGCATGGAGCCGCCACGGCCCTCGCACAGACCGGTCTTCTTGCCAAAAATCTCGGCCATCATCCGGTTGACATCGGCGCCCTTGGCGATGCAGTGGCCGTGGCCCCGGTGAGTAGACTCGATAGAGTCGTCGTTTCTCAGGGCGGCACACACACCGGTGGCAATGGCCTCCTCGCCGATATACAGATGCACAAAGCCGGGAATCTCGCCGGCCAGAGAGTCATGCTTAATACTCTCCTCAAAATGGCGGATCGTGGACATTGTCTCGTAAAATTTCCTGGCCTGGTCCTGGGTATATGCTGCCTTTGCGGCTTTTGCTGTTGCCATAGGAAAAACTCCCTTCTGCCGACAGTTGTCGGTTTGTTGTATAAATTGTATAATTATCCAATTGATTTTGACCGAACTGTCAAAATTTTCACGCGAATGATTCTGAAAAAGCGTGGCGACAGACCACTGTAGCCACGCTTTTCCAGTGAACGCAACTTAAAATCTTTTCGATTTTTACGGAGAATAGGTTTTACTTCGTAAAGGCGGCAATCAGCTCGGGGGTCAGCTTGTCGGCGAATTCATCGTACAAAGGCGCGGAAGCAGTCTTGAACTCCTCGACAGCCTCGGGAGTCAGCTCGGTGACGGTGACGCCTGCGGCCTTCCACTTCTCCAGAATTTTCTGGTCCTCTTCCCGCTCACGCTTGCGCTGATTCTGCGCGGCCTTCTGCCCACAATCGTCAACGATGGCCTTCAGCTCGGGAGACAGAGAATCGTACAGCTCGCCGTTCATGGTGAAGAAAATGCAGTCATACACGCCGGTCCAATAGGTAACATTGTTCTGAACCTCGGCGATGGAGGCGCCATCGGCGGTGGGCAGAGGGTTCTCCTGACCGTCATAGGTCTTGGTCTGCAAGCCGGTGTAAACCTCGGACCAGTTGGCGTTGGCCCAGTTGGCGCCCCACTTGCCATAGGCGGCGCTCAGCAGCTCAGAACCGGCCACGCGGAGCTTCAGGCCCTTCATGTCGGCCAGAGACGCGATGGGACGGACGCTGTTGGTGGGATGACGGAAGCCGTTTTCACCGATGCCCAGCAGGTGCAGGCCCATGCTCTCAACGACTTCGCCCAGTGCCTTGCCGCCCTCGCCGTCCAGCTTCGCGTCAACGTCCTCGAAGGAGTCGAACAGGAAGGGCAGGGAGACAACGTTCAGCCGCTGGTCAAACGCGGAATAAATCAGGTTGGAGTGGGCAGACAGCTCAGTAGTCCCGTCGATGGCGGCCTGAATGCCCTCGGACTGGTTACCGGCAGTCAACTGGTCGGCGGCGTAAACCTGCACGGTGATGGCGCCGCCCGTGGCGTCGGACACCATCTGTCCAAAGTCGCGGCCCATATCCGCCCAAACGGTGTTCTCCGTGGCGGAGCAGGCAAACTTCCATGTCGCCTTTTCAAAGGTGGCGTCGCCGCCAGCGGTGGAACCGGAACCTGTGCCGGAAGAGGCAGGCTTGTCGCCGCCACAGCCGGCCAGCAGCGTCGCGGTCATAGTCAGTGCCATGGCCAGTGCAAGAAACTTTTTCATAATGTTCCTCCTCAAATTTTGATGGCAGGTCAAGTTGCGTATCTGAAATCACTCTTGTGATGGCAGATTCCTTCAATCAGGTCGTTGCGCCCAAAAACGCGGTGGAGAAGAAAGGCACATAGGTGACTATCAGCAGCGCAATCACGCAGGCGACAATCATGGGCCACACGGCCTTGGACATGGACACAATGGTCACTCTGGTCTTGTCCTTGATGTTTTTCAGCTTGTCGCTGACGCCAATGGCCACGAAGAGATTCACGCCCACAGGCGGAGTCACCTGACCAATGGCCATGTTCACGGTGGACAGCACGCCGAAGTGAACCGGGTTGATGCCCAGCTTCACTGCCACAGGATACATGATGGGGATGAAGATATACATGGCGGAGTTTGCGTCCACGAAGCAGCCTGCGATCAGGAAAATCACGTTGACAATCAGCAGGAACACGTACTTGCTGCCGGAGATATCCAGAAGCAGCGTCTGGGCCGCGCCTGCGATGCCGTGGACCGTGCAGATATAGGAGAACAGCGTGGCGCCACCGATAATTAGCATAATGCTGCCCGTGGTCTTTCCAGAATCCACCAGCAGGTCATACAGGTCGCGCCATTTCACCTCGCGGTAAATGAACACGCCGACAATCAGACCGTACACCACGGAGACGGCGGCAGCCTCGGTGGGCGTGAAAATGCCGCCGTAAATGCCGCCCAGAATAATCACGGGCATCAAAAAGCCCCAGAACGCGGAGCGGAAGGATTTCCAGCGGGCGCCCCAGGAGGCCTTTTCACGGGATGCCTCCAAGCCCTTCACGCGGACCTCGATCATGATGATGACCACCAGCGCAATGCCCATCAGGATGCCGGGAAGAATCCCGCCCATGAACATGTCGCCAACGGACACGCCGGTGATAGAGGCGTACACCACGAAGGAGATGGAGGGCGGAATGACAATGGCGATGGAGGAGGCCGCAGCCATCAAAGACGAGGAGAAGGGTGCGGAGAATCCGCCGCGGTTAATCATGGCGGGAATCAGAATGATGCCCAGTGCCGCCACGGTGGCGGGCCCGGAGCCCGAAATCGCGCCGAAGAAGCAAGCCACTACGACGCACACGATGGCAATGCCGCCCCGCCGATGCCCGATGCAGTCGTCAATAAACTCTACCAGACGGGTGGAAATTCCGGCCTTTGCCATGATGTTGCCGGAGAGCACGAAAAACGGAATCGCCAAAAGCAGAAACTTTGCCATGCCGTTGTAAACGTTGGTGGGAACCACGGAGAGCTTATCTCCGGCATAAACCATTGCAAGAATGGAAGAAAGGCCCAATCCCACGCTGATGGGTATGTTCAAAAACAGCATAATGAAGAAGGTGCCGAACAAAATCAGGTTGATCATCAGACGTTTCCTCCTTCATCCCCGGTTTTTACACAGTCCGCGTTATTGTTCATCACGTCGACAAAGAACTCTACGGTGTGCAGAATCAAAAACACGCAGCCGATGGGCAGGAAAATCGTGAATACCCACTCGGGCCAGCCCAGAGAGAAGGTACGCTTTCCGTTGGCCAACTGCACCGCCACCTTATCAAAGCCGGTCTTCATCAGCACCAGATAGAACGCGATATTTGCCACTGTAATAATGGAGACGAAGATTTTTTTGCCTCGGTTTTTCAGCGAATCAAAAATCAGGGAGAGGCTGATCAAGCTCCCCTCTCTGGCGCAGAGCGCACAGCCCAGCATGACCAGAAGAACAAACAGGTTGATGACCATTTCCTCGGTCCAGGCAAACTGGCTGTCCGTCATTTTCCGGACCACCACGTTCGCAAAGGTGATTGCCGTGATGAACGCCAGACCCACGCAGAGAATCAGCTTCTCAATCGTGGCGACGACATCCATGATCTTTTTGTAGACATTCATTCAATTAATCCCTCCTGTTAATACCGCGGTCCTTCCTTCCGAAACTTCTCCCGCTGCCTTCAAAGCATCAATCATGTGCTCAGGCGCCGGCGTAAAAGTTCTCTTCCGTCGGGGTTCCGCTCCACAGAAAATTTTAGTTTCTGCAAATGTGGACAAATCTATTAAAGACACACACAAACGCAATTTTTAAAAAGGCTGCCGTACCGTTCAGTATTCCATCTCTCGCGCAAAGTAAAAAGAACATTTATCATATATCGCGCCGTTTATGAAAAGGCACGGAATTTTATTGGCTTTTTTCAGCCGTCGTGCTATACTCAAGATCGGCCCTGTCCGTGAAATCGGAAAGACCCATTCAACGCTTTCTGCAAAGGAGTCCTGCGCCATGCCGTTGCGCCAGATCACATTCAGCGCCAACGCGGGGGTTGCCCTGCGTCTGGGGGACGTCCGCCTTTGGGTGGACGCTTTACACGAAGAGCCCGTCTCCGGGTTTTCCGTCCTCTCCCCCGCGCTTCAATCCGCCGTAATGGCACACCCGGACTTTCAGCAGCCAAACCTGATTTTTTGCACCCACTGTCATCCGGATCACTTTTCCCGCCGTCTGCTGGGTCAGGCGATGGAGCGCTGGCCCCTTGCGGAGGTGATTTTGCCGGAGCGGCAGTTTGAGCGTCAGCTCCTGCTCTCTCAGCCCCGTGAAAGGCTGGTGCTTCCAGATCTATCCGTCCAGTTCGTCCACCTGCCCCACGAGGGGAAGGAATACGCCACCGTGGCACATTACGGCTGCCTTCTGGAGCATGAGGGTTTTCGGATTTTAATTGCGGGAGACTGCGCCGTGGCCAGCCCCACTCTGCGGGGATTCCTGCTGGAAACCGGGCCGGTGGATCTGGCGCTTCTCAACTTTCCATGGATTACACTGAGCAAGGGGCGGCGGTTCATTGAGCAGTTCATCCGCCCCCGTCATCTGGCGGTATATCACCTTCCCTTTGAGCAGGACGATATTTACGCCTACCGCCGCGCTGCCCTGAGGGCTGCGGAGCAGGTCCCGGCCGAGGATGTGCGGCTGTTTCTTAATCCGCTTCAACAGGAACGCTTTTCATAAGTCTTGGGAACGCGCTTTGCGCGTTCCTTTTTCGCTAAAGCAACATCGTCAGCGGCTCCTCCAAAAAGCGCTTCATGGCGCGCAGGAGGTCTGCCGCCGCCCCGTCGATCAGCGTTGCGGGGTCATAGGTCAGGTGGATGCGCACGGTTTCATCCGCAGCCACATCCCCCACCGCCAAAACGACGCTCTCACCGGGACGCAGCGTGGGCATCACGCCCTCTACGCCGCGTTCCATCGGACGAAGCGGCACGCCCAATCGGATCGCCGCCCGTCCCGCAAACACAGGGAAGGTCAGCGCACCGCCCAGTGTGTTCAGCGCCGCCAACAACTCCCTCACGTCCGCCGTGGCGTAACATCCGGCAGACGTTTCCGTAAAAGTCTTTGCCGGAGCTTTGACTGCCGGTATTGCCGCAGCCTCTACATCCCGCCGGACAATTCGTCCGCCGGGGCCGGTGCCCGTAAGCGCTTCCAGCGCCACGCCCATCTCCCGCGCACCTTTGCAAGCATAGGGCGACGCGCGGAGTCTTGTTTTCTCAGCCATACGTGCCCCCTCAGCGGCCCAGCGTTTTTTTCACGCCGGCCACGATGTCCTCGGGATGGGGAAACTGCGCATCTTCCAGCACGGGGGAAAACGGAGAGACGACATTCATCCCCGCCACGCGGCCCACGGGGGAATCCAGCTCGTCGAACAGCTCCTCCGTAATCTGCGCGGACAACTCCGCGCCCACGCCGCCGCGCTTCACGCCCTCCTCCACAACCACCGCGTTGTGGGTTTTGCACACGGAGGCGCGGACCGCTTCCCAGTCCAGCGGGACCAGCGTCCGAAGGTCCAAGACCTCCGCGTCGATTCCCTCCATGGCCAAAGCTTCGGCGGCTGCCAGCGCAAACAGCACCTGCCGGGACCATGTGAGGATAGTAATATCCTTCCCCGGGCGCTTGATATCAGCCTTTCCAAGAGGAATGACGTACTCGCCGTCGGGAATCTCTTCCTTTCTGGCGTAAAGCAGCTTGTGCTCCAGAAATACCACCGGGTCGTCGTCCCGGATGGCGGCCTTCAGCAGGCCCTTGGCGTCCGCCGCCGTGGAGGGGCAGACCACCTTCAGTCCGGGAATGTGGGTGAACAGCGCCTCCAGACACTGGGAGTGCTGCCCCGCGTTGCGCCGTCCCGCGCCCATAGGCGCCCGGAACACCACAGGAATTTTCACCTGCCCGCCGGTCATATAGCGCAGCTTTGCCGCCTGATTCATCACCGGGTCGAGACACACGGAAATAAAGTCGTTGTACATCCATTCCACCACGGGCCGCAGCCCGCGCATGGCCGCGCCCACGGCGATGCCCGTAAAGCCGGACTCGCTGATGGGCGTGTCAATCACCCGGTCGGGGCCGAACTCATCCCGAAAGCCCGCGGTGATGGCAAACACGTTGCCCATGACGCCCACGTCCTCGCCCAGAAGAATCACGTTTTTATCCCGGGCCATCTCCTCATGAAGCGCCTGACCGATGGCCTTGCTCACAGTGAGCTTCATCGCAGCACGCTCCTTTCGTTGTCGGAAGAATACACGTTGTCGATCACAGCCGCAGGGTCCGGTTCGGGAGAACTTTTTGCAAACTGATAGGCGCTTTCGATTTCTTCCGCAACGCCTTGGTCAATATCCGCAAGCTCTGTCTCCCCAGCGCCCAGCGCCAAAAGCCGCATGCGTGCATTGTTAAGGGGATCCTTCGACTTCCCTTCCGTTAGATATTCCTTGGGCCGGTATGCGGCGGGATCTCCGCAGTAATGGCCCTGATATCGGTAAACCATCGTCTCCACAAGAGAGGGGCCGCCGCCGGAACGGGCGCGTTCCACCGCTTCGGCGGCGGCATGGAAAACCGTCTCCACGTCCGTACCGTCTACGGTGACGCCGGGGATACCGTAGGCCGCTGCACGGACGGATAGACGCTCGGTATTGGTAATGCGGTGAATTTCCGTAGAGACGCCGTATTGGTTGTTTTCAAGCAGAAACACCATGGGCAGCTTCCACACGGCGGCCATATTCAGCGTCTCGTGAAAGGTCCCCTGATTGGAGGCTCCGTCGCCGAAAAACGCCATGGTAACCGCCCCGTCGCCCTTGATTTTCGATGCAAGGGCGCTGCCCGCCGCCAGCGGGATGCCCGCGCCCACAATGCCGTTGGCCCCCAGAATTCCAAGGCTCACGTCCACGATATGCATGGACCCGCCCCGGCCCCGGCAGTAGCCAGTTTCTTTGCCGAACAGCTCCGCCATGGCAAGGTCCGCCCGGGCGCCCTTTGCAAGGCAGTGCCCGTGTCCCCGGTGGGTGGAGGTGATATAGTCGGATTCCCGCAGGGCAAGGCACGCGCCTACGCCGCTGGCCTCCTGGCCCATATACAGATGGATGTTGCCCGCCAGCTCGCTGCGGGTAAAGCAGTCGGCGGCCTTCGTTTCAAACACCCGAATCAGTGCCATCCTCCGATAAGCCTCGCGATACCAATTCGCTCCGCAAACCGTTTCCTTCGTTTTCAAGGAACCGCCCCCTTTTTATTCCGCGCGGAACATTGTATCCAGAATTTCCTCTTTGTGAATCCCGCCGAACAGCTCTGACAGCGGGAAGCGGTCCAGTACCGCACCAGCGTCCTCCCGCCGGAAGACGCAGCCCTTCAACGCTTCCGTCAGCTCGTCCAGTGAAGTGACAGAGAGAAAGTCGCCGTAAAACACGATCTCCGTGATCCGGCCCTTCTCCACCGCGATCCGTGGCTCCAGCGTCCCGCCGTCAAACCGGCGCTTGTCGGTAAAATCGTATCTGGGAGAGCGCCCGAAATTCCACTCCCATGTGTCGTACTTTGTCCGTTTCAGCTCCTTCACGGCAGCCAGCTCCTCTTCCGTGAGGGAATCCGCCGTGAGGCCGCCGCCTGCCAGAGCCGTCTTGAGGTACTTCCAGAAATCCGCCATATCCATAGGTTCTGCCAAAAACTCCCGGATATTCCCGATGCGGCTCTTGACCGATTTTGCCCCCTTGGACTGAAACTTCGCCGGGTCCACGTTCAGCGCGCCAGCCACCATGCCGGGATTCGCGTCAAACAGCAGCGTCCCATGGTGCAGAATGCGTCCCTTCATCATCCGCTGGGCGGTGCCGGACACCTTGCGCCCCTCCACCAGAATGTCGTTCCGGCCGGATGCCTCCGCGTTCAGGCCAAGGCCCTTCAGCGCCGCCACTACGGGCTTTGTAAATCGCTCCATGGCCAGCTCTTCAGAATTCCCCGCGTCGGTGATGAAGGAATAATTCAGGTTTCCCAGATCGTGATACACCGCGCCGCCGCCGGTGGTACGGCGAACCACATGGATGCCGTGCTCCTCCACAAAGGCGCGGTTAATCTCCGCCTCGGCATTTTGGTTCTGACCGATCACGATGGTGTTGTCATTCTGCCACAAAAGCAGATAATCTCCCGACCGTCTGCGCTCCAGCGCAGTCTCCTCAAATGCCAGATTATAATAGGGATTCAGCGACCCCGTCTCCATGTATTTTGTCAGACTGTTAATGATCAACACACGCCCCTTTTTATTATTTTGGTCTTATCAATCTCTGTATGACGGTAAAACGGTATGTTGGTCCTACCACTCAGGTTATAAGACCACCATACCATTCAGCTTCTTTATAGTCAAGTTCAGACTGGGGAAACGCCGTCCAAATCTTCCCTTGTTTTATTAGTGCAATTGCACAATATTTTAAACGAATCAGTCCCGCTCCGGGTACTTTTGCAAAAACTCATCCACAATTCCGAGGTGTAGCGTCATTTCCCGCTTCGCCAACTCCGGATCCCGGGCCTTCACCGCCTCATAAATGGCGTGGTGAGAATCCTGCGTGCGCTGCTGATAATCGGGCAGGCCAAAAAACCGCCGCCGCACATCTGCAAGCAGGCTGCCCACAAGATGGATGGTGGCAGCCAGCATGACATTGTGGCTGGCCTCAGCCAACGCGTCGTGAAACGCCACGTCGTTCATATAATTATCAGGCTCGGCGTCCAGATTGCGGACTGCCTCACGAATGGTGGCCATATCCTCTTCCGTTGCCCGCTGACAGGCCAACTCCACAATCGCCACCTCGTTAATACGGCGGAACTCGTTAAAATCCTGCCGGATATCCGTCTGGTTGGACAGACGGACAAAGGACATCGCCTTTTGAATATAGTCCGCATCCCGCACCACAACCTTCCGGTTTCCCCGGTTCTCAATGGCGCCCAAAAACTCCAAAATGGCAAAGCACTCCCGTAGGGAGCCTCGCCCAACACCCAGCGTCTCCGCCAGATCACGCTCTGAGGGCAGTTCCTCCCCCACGCGAATATGGCCGCTGTCAATCGCGGCGAGGAGCGCTTTCATCACAAGCTCCGGAATTTTGGGCGGTACGTATTGAATCTTTTCCAACTGCATTGCTGTGCCTCCTTGTTTGGTAATACCATGCTACCATCGTCTTTTTTTGCCGTCAATGAACTACGCATAGAAAATAATCGCTCTTTTTTGGAATAACCGTCAAAAATCAGTCATAGAACTCCGAAAAGCGCCGTACCCGCGGACGGCGCTTTTCGGAAATCTTTTTACAATTGATCTGCGTCCCCGCGCCGCGACGCATAAATCGCGGGGGCCAGCAGCGCCGCCGCAATCAGCGCAGCGGTAAGCACAGTGGAGGTAGAGGTGACCATCACCCCGGCGATGACCAGCAGTCCCGCGGCCATCCAGACGCGGGCGGCAAACAGATGAACCGCCCGCCATGCATCGTCGCTGTGCTCCGTGGCGGAAAACCGCAAGGCAATCCGCGCGTCTCTGGGACAGTCCCACATGTGGCCGCCCAGAATCATCAACAGCAGACCCAGCAAGCAAGGGGTCACAAACGGCAGCGTCAGGTCCCCACCGGAGGACTGCAAAATCATGCCGCTGCAAAACAGGACGGAAATCAAAGGAAACCCCCACCTGCCCACCATGCGTACATAGGGCTTCGGGAGCGTCATGCGCTTTTGATTTGCCATAAGCTGTCCGTGACCAAGCAGGTCCATCAGGCACATAAAGCCCGGCAGACCGAAAGCCACCACCCAACGGGGAATGGAATCATCCTTACCACCGCTTCCGATCAGTCCGCTGGGCACAAGTTCCGGGATGCTGTTCCACAGGCGGGCGCCCAAAATCATGGGCAAGGCGCAGGCAATCAGCGTCACCGCCAGCAGAGCCGCCGCCTTCTCCTTTGAAATCTGCTTGCCGAGAAGCTTCGCGGCGGCAATCTCCGCCTCTCGCTCCATGGCGGACTGCCTGTTCTTTTTGGGCTTTTGACTGCTCATGATAAAAACAATCCTCCTTCAGGCCCTCCGGGCGCAATCTGCGACGGGGGCATCATATCACACCTCCAACGGCTTGTAAAGCAAGCCGCTGCCTGCGTGCGGTTTTTCTTCCTTTCCCGAGATGAGGTTATGCATGGCCGCACTCAGCTTTTCTCTTCGGAATTCCGCTGTAACCTTCAATCCTCCTGAATACGCGTTTGCCCATTTTCCTCCGTCGGTAACGCAGTGGCCTTTTCCGGCTCCCCGGCGGGTAAGGTCTTTTTCGCCCCCCACGGAATCTGCGCCAGCACCACCGCCGTCAGCATCAATCCACAGCCGAAATACTCCCGTCCGCTCATGCGGTCGCCCAGCAGCAGCGCCCCCGCCAGAACGGCAAAAACGGCCTCAAGGCTCAGCAGCAGCGACACCACCGTGGGGTTGGAGTCCCGCTGGGCCAGAATTTGCAGTGTATAGGCCACGCCGCTGGAAAAGATGCCCACATACAAAATGGGCCATACGCACGCTTGCAGCGCTTCCCATGAGGGCTGCTCCGCAGCCAGCATGCCCACGGCAGAAAAAACAGCCGCCACCAAAAATTGCGCGCAGGACAGTTCCACCCCATCCACCTTTTCGGTAAAATGGTCTATCATGAGAATGTGGGCGGAGAAGCAGAGGGAGCAAAGGAACATGAAAAAGTCCCCCTCGGAGATGGCGAAGCCCTCCCGGATGCACAGGAAATAAAGCCCCACCACAGCCAGCGCCACGCTGGCCCAAATCCCCTTGCCCACTTTCTTTTTCAGAAAAATTCCCAGAATGGGAACAATCACGATATACAGCGCCGTGATAAAGCCCGCCTTGCCGGAGGTGGTGGTTTCAAGTCCTCGCTGCTGAAGATTGTTCCCCAGTGTCAGCGCCGCACCGCAGCAAAGGCCGCTGACCAAAAGCTCCCGGCGGTAATGGGGCTGGGGCTTTGCCTGTTCGCCAAAGTCCCGCTTTCGCCGTGCGCGGAACAGGACCGCCAGTCCCAGTGTAAACACAAAGGCAATGAAAAACCTTGCGGCGTTGAAGGTGAAGGGCTGCACAAACTCCGTGCTGACGCTTTGGGCGACAAAAGCCGTTCCCCATATGAAGGCCGCCAGAATCGGAAAAACGTTTTGGCGAATGAATCTGGTTTTTTGCATGGCTCTTGCTCCCATCCTATAAAAATGATAAAATACCCGTATTATGCTAAGAAGGGCGGAGTCTCTCCGCCCAAAAGAACCGTAAAACCCAATTATTTTACCATCAGGAAGAAAAAATGGCAAGTCTTCCCCGAAATATTCTCCGGACGAAGCGGCAAAGCCCGCCCGGAAGCTGCCGGAAAGCCCTGCAACTTTGACCGGAAAGAAAGGATCGCATATGTTTTTATTTGATATGGACGGCACGCTGATCGATTCCAACAGCATCTGGAAGGATGTGGACCGGGAATTTCTGGCCCGGCGCGGTCTGCCCTATACCCACGCGTTTTACGAAGGCGTGGCCCACACCATCATGCCCAAGGCGGCAATCTTCACCAAGGCCCACTGCCATCTCCCCGAGTCCCCCGAAGAAATCATCAAAGAGTGGATGGAGCTTGCCGGAAGTCTCTATGAGCGCGTGTCTGTCAAGCCCGGCGTTCGGGCATATCTGCGCCAATGCAAGGGGGAGGGACGACGGATGGCGGTGGTCACCAGCAGCGTGCCCACCCATTGCCGCACGGCGCTGGGGCACTTGGAACTGGATAAGTATTTCGAGCGCATTGTGCTGGCCCACGATTTGGGCCTTGAAAAGAAAGACCCCGACGTCTGGCTCCATGCCGCCGAAGCCTGCGGCGTAGAGCCGCAGGAATGCACCGTGTTTGACGACAGCATCGCCGCCTGTAAAGGCGCCCGCGCCGCGAAAATGCGGGTGGTCGGCGTTTACGACGGCTATTTCGCAAAGGACGAAGCGGAGATGCGGGGTTTTTGCGACGTGTATATCAAAAGCTTTGAAGAGTTACTCTGGCCGCTGAAAAAATAAGCGGTCGGCTCTTCCCCACACAAATGGACACGCGGGCGACACGGGAATTTCCGTGCCGCCCGTTTCAGTGTCCAAGCGCTGCTGGTTGGTCTGTGCGCGGGGCATATTGCTGTAAAAGGTTCATGCTCTATGCCAAAGAAGCCTGCACGCGGAAAACTCCGCCGCCAACTCCCCTTTGTCGTGGAGATAAGAAAGGTAAGAGCGGACGGTGCTCCCCACCAGCACGTATTGATTGAAATCCATGGTCAACTGATAGTGCTGGAAAATTTTCTGCAAAACCTCCTCAAAGCAACTCGGTTCCCCGCACAGCTGCAAAATCAGCCCGCAGATTTCCAGCACCTTGGCCCGGTTCAACTCCGCCAGAGGGCGGATATCCTCCGCAGGCTCGGCGTGAGCGGGGATAAAGAGACTGCCTTCCAGCGTCCCCAGCAAATCCAAGGTTTGAAGATAGCCCGCCACATCGTAGATGAAATTAACATGGTACTTTTCCAGAATGTTTGCGCCAAAAAGACAGTCTGCCAGAAACCACCCACCGTCCTCCGTCTGCCAGCCGCCCATGTCAACAACATGGCCGGGCCGCGGCAGCCTGGTCAGCCCTTTCGGCAGAGTTTCTGCCGTCAGGGGCCGGAAGTCGCTGGGCTGGGCCAGCAAAAATTTGTTGCGGAGTTCCTTGCAGGGATATCCGCCATATAAAAACGACGGCTCCAGAATCGGATACGTGGTGATGGCCGCGTCAATCCCCGGCGCATAGGAGGGAACGCCCAGCCGGGCTTGCAGCAGATTGTTGCCGCCGTTGTGATCGGCGTTTGCGTGGGTATTGAGGATGCACCCCAGCGTCCAACCCTGCGCTTCCAGAATTTTTTGGATTTTGCGGCCCGCGTCCTTGTCTCCGCCGCTGTCAATCAGCACCGCGTCGCCGCCGTCGGGCTTCCAGATTCCCATTTTGGCAGGGCTTTGGATATAGTACGTGCGCGGGGCGGCCTGAATCAATTCATACATGGAAATCCCTCCTCCTTGAATCAAATACACTTTGTGTATCCGGATGATACCGCCTGCTCAGCAGTTGAATCAACAATTCCTCCCCGGCGGAAACGCATGCCACAGCGCACAGCACCGCCCAAAGTTCCTCCGTATTCTGCCAAAACGGCAACAGATAGGGCGCGCAGAACAGCGCCGCCCCGGCGAGCTTGTTCAGCCGCGTGTGATACGCGGCAAAGCGGCGGTACTTATAAAAACCAACGACATAGGCCCCGCACCGCAGCGCAGCCGCCACCACAACCGGCCAAAGTCCCCAATTCGGGCAGCGCTCCCTCAAAACCGGAAAAAGCGCGATGAGCGCCGCCGCCAGAAACACGGCATCCGCAATACTGTCCAGCATGGCCCCTTCCCGGCTCACGGTGCCGGTTCTGCGGGCCACCGGGCCGTCCAGCATGTCCGTGACGCCCGCCAGCGTATAGAGAACATAAAATGCCGGAGACAGGGGCGCGGCCCAAGCCAGAGGAAAAGACAGCAGGATTCGACCCGCCGTCAGAACGTTTGCGGAACTCTTCATCAATGAACTCGCGCGAAAATTGTCCACAGATTCCCCTCCCGCTCCTTTTCCATCAGGATAACACTCCCGGCAAGCAGCGTCAACAAAAACGGGATTTTATGCCTTCGGTCCAATGCACAGCCTGCACCGGGCAAGCGCGAAATATGAAACCCACAGTTGACCCCGGCCCTATTTTGTCCTAAAATAGATGTTGAGATTATAGAAAACTGGTGAACATATGACTGACTTCAACAAGCGTTTTATTGCCGCCCGGAAAGCCTTTATTTCCCGGGACCTTCGGCGGCTGAATCCCATGCAGCGGCAGGCCGCCATGACCACCGAGGGGCCACTTCTGCTGCTGGCGGGAGCCGGGTCCGGCAAGACCACCGTGCTCATCCAGCGGGTGTATAACCTGCTGACCTATGGCCGGGGCGGCGACTGTGACGAGGTTCCCGAGGACGCGACGGAGGAGGACCTTCTGTTTTTGGAGCACTTTTCCGACGACCCGGAGCCGGAGGAACAGCGGCGGGCAATACGTCTTTGCGCAGTGGACCCGCCCCGGCCCTGGGAGATCATCGCCATCACCTTCACAAACAAGGCGGCGGGTGAGCTGAAAACCCGGCTGGCGGACCGGCTGGGGCCAGAGGCAAACGACATCTGGGCCTCCACCTTCCACTCTGCCTGCGTGCGCATTCTGCGAAGGGATATTGAGCGCATCGGCTTTCAGAAGGACTTCACTATCTACGACACTGACGATTCCAAGCGGGTCCTCAAGGACATTCTCAAAGAGCTGGGCTATGACGAAAAGGCCTTTCCCCCCAGAGATTTGCTGGGCATTATCAGCAAATCCCGGGACCGCTTCGAAACCCCCAAGGAATTTGCAGAGCAGTATCAGAACTCTGGCGACTGGAAAATGACCCGCATTGCCAAGGTCTACGCCCGTTATGTGGAGAAGCTCCGCTCCGCCAACGCGCTGGATTTTGATGATATTATCTTCCACACCGTGACCTTGCTGCAAAAAGACAAAGAGGTGCGGGAGTATTACCAGCGGAAATTCCGCTACGTACTGGTGGACGAGTATCAGGACACCAACCATTTGCAGTATCTTCTCACTTCCCTGCTTGCGGGCGGGCGAAAAAATCTCTGCGTGGTGGGTGACGACGACCAGTCCATCTATCGATTTCGGGGCGCGAACATCGAGAACATCCTGAATTTTGAGCAGCAGTACAAAAACGCCCGCACCATCCGGCTGGAGCAAAATTACCGCTCCACGCAGAACATCCTGGACGCGGCCAACGCGGTCATCAAAAACAACTCTGGCCGCAAGGGCAAAACACTCTGGACAGACAACGGCAGCGGCGACAAGGTGGTGATCCGCACCAGTTACAGCGAAGCGGACGAAGCGAATTTCGTGGTGGGCGACATTATGATGCAGGTAAACCGGGGCCGGAAATTTTCCGAGTGCGCGGTGCTCTATCGCATGAACGCCCAGTCCAACGCGCTGGAATACGCCCTTCGGCGCAACGGAATGCCCTATAAGGTGGTGGGCGGCACCAAGTTCTACGATCGGGCAGAAGTGAAGGACATGCTGGCCTACCTCTGCGTGCTGAACAATCCGCTGGACGACCTACGCCTGCGGCGCATTGTCAACGTCCCCGTGCGGGGCATCGGCAACACCAGTATAGATAAAGCCTCGTCCGTCGCAGCCCAGCAAGGTATTTCCCTTTACGAAGTAATGCGCAATGCGGACTTGTTTCCCGAGCTGAAAGCCCCCGCCCCGAAGCTTTTGAAGTTCGCGGATTTGGTGGACGGGCTGCGAAAGCTGGGCAGCAGCCTTGCCCTGCCGGAATTTTACGACGCGGTGTGCGACCAGACCGGCTACGTCCGGGTGCTTGAGGAAAAAAACGACATGGAAAGCCGGGGCAGACTGGAAAACGTGCAGGAGCTGAAATCCAGCATTGCGGCTTTTCTGGATGGAAGTCCCGAGGACCCCACTCTGTCGGGCTTCTTGAATGAAATCGCGCTGTACACGGACTTGGACTCCATGGACGGCAGCGACGACTGCGTGACCCTTATGACCATTCACGCCGCAAAGGGTCTGGAGTTCCCCAGCGTCTACGTGGTAGGCATGGAGGACGGCATCTTCCCCGGGATGAACGCCCTGTTCGAGCAGGACGAGCTGGAGGAGGAGCGGCGGCTGTGCTATGTGGCCATGACCCGGGCCAAGGAACGGCTGACCCTGACCAACGCCCGCCAGCGGATGCTGTATGGCCGCACCAGCGCCAACCGCGCTTCCCGGTTCTTGGACGAGCTGCCGGAGGAAACCTACGAGTGGTTCGGAAAGCCGGAGGTCCGTGCCGCTTCTTCGGAAAGCGGCGGGAGCTGGGACAATTTGGGCGACTCCCCTACCGGTTTTGGCGACAGCTTTGGCGGCGGATATTCCGGGCGCGCGGACGGGCGATCCGGCGGCTTTGGCGGCGGCTCCGCACGCCCCGGAGGGTATTCTGGGCGGTCCGACAGCTTCGGCAATACCTCCCCCAAAAGCGGGGGCATTCGCACCTATCGTGACGGCGGCACACCGACCCCGCCTGCGTCGAAAAGAGCAACAGCCCCGTCAGAGCCTTTGATGGCGGTGGCGCAGGGCGACACAGTGGAGCACACCGCCTTTGGCAGAGGCGCGGTGCTGTCCGTGCGGCCCATGGGCGGCGACGCGCTGGTGGAAGTGGAATTCGAGGAAAAGGGCGTGAAAAAGCTAATGCTGAAATCCGCCGGTGCGCATATGAAAAAGCTTTAATTCGGTGAATCTGATTTGATTTCCCGCACAACAAAGGGACCCTCCGCGCGATGCGCGGAGGGTCCCTTTCCTTTTTATTTCACGCTCAGCCGCTTCACTGTCTCTTCCTCCGGCGTGACGTGCACCGTCTCGCAGGTGGTGTAAATCACCATGCCGGGCCTTGCCCCGGCGGGCTTTTTTACGTTTTTTACCTGCGTAAAATCCACCGGCACATTGCCGCTCTCCCGTGCCTGAGAGTACCACGCGGCAAGCTTTGCCGCCTCCACAATGCTCTCCCGGTCCGGCTCCGCGCCGTCCGTGCGGAGAATGACGTGGGAGCCGTGGATTTTCTGAGTGTGAAGCCAGAGATCCCGCCGGTCCGCGTCGTGGGTCAGTCTGTCATTCTGCCGGTTGTTCCGGCCAACCAGCACCCGCAGTCCCGCCGTGGTGCGGAATTCCCGGGGCTTTGCGGGACGCTGAAGGCCCCGCTTTTCCTTCCCCTTCTGGCGCAGAAAGCCCGCGTCCTTCATCTCGGCCCGAATGTCGTTGAAATCCTGCTCCGTCTCCGCTTCCGCGATTTCCTCCAAAACGCTCTCCAGATATGCCGCGTCATGCCGCGCGATTTCCATTTGCTCTTTCAGATATTTTTCGGCGGTTTTTGCCTTGGCATATCGCTTGAAATATTTTGCCGCATTTTCCTGCGGCATCAGCAGCGGGTCCAGCAAAATCTCGATTTCCCGGCCCTCATCGTAATAGTTTTCGCATGTCAGCTTTCGCTGTCCCTTTTCCATGCGGTAGAGATTGGCGGTGATCAGTTCGCCGCTGAGGCGCAGCGCGTCTCGGTCCTGCGTTGCCGCATAGTCCTTTTCCTGCATGGCCAGCTTTCGGCGCAGCCTGTCCCGGGCGTTGGTGGCAGCCCGAACCAAATCGGCCCCCCGCTGGCGAATCCGCTCCTGCCTCTCCCGTGACTCGTAAAAATCATCCAACAGGTCGGAAAAGGTGGGATAGAAGCGAGTCTCCGCCATTGGGCCGTATTGCTCAATGGGAAAACAGGAAAATTCCATAGGTTTTCCGTCCCGCCAAACAGAAGTTGGTGTAAACTGGTTTCCATTGACATTCATTTGAAATAAGGAGACTTCCTCCCAAAAACGACGCTTTCCGGAAGCATCCAGAGAAAAAAGGCGGCTGTCCGTCTCCCCCGCCGTGCGAAAAGCCAGCTCCCGTGTAAGCAGCGGAGAAACGCCAAAATAACCGTCCATCAAAAACTCATCCAACCGCCGCTCCGGGCTGGCGGCCGCCAGACGGGAAAAAAAGTCGTCCTCCTCCGCTTCCAGCAGGCTGGTTTTTTCCACGACGGGCGGATACTGGTAAAAAAGTCCCGGCAGCACAGGCCGCTGGGCGGACATCTCCGCGTCCACCCGGCGCAGGCACTCTACAATCCGCCGCTCCCCATCCAGCAAAATCAGGTTGGAATTGCGGCCCATGGCTTCCAGAACCAACGTCCGTTTTCCCGGCTGACCGAAATCGTCGGTCACACTCATCTCCAGCTCCACCAGCCGCTCCAGTCCCGGCTGTGTCAGGGCGGCAATCCGCGCCCCTACCAAGTGCTTGCGCAGGAGCATGCAGAACATGGGCGGCTCCGCCGGGTTATCCCGAAGTCGACCGGTAAGCTGAATACGGGAATTGTTCCCGGCTGTAAGCAGCAGCCGCAGACCGCCCCGCAAAAGTAAAACCACCTGATCCTTTGCAGGCTGCTGCACCTTATCCACCCGCACGCCCAAAAGCTGCCCTCGCAGCTCCTCCGTCACTGCCCGCAGACAGACCGCGTCCAGCGCCATATCAGCTCTCCCCTTCCATCATCAGGCCGAACAGCTCGCTGACCCGGTCCTTTTGTCCGGACAGGTACAGCCAGCCCAGCAGCGCCTCCAGCGCCGTGGCCTCCGCGTATTGGGCGCGGCTGGCATGGCTGGGGACAGTGTGAACATTGGCATTGCGTCCCCGGCGGAACACTCCTGCCTCCTCCTCCGTCAGAACAGGCAAAATTTTCTCCGCCCGCGCCGCCTGAGACTCCGCCCGGACAATGGCCACGGTGGCACGGTGCATTCCTTTGGCGGTGGCCTTTCCCCCGGCGCAGAGCCAGGAGCGGACCAGCAGCTCGAACACCGCGTCCCCCACATGGGCAAGGCCGATACTGCTGACGGTCTGGAGCCGCCCCGTGGTCATACGAATTTCAAAATGATTTTCCATCTGCTCTCCTTAACGTAAAAAAGACTTGCAATTGTGCAAATCCCCGTCTGTTTTCTGAATGATGCTATCACAGATAGAGAAAAAATTCAAGTCCCACGCCAAGCAGCGCAGCGCCTGTCCCTTGGGCGGAAGGGCATGGCCTGCGAGATCTGCTTTCTTCTCCGCAAAAAGCCCCTGAAAAAACCGGCTGGGGCAAGCGCTTCGGTTTTGGCGTTTTTTTCGCGTAAAGAAAAGCGCAGGAGCAGCCTTCAGCCGCTCCTGCGCTTCTCATTTTTACTTCAAGCAATCAATTGGAAATAAACTGCAAATTGCAGTCCACGTTGCCCGCAAGACCCGCCACACAGCCCTTGCTGGTAAACTGCCAGTAGTCGGGCCGATAATAGAGTTGGGGATACAGCGCCGTGGATTCATTCGATTTATACTCCGGATACCAGACGGGGTAGCCGGACAGCACAGATAGGTCGAATTTGTTGTAGGCTACATAGCTGCTGGTGTAGACCATGGCCCGATAGCCCGCCGCCTCGATGGTTTCGCTGAATGCCTTGGCGCAGGCCGTTGCCATCGCCGCGCTGGTTCCGTACACCCGGTAAGTACTGTCGTGCATCTCCCAGTCATAGGCCACCGGGCCGGTCAGGCTCCGTCCGCCCAGAAGGCTGATGATATAGTTGGCCTCCTCCACGGCCTCCGCCACCGTGATGGCCTGAGAGAAGAAGTAAACGCCGGTATCGATGCCCGCCGCCATGGCCCCATCGACATTCCGCTCGTAAAACGCATCCTTGTTCAGCGTGCCGGAGCCGGTACCCCGGAAGCCAATCCGGACAAAGGCAAACTCTACACCGTCGTTTCTGGCGGCGTTCCAGTCAATGTTGTTGCCGGAAATCGCGCGGTTTTGATAGGCGGAGACGTCGATGCCGAAGCGGGTGATGAAGTCCGTTCCGCTGTACACCAGCCGCCCCACGTTGTTCCAATAAAAGCTGCCCTGCCCAAAAGGATTTACCGGCACGCCAGAGAAATTTGGGATTTTTTTACCATTCCGGTCAGTGGTGTAGCTCCAGTTTAGAGACGGAACATTTTCGGCCGGGACAGTGGTATCGGGGACCTCCACGGGCGTGGTGGAAACCTGGTCCACGGTTGCGCTGCCTAGGTTTCTGACAGTCCCGCTCAACGTCACGTCCTGTAGCACCACACCGCCGGTCACGCCGGGGGCGATGATCAGGTCGCCTTTAATGCTCATATTTTGCAGCGTGGCGCCGTCGGCGGCGTTTACCATCAGCGTCCCCGCAGAGTCGGCGGAATAATCTCCGCTTTTTTGAATGAGGGTGTCAATCATATTGTTCAGCAGATTCACCAGTTCCGCCCGGGTGATCGGCTCCGTGGGGCGAAAGCGATTGTCTGTCCCCACGTCGGTAATATAACCCCGCTCCGCCATGGCGCTGAGATAGCCTGTGGCGTAGATTTCAATGTCTCCCGCGTCCACATAGGGCAGCGCCGTTTGGGACTCGGTCAACTGAAAGGCCCGGCCCACCATGGTGACTGCCTGCTGGCGGGTAATATTGGCAGTGAGGCGCGCCGCGCCGTCGGTTCCCAGATACACCCCCGCCGCGTGGAGCCGCAGAATCGCGTCCTCCCAATAGGCCCCTTTGGTATCGTTGAAGGCCCCTGTGGGAGAACATGCCTGATACTGTAAAAAGCGGTTCAAAATCCCCGCGAACGCGCCCCGGGTAATGGGGTCGTCCGGGTGAAACGAGCCGTCCTCATATCCATTGAGCACACCGTACCGCTCGCTCCACTTTTCAATGGCGCTCTGCGCCCAGTGTCCGGCTGCATCCGGAAACCCGGCGGCAGCCATGGGCTGCGTCAGCAGGGCGGCGGACAGCGCCAACGCGGCGGCGGCGCGGTAAACACGAAATTTCGCCATAGGCTCTCCCTTCACACTCGTCGAAATCTGTCGAATCTAATTTTAAAAAAGAAGCTTTGGACCGGTGCGTACCGGCTCAAAGCCGTTTTTGCTTTTATCTGATGGGAAGAGGACACGGCGCGGACGGCAAAGCCGTTCTCTTCGCCCGGATTGGCCCAAAATGGGCGGAGCCGTATTCCCATGGGACATCCAGATATTGCCTGTCCCCCGGCTATTATAACAAAGACTGTTTGCTTTGGTCAATCCAAAATTTTATGTAAACTTTTCCAGCACCGTCAAATTTCTTATTGAGATTTGACAATATAAAGAAGGGGGTCCGCCCGCGGGCGGACCCCCTCTTACAGGCTTTTGGGTCGGTTATCGGACTTCCACCACCCGGACATAGCCGGAATTGTCCGTATAGACCGTGGAGGAATTGGCAAAGGCACGGGCCACGTCTTGCGTAATCCACTCTCTGGTGGTCCTGTTGTAATACAGGGCATCAGAGGGCACGGTGTAGCTCCGTCCGCCCAGATTGACGGAGGTAAGACTGCTCCATGCGCTGTTGGCAATATTCTCAAATTTGGTCAAATTCACGATCTCGCTCACAGAGCCGTCTTTCTCAAGCTCCACGCCCACGAAGGTTCCGCTCGTAACGCCCCCGGAGATGTTGGAGACGTGAGTACCATTGGGTCCAACGATCTCGATGTACGTCCTCACGACGTTGCCGTCACTATCCAACTCTTCTCCATACTGCGCAATTCCATACACATAGTCGCTACCCGTGACGTTGGAGAGCACCAGCAAGTCCACGCGCCCAGCCCAGTTCGTTCGGGCATACAGCACACCAGAGGACGGAATACGAGAGCTCGAAAGCTGGCTCAGGCTGATAGCCTTCACGCCATCCAATGTGGACTGATAAATAGTCACATTTTCCGTCAGCAGCGCACTGCCCAGCTTCTTTGCGGACACGTCCAGATCACCGGTAGTACCACCGGATAGATATGTCAGTCCGATTTCTCCCTTGTTGATAGAGCTAACCGCGGCCACCTGGCCCTTCAGACGGCTCACTTCACTTTCCTTCAGGGATACTTTCCCTGTGACGGTCAGTCCACATAGGAGATTGATGGTGGCAGAGGTGCTGCTGATCTCCTTCACAATACCCATGGCGTTGCCCATGGCCCCGGAGGTCCCCGCCGCCACCGCGCCCGCCACCTGATTATCCTCGGTGAGCAGCAGTGTAATGGCCTGACCCAGCTTCAGCTTGGACATAGTGTCCGCCGCAGTGGGCAGAACGGAAAACTCTGTCCCCATCAGCGTAATCTTACTGGGGTTTGTGAGATTGGGCGAGGCGTTTTCATACACACCCGTAATGCGGGTGTCACACACCCGGATAGAGTTCTCCGCAGGGTTGTAAATCGCCACGTCATAGGGGCGCATATCACCGGCTGTGGCGGAGGACCCGTTTTTATAGATGGAATAGCGGGTGCTGCCATTGGCAAGGCCGCTGAAGCCCGCCGTGGACCCCTTTTCATAAACCACCACTGCGGCGGAGGACGTGGCGCTGACGCCCACGAAGATATACTCCACGCCGCCGCTGCCGCCGATATACAGCGTCACGGACGTACCGGAGTGCAGCATTGTGTAACCGGTTTCCCAAGTCTTCTGCTCTCCGTTCACTACCATAGCCGTATCGCCCTTGATTGTAAAGCTCTCGCCGGAGGCGGTTGTAAGCTTTACGGCGGTGCCAGAGGCAAAAACCACGGTGCGGCTGGAACCGGCAATCTCCGGAACAAAGGTCATGACCTTCCCTGCTTTGTTCAGAAGAAGAATTCCCTTCATGCCGTTCATCGCTCCGGTGGAAACCTTGCCCCCCGCGATGGAGTAGGAGGTGGAGTTGCCCAGCCGCATGGCGGTGTCGCTGCCGTCAGGCGCGGTGGCGCTGGAGGTGGTAAGCATTCCCTCCACGGAGCTGGCGGCGATGGAAGCGCCGTAGGACCCTCCACCTTTCGCGTCACTGCGCAGAAGATTCACAAAGAGCCGTGCCGCCGTCGCACGGGTAAGGGGCACAGAAGCGGCGATGCTCACCCCGTCGGTAAGCCCCACGGTGGACGCTGCAGCCATGTAGCCGTCCGGCCAGATGCCGCCCATGTCGGCATCGGTATAACCCAGCAGCCGCATCAGAATGGTGACGGCCTGGCCCACGGTGACCACCCGCTCAGGGTGGAACTTTCCGTCCATAAAGCCCTTGATAATGGAATTGTCCGTTTTGTCCTCACCAGTGGCGCCCCGACCTGCGTCGGACGCCAGATTGATGTAAGGCGCGGCCCAATGAGAGGGCTTCACATCCGGAAACACCGTGACAGTGCGGTAGCGGCTGAGCTGGCTCTCTCCGTCCTTGATGACGAAGGTTGCCATTTTACAGAACTGGGCACGGGTGACCTGCCCCTCCGGGCTGAAGGTTCCGCCGCCGTATCCGTCCATGGCACCCAGCAGCCGCAGGCATTCTGCCGCCACGGCGGTGGTGTGGTCACTGATATCGCTGAAGCTCACCGTCGTGGATGCGGCGGCAGGCAGCGTCAACAGTGACGCAGTCATGCACACGGCAAGCAATAGGGATAAGATTCGTCTCTTCATTCTCTGCTTCTCCTTCTTTATTCCGCCCGCAATGCTTCTACGGGCTGGAGCTTGGAGGCCTTCGCCGCCGGATAAATACCGAACAAAATGCCCAACGCCACAGACAGGACAAACGCTCCCACGGTGATATTTACCGAAGGCCAGATATCCATTTGCATCAGCAGCTTTCCAGCAATCCTGCTCCCCAGCGTACCGATCAGAATACCGATGATACCGCCGATTCCGCAGATCATGGCGGCTTCGATTAGAAACTGGGTGACGATGGATTGGCGTTCCGCACCGATGGCCCGGCGAATGCCGATTTCCCGGGTTCGCTCGGTGACGGTGACCAGCATGATGTTCATAATGCCAATGCCGCCCACCAGCAGACTGATGGCAGCGATGCCGCCCATCACCAGACTCATCATCATGGCGTATTCGTTGCTGCTCTGCTGCCACTGGTTTTCATTCTGGGCCTGATACCAGCCTTTTTCATTGTTCTGACCCATCAGCCCCGTCAGAAAACCGATAATACGGGAGGTGGCCTCCACCGCCAGATCGGCACTTTTCGCCTTTACCGAGAACTCGCTCATTTGAGTGCTTGGAGCCAGAGTCCGGCTGACAGTATAGGGGAAGACGATGATGTTATCCATGGACCACTGGCTGTCCGGGTCCTTTTCCTTATAAACGCCCACCACGGTAAAGGGCAGGCCGTTGACCTGCATCTCTTTTCCCACTGGGTCCACGTAATTGAAAAAGGTCTGGGCCGCCCGTGCCCCCAGAACGCAGACCTGCTTATACTCCTGAATGTCAAGCAAAGACAGGTCGCGGCCTTTTTCCAGCTCGAAATTATTGCAAATCGAATACTGGTCGCTGCCGAAATATAGAGTAGGGGGCATTTCCGTGTTCTGGCTGCCGCCCCCGCTGCCCCCGCCGACGCCGCTGGCCACCGCCATGCCGCCGCCGGAATAATAGCCTCTTTCTCCGCCCATCTTGCTGCTGTTTTTGGTCCCATAAACCACGGTTGCGTCAAACTGGCTGTTGGGCGTCACACCGTCCACGCTGTCGTTAAGCTGCAAACAAAAATCATACAGGTCTTGAAACACATCCTGCCCGTTGTTGTAGCTGGCATAGACGGTAATCTTGTTTGTGCCCATGGCCGCCATCATTTCCATGCTCTTCTGGTTGGACCCGTTGATAACAGAGACAATGGTCATGACGGAGGCAATGCCGATGATGATACCAAGCATCGTCAGTGCGGACCGGCCCTTGTTTCCCAAAATAGATTTCAGCGCCATTTTCAGCGCCTGCCCGATTTTCATAGCCAATCCACCTCCTGGGGACGGTCTTCAATCTTCTTTCCATCCGTCAGGCGCACCACCCGGCGGGCCGTGGCGGCAATGCCGTTGTCGTGGGTGATGAGGATGACAGTGCTGCCGTCCTTATTAAGCTGCTGAAGAAATTTCAGCACTTCGCTTCCCGTGTGGGAATCCAGTGCGCCGGTGGGCTCGTCGGCCATCACGATGGGGGGCTTGGTAGAGATGGCCCGTGCGATGGCAACCCGCTGCTGCTGACCGCCGGACATCTCCGATGGTTTGTGCTTGGTGCGGTCCGCAAGACCCACCTTCTCCAGCGCCTCCAAGGCAAGCACCCGGCGCTTTTCCAGCCCGATGCCCTGATAAATCAAGGGCAGTTCCACATTTTCCAGCACACTGAGGTTTTGCACCAGATTGTACTGCTGAAAAATAAAACCAATCTGCTTATTACGGATGTGGCTGAGCTCTTTGTCGCTGAGTTCTCTTACGTTCACCCCGTCCAGCAGATAGTCTCCTCTGGTGGGAATGTCGAGACAGCCCAGCACGTTCATCATGGTGGACTTTCCCGAGCCGGACTGGCCCACGATGGCCACAAACTCTCCCCGCTCAATGTTCAGAGAAATACCGTCCAGCGCCCGAACCTCACTTTCAAGGCCCTCCGCATAGATTTTATAAATTTCTTTCAATTCAATCAGCATGGGCCTTACCATCCATAGGAGTTTTCCATCTGGGTGGTGGTGAATACAACGGTACCCTCTTCCACGCCGGACTTAATCTCCACGTTATAGTTGTCGGAAATGCCGATTTCCACCGGCACCGGATAGTATCCTTCCGGGATACCGTCCACGGGGACTGCCAGCTCCGCGGCATTCTCCGGAGCCTTCGACGCCTTGACGAACACCACATAGCCGGAGGAACCATCCACAAATTGGGCGTTTTTTACGCTTTGGATGGGAAGCGTCAGGCAGTTGTCGTTCTGGCTGGCAACCAGAGTGTAGGTGACGTTGCTGCCGCTCATAAGCGAACCGTCAAGGTTGTCTACGGAAACCACCATGGGATAGGCCGCCACACCGTTTTCCACCTTGCTGTTGAGACTGACGGACTGCACCATTCCCATAAACGGGGTTCCCCACTGGTCCAGATCCACCGACATTCCCGCCTTTACATAGCCGATGTTCCGCTCGTCTACCGTGGCGTCAATCAGGATGGTGGTGGTGTCGGCAATGGAAATAACCGTAGTATTTGCGGCAACCTCCTCCCCGGTAGTAAGCGCAAGCCCCATGACCGTTCCGTCGATGGGAGCCACCGCGTTGCAGTTATCCAGATTCTCCCGGGCAGTTTTCAGCGTCTTCTGCGCGTCCGTCAGGCTTTGCTCCAGAGAAAACAGCTCGTTCTCGCTATTTTCACCGTCAATCTGTACCAGTACCTTTCCGGGGGTCACATCCAGATAGTCCAGCAGCCCGGTAGATACAATCGTTCCGTTGACGGTGGTCTTCAAATCAATAATGCGGTTGTATTCCAGCTCTCCGGCCTCATAGGGATACACGCTTTCGCCCCCCGCCGTAAGCACGGCGGAGGCAACCATATCCCCGGTCAGCGTGCCGGGATTCTTGATGGAAAATTCCACCTCGAACAGCCGAGAGCCCTCCGAAGAAATCCGATCCACCATATGTACTGCGGAGACGGTGCCGGTGACATTCCCCATCAGCGCGGGAATGGATACGTCGGCAGTCTGCCCCACCCGGATGTCACCCTCATAGGCGTAGCTGTAATACTGCTGGAGCTTCATGGTACGGTCGTCCACCAGCGTGGCCACCTTTGTGCCCTTGCTGATATCCTCGCCCACGTTCAGTTTCACGATGTCCTTCAGCTTCCCGGCGAAGGGCGGGGTCAGATTCAAGCCCGCAATATCTTTCTGCATGGCGTTGAGCTGCTTCTGAAAGCCGTCCACATCCTTCCGGGCCTTCTCCACAGCGGTACGGGCAGTTTCGGAATCAATCACAAAGAGCGGTGTTCCCGCCGTGACCTGCTGTCCCTCGGTGACGAAAACCTCCTGCACCGTGCCAGAGGTGGTCAGGGTGATGGTTTTGCTCTCCTTGGCTTTGGTAATACCGCTTCCCTGCACGGTGGACGTGATGGAATTGTACATCACCGTGTCCTCCACCACCTCTGCCTCCGCCTGTGCGCCGCCCCCCAGGCGCTTTGCCAGCGCCATTCCCACAACCAAAGTCACACCGCCGATGATTCCCCAGCGGATCAGCTTCTTTTTCTGCTTTGGCGTCATAGGCGGGCGTTTGGGCTTCTCCCTGCCCGCCGAAACCTCGCCTGCGGGTACGCTTTCACTCCCAGACGCCGAGGCTTCAACCTCTTCCGGTGTTGCCTCCCCGCTTTTCATCGGATCTTTCACTTCTGCCATTTGCTGTTCCTTTCCCACAGAGCCGCCTGTGACAAAAAATAACTGTATCAATCAGGTTAATACAGTATGACGCGCAAATCAACAACAAAACAGTTACAGTTCAGGTATCCGGCTGTTTTCAGGACTGATCTGCCGCCCGCAGTTTCTTACATTATTTATATGACGCAGGACCGATCAAAAAAGTTTCCAAAAATCAGCTTTTTTTGCGCTTTTATGTTTGCATGAAAAAGGCCCCGCCGATGAACGGCAGGGCCTTCTTGAAAAAAATTTTTAAAGATCAGGCAATTGTGGCCTGGTCCTTCTTGGCCGAGAAACGCTGATAAGCAACCAGCGCAGCCATAATCGCAAGGCCGGAGACGTCTGTCACCGTTCCGGGAATCATCATGCCCAGACCGCCAAGAATAAACAGGATGCGGAGCACCCAGTTGATCTTTTTGTACAGGAATCCGCCAAGGCCCGCCGCAATACCGAACATCCCCAGCAGAGCGGTGATCACGATAATCACCATGTCGTACCACTGTGCGTCGATTCCCAGCATTACAGGGCTGAAGGCAAAGATATACGGCACAACGAACGCCGCGATAGCCAGCCTCGTTGCATTGACTCCGGTTTTCATGGGGTTTCCCTTCGCAATGGCCGCACCGGCATAAGCAGCCAGCGCCACGGGGGGCGTAATGTCCGCCACAATGCCGAAGTAGAACACGAAGAAGTGCGCCACCATGATGGGGAAGCCCATCTGCACCAGAATCGGCGCGCAGGTGGAGGCCATAATGCAGTAGTTTGCCGTGGTGGGGACGCCCATGCCCAGAATGATGCAGGCAATCATGGTCAGGAACAGGGCGATCAGCGGAATACCCATAGACGCGGCCAGAATGCCGCCCAGCAGCTTGGATGCAAGGCCGGTGACGGTGATGCAGCCGGCGATCATGCCCGCCATGGCACAGGCCACGCCCACAGTAATCACATTTCTGCCGCCGTTTTCCAGCGCATCAATAATCTTTGTAAGATTCAGCCGCTCGTCCTTATTGATAAAGCCCACCACAATGGCGATGAGGATAGCCACGGCGGCGGAGAACTGCATGGTGTAGGTGTTGGTGGACACCAGCACCACCAGAATCACCAGCGGCAGCAGCAGATACATCTTCTTCATCAGGATGCCGAACTTAGGCAGCTCGCTCTTGGCAATACCCCTCAGACCCAGACGCTTTGCTTCCAGATGGACGGCAATGTAAATGCCGGCGAAATACAAAAATGCGGGAAGAATTGCCCGCAGGGCAACCTGAGCATAGCTCACGCCGATATACTCCGACATCAAAAACGCGGCGGCGCCCATGATGGGAGGCATAATCTGTCCGCCGGTAGAGGACGCAGCTTCCACCGCACCGGCAAATTCCGGCGCATAACCGGTCTTCTTCATCATCGGGATGGTGACGGAGCCGGTGGTAACCGTATTGCCCACGGAGGAGCCGGACACCATGCCGCACAGCGCGGAGGAAATAACCGCCACCTTCGCGGGACCGCCGGCGGCAGCGCCGCAAAGGGAGTTCGCAACTTGAATAAAAAAGTTTGCGATGCCCGTCCGCTCCAAGAATGCGCCGAAGATGATAAACACCACGATGTACTTGGCGCAGACGTTAATAGGCGTGGACATAATGCCGGAGGAGGTATAGAACAGGGTGTAGATCACCCGGCGAATGACCATAAAGCCCGTCGCGTTGGGGGTTTGAAACATATTATAAAAAGTGTAGATCAGAAGGAGGCTCAACACAACGAGGATGGGGAGGCCGACGCTTCGGCGGCACAGCTCCATTAGAGCCACAATCGCAACCAGACCCAGCACAATCATATACGGCTCGATTCTGGCGGAAAGCTTGATGATCTGCACGGCGTTGGCTGCATAGTAAAAGAACGGCAGGGAGCCGCACAGCATTAAAATCAAATCGTACCAGGGCAGGCTGTTGACTTTCACGCTGCCCTTCTTCGCGGGATAGGTCAGATAGCCCATAATGGCAATCAGACCCACAAAAATGGTCAGCCGCTTTTCCGGCATGGCATTGCTGAATAAGGTCACCCAAATGCTGTATACCGAGAACGCCACCATCAGCCAGCGGATCACCTGTTTGGGCATGCCCTCCCAGACCCGGACGTTGGATTCACGGTCATATTTTTTCATGACGGCTTCAACGTCCGCCGCGGTGCCTACATCCACATTCTGGGGAATGTTCATGGCGGAGGTATCCTCTAAAGGACGTTTCTGATTCTCGTCCCCGGATTTGTCTTTAAATAAACTCATACCTTCTCCTTAACTCATGAGGTAAATACAGAAAGCGGCCGCGGCGGGCGGATGCCCGCCGCGGCCACTTGCGTTTAATTGCTATTTCCGATGTTTACTTCGTGGGAACGGTGATGCCCTTCTCGGCAAAATACTTGGCAGCGCCGGGATGATAAGGAACAGAAGTTACGGAAGCGGCAAACTCCACATTCAGTTCGGTGCCCTTGGCATGCTGCGCGGAGATGGCGTCCAGATTCTCAAAGATGGTAGAGACAAACTCATAGATGGCCTGCTCGCTGACGTCGTCGCGGGCGACGACCACGGCACCGACGGCCACAGTCTTGGTATCCACGTCCAGCCCCTCATAGGTGCCGGCGGGGATGGTGTACTCGGTGTAATAGGGAGAGGTTTCCAGAAGCTTTGCAATATGCGCATCATCCAGACTCACCAGATACACGCTCTTGGCGGTGGCCAGAGAGGTGATGGCGGTGGTAGGAGCGCCGGCCACGACGAAGGCCGCGTCCAGCTTGCCGTCCTGCAGCGCGTCGGCACTGTCGCCGAAGCCCTGATAGGTGGGGTTGATGTCCTGCTCGGTCAGATCATAAGCGCCCAGAAGGTCAATGGCGTTGTAGAACACGCCGGAACCGGCGGCGCCGATGGAGACGTTTTTGCCCTTCAGGTCGGCAACAGTCTTGATGTCGGGGTTGGTGGTGACAATCTGCACCTGCTCCATGTAGAGGTTGGCCACGGTGGAGATGTCGGAAACAGCGCCGGTCTCGGCAAACAGGTTGGTGCCCGCATACGCATAGGACATGACGTCGGACTGGGCAAAGGCCAACTGAGCGGCGCCGTCCTGCAAGTTCTCAATGTTATTCTGAGAGCCGCCGGACTCGATGGCGGTCACGCTCATACCGGTATTGCTGGTGACATACTGGCTCAGCACGCCGCCAAAGGCATAATATGTACCCTGAGAACCACCGGTGGAGAAAATCAGCGAGTCGGTGGAACCGGCGGCCGCGCCGGAGGAAGCAGCTCCGCTGCCGGATGCCGCCGGAGGAGTGGTTCCTCCGTTGTTGCCGCAGCCGGAGAGGACAGAGGCCATCATCAAAGTGGCCAGGAAAAGAGACATTAGTTTTTTCATCACAATACTCCTTTTCTTTCATTCAATCTGCTTGGGACTTGTTATATTGTAGCGTAATAATTGGAAAGTTTCAACATGCTTTTCGGCGATTTGTGCAAATTTTTTTCAAGACTATGAATTTTTCCTTGCAAAACGCCAAATTTATTCTTGCATGACTTCAATTAAAATACAGCTTGAATTTTTCTTATAAATCATCTATTCACAAAAAATTCATTAAATACGTAAAATATGTGTTAAAAGTGTAGAAATAAATGCAGGACGGGACGTGAAAAAAAATTTTCGCGTCCCGTCCAATTTCTTCAAAATGCCAGGAATCTTCTTTGTGCATTTTGACTGTTTTTACCGTTATCAAACCGTTATCGTATGGTCAAAAGCAATTGTCCGCCCTTCACAGTCTCTCCCTCGGCCACCTGAACAGCCTCCACCGTGCCCGCCATGCGGGCAGTGATGGCGGTTTCCATCTTCATAGCCTCAATGGTAATGAGGGTCTGGTTCACCTCTACGGTGTCCCCCGCCTTCACCTGCACCTTGCTCACCGCGCCGGGAATAGACGCGCCTACCTGGCTCTTGTCCTCCGGGTCGGCCATGGGAACCTTGACGATGTTCCTCTGGGCTTCCGCGTCGGGAACCTGCACGTCCCGGCGGATGCCGTTCAGCTCAAAGCTGACGGTGCGCATCCCCTCGCCGTCCACCTCGCCAAGGCCAAGATACTTAATCATCAGGGTCTTGCCGTCGGCAATGTTGACCTTGTGCGTCTCCCCCACGGCCAGACCGTGGAAAAACACATGACTGCCCAGACGGGTGACGTAACCGTACTCTTTCTGATCCCGCTTATAGTCCCTATAAACCTTGGGATACAGACAATAAGAGATGATGGACCGGTCAGCCGGCTCTGGGTCGAATTCCAGCATTTCCTTGCGCACCGCCTCAAAGTCCACCGGCTCCAAAAGCTCGCCGGGGCGGCAGGTGACAGCCTTCTTCCCCTTCAGAACCGCCTTTTGCAAATCCTTGGGGAAGCCCCACGCGGGCTGACCCATCATGCCGGAGAAATAGCTCACCGCGCTGTCGGGGAAGGCGAGGTTTGCTCCCTTTTGAACAATGTTTTCCGGCGTCAGGCCGTTCTGGGTCATAAAGATAGCCATGTCGCCCACCATTTTGCTGGAAGGGGTTACCTTTACAATGTCGCCCAGAATATCGTTGACCTTCCGGTAGTTCTCTTTTACGTCCCGGAACCGGTCCCCCAGCCCCAAAGATTCAACCTGCGGCTTGAGGTTGGTATACTGTCCGCCGGGAATCTCATAGCGGTAAATATCGGTGGCGGGGCATTTAATGTCCGCCTCAAAGGAATCGTACCGGGTGCGCACGTCCTCCCAATAGTCCGTCAGATACTGGAGCCGCTCCAAATCCATGCCGGTGTCCCGCTCGGTGCCCTGAAGCGCGGCAACCACGGCGTTCAGGGACGGCTGGCTGGTAAGCGAGCTCATGGAGGAAATGGCAAGGTCCGCCACGTCCACGCCAGCCTCCGCCGCCATCAGCACCGCAGCCACCTGATTGCCAGAGGTGTTGTGGGTGTGAAGCTGAATAGGAATGCCAATCTCCTGCTTCAGCTCGGAAACCAGCTTTTTGGCGGCATAGGGCTTCAGCAGGCCCGCCATGTCCTTGATGGCCAGCATATGTGCGCCCCGCTTTTCAAGCTCCTTTGCCAGATTGATATAATATTTTAAGGTATACTTGTCCCGGGCCGGGTCCAGAATGTCCCCGGTGTAGCACACGGCGGCCTGACAGAGCTTGCCTTGCTTCAGCACCTCATCCATGGCAACTTCCATGCCGGGAATCCAGTTCAGAGAGTCGAATACCCGGAACACGTCCACGCCGTTGATGGCGGCCTGCCGCACAAACTCCCGGATCACGTTATCGGGATAATTGGTATAACCCACGGCGTTTGCGCCCCGCAGCAGCATTTGCAGCAGCAGATTGGGGGCCTTTTCCCGCATCATGTTCAGCCGTTCCCACGGAGATTCGTGGAGAAAGCGGTAGGCCACGTCAAAGGTCGCGCCGCCCCAGCACTCCAAAGAAAACGCGTCCGCCTCGATTTCAGAGGTGGCCTCCATGCTCTTTACAATGTCCCGCGTGCGCACGCGGGTGGCAAGCAGGGACTGGTGGGCATCCCGGGTGGTGGTGTCGCAGATCAACAGTTTTTTCTGCTCCAGCACCCATTTTGCAACGACTTCGGGGCCTTTCGCGTCCAGCATCTGCTTTAATCCGTCGGGCCGCTCTCCGGTGACGGGAGGATAACGGGGATCTTCGTAGAGCTTCTGGGGACCCTGCTCTTTCACAACGATGTTGGCGATGTATTTCAGCATCTTGGTGGCCCGGTCCTGCCCCTCGTCCAGCTCGAACAGGCTGGGGGCTTCGTCGATATACTTGGTGTGGCAGCCGCCCGCGCGGAACACCTCGTCATGGAGAATGTTCAGAATAAAGGCAAGGTTGGTTTTCACGCCCCGGACGTGCACCTCCCGCACGGCGCGGATGGCCTTGCGGCACACGCCCTCGAAGGTGGAATCCCAAGTGGTGACCTTCACCAGCAGGGAATCATAATAAGGAGAGATTACCGCGCCGGCATAGGCGTTTCCATCCAGCCGGACGCCAAAGCCGCCGCCGGAGCGGTAGGCCGTGATTTTTCCGGTGTCGGGGGCAAAGCCGTTGGCCGGGTCCTCGGTGGTGACGCGGCACTGGATGGCGTATCCGTTCCGGTGCACGTCGGACTGCTTTTTGATACCGATGCGGGGGTCGCTGAGGGGGCAGCCCTGCGCAATCAAAATCTGAGAGCGCACAAGGTCCACGCCGGTGACCATTTCGGTGACAGTGTGCTCCACCTGAATGCGGGGGTTCATTTCGATAAAATAGTGATGCCCCTCCCTGTCCACCAGAAATTCCAGCGTTCCAGCGTTGGTATAGCCCACCCGCTTGGCGATCTTCACCGCGTCGTCATACAGCGCCCGACGCACCTCCTCTGATATGGAGAACGCGGGGGTGAACTCCACCACCTTCTGATACCGCCGCTGGAGAGAGCAGTCCCGCTCGTAGAGATGGACCACACTTCCATGCTCGTCGCCCAGCACCTGAATCTCAATGTGCTTGGGCTGAACCAGAAACTTTTCCATGAAGATGTCGTCGTTGCCAAAAGCCTTTTTTGCCTCGGACTTCACAAGGTCGTAGTTAACGCCCACTTCCTCCACGGTGTCGCACCGGCGCATACCGCGCCCGCCGCCGCCGGCAGCGGCCTTGAGAATCACTGGGAAGCCAAACTCCATGGCAAGCTTCTGTGCTGCCTGCCGGTCAGGAATCGGTTCCTTGGTCCCGGGGGTGGTCGACACGCCGCACTCAATGGCCAGCGCCTTGGCGGACAGCTTGTCGCCCATCATGTCCAGCACCTTGGAATTAGGCCCGATAAACTTGATGCCCGCTTCCTCACAGGCTCGGGCAAAATCGCCGTTCTCACTCAAAAAGCCATAACCGGGATGAATCGCGTCCGCCCCGTGCTTTTTGGCCAGTTCGATGATGCGGGGAATGTCCAGATACGCCCCCAAGGGGCTTTCGTTCTCCCCGATGAGATAGGACTCGTCCGCCGCCGTGCGGAACAGGCCGTACATATCCTCGTTGGAATAAATGGCAATGGTCTGCAAGCCCAGATCGTGACACGCGCGGAACACGCGCATGGCAATTTCACCGCGGTTGGCCACCAGCACCTTTTTAAATTCTCTTCCCATGGTTTTCCTTCCTTCCCTCCGCGCACCTCAGGCGCGGGACGGCTTTTTCCATTCTGAAAACGCCGCGAGCCGCTGCGCGTCCGCAAATTTTTATTTGACTCAGTATACTACCCCGCGAAGCTCCGCCGCAACGAAAATCCGGCGGTTTCTTTCATTTCGGAAAACGCCACAGCTTTTACGTAAATTTTTCTTCCGTTTCCGGCAGTTTCTACAAAGCCCTCTACATCTCCCTGATTTTCCAGAACGCCGCGTCCGGTTTGCGGACGCGGCGTTCTTCTCAAATTCCTTACTTGGCGGCTCTGCTGTCCACCAATTCCTTTAGCTGCGCGGTAAACGCCTCCAACGACATCACGCCAAGGTCGCCGTCGGCCCGGTGACGAACCGCCACCTGACCGCTTTCGGCCTCCTTGTCGCCCACCACCAGCATAAAGGGGTCCTTCTCCAGTTGGGCCTCGCGAATTTTTTTGCCGATTTTTTCGTTCCGCAGGTCCATCTCCACCCGGAAGCCCTGCGCCTCCAGCGCGTCGGCCACCTGCTTGGCATATTCGTCCGCCCGCTGGGTGATGGTGAGAATCTTCACCTGCACGGGGCTGAGCCAAGTGGGGAACGCACCGGCAAAGTGCTCGGTGATGATGCCAATGAATCTCTCCACAGAACCCAGCACCACCCGGTGAATCATAACGGGGCAGTGCTTCTGCCCATCCTCGCCCACGTATTCCAGGTTGAACCGGCCCGGGAGCTGATAGTCCAATTGAATGGTGCCGCACTGCCAGGTCCGGCCCAGAGAGTCCTGAATGTGGAAGTCCAGCTTCGGTCCGTAGAATGCGCCGTCGCCCTCGTTCACAACATAGGTCTTGCCGATGCTGGTAATGGCGTCCGCCAAAGCCGCCGTCGCCACGTCCCAATCCTCATTGGTTCCGATGTGGTCCTCGGGCATGGTGCTCAGTTCGATTTTATAAGGCAACTGGAACAGGCTGTACACCTCGTCGAACAGCTGCGCAATCCGCACCACTTCGTCCTTGATCTGGTTCTTCGCCAGCATGATGTGCGCGTCGTCCTGCGTGAAGCAGCGGACGCGGAACATACCGTGGAGCGCACCGGACAGCTCGTGGCGATGGACCACGCCCCTCTCCGCGAACCGCAGGGGTAGCTCCTTATAGGAGTGGGGCTCCATGTCGTACACCAGAATGCTTCCGGGGCAGTTCATGGGCTTGATGGCAAAGTCCTCTTCGTCGATGACGGTGGTGTACATATTGTCTTTATAGTGATCCCAGTGGCCGGAGGTCTCCCACAGGGAGCGCTTCATAATTTGGGGCGTGGAAATCTCCACATAGTCCCACTTCTTATGCACCTCGCGCCAGTAGCTGGTGAGGGTATTCTTCAGCACCATGCCCTTGGGCAGGTAGAAGGGGAAGCCGGGAGCCTCGTCCCGGAAGGCAAACAGGCCCAATTCCTTGCCAAGCTTGCGGTGATCCCGGCGCTTGGCCTCTTCAATGCGCTCCAGATATGTGTCCAGCTCTTCCTTTTTGGGGAAGGCGATGCCGTAAATCCGCTGGAGAGTCTGGCGGTTGGAATCGCCCCGCCAATAGGCGGCGTTGCAGGCGGTGAGCTTGATGGCGTTGCCCTTGATGCGGCCGGTGGAGTCCAGATGGGGGCCGGCGCACAGGTCGATGAACTCGCCCTGCCTGTAAAAGGAAATCACCGCGTCCTCCGGCAGGTCGTTGATCAGCTCCACCTTATAAGGCTCGCCCTTTTCCTCCATGAACTTGATCGCATCAAGCCGGGACATCTCAGAGCGCTCCAGCTTCAGCTTTTCCTTGCAGATTTTCCGCATCTCGGCCTCAATCTGCTCCATCATCTCAGGAGTGAAAGGAACGGGAGAATCCAGATCGTAATAAAAGCCCTCGTCGATGGAGGGGCCGATGGCCAGCTTCACCTCGGGATACAGGCGCTTCACCGCCTGCGCCATCACGTGGGAGCAGGTGTGCCAATAGGTTTTGCGATAGGCCGGGTCTTCAAAGGTAAACTGCTTCTCGTTTGCTTCAGACATTTCAATTCCTCCTCAAATTGGGGCCGGGACGGCACGCGGACGCGCCGCCGGAGATTTTTGACGACAAAAAATCTCACCCCTGAAAAATCAGGGGTGAGATACGAATTCGTATTCCACGGTTCCACCCTGCTTGCGCCCAAATAGACGCCGCTCGTGTCCTCTGTAACGGGAGGTCCCGTCCCGTTCTACTTGGGTTTCCCCTTTCGGCGGGCGGCTCCAAGGCGGTGTCGCTTCGGTTCCGGCAAGGGCCGCTTACAGCAAGCGCGGCCCCTCTCTGGTGTCTTTCCCGAACGATGTCCTTTTCCAAGCCTTTTGGTATGATTATTGCTAATATAGCACCTGAAATTGCGTCTGTCAAGCCGCCGTGTGTTAATTTTTTATGACAGACAGCACCCTCAGCCGATTCCCTTCCACGGTGAATTTCACCTCGGCCCCGGCAAAGCCGAAGCCGTACACCCGTCCCGGATCGTCCTGATAGGCGGGCCGGGGATCCTCCGCCAAAATGCCCATCAAGGCCGCCCTGCTCCCTTCCGGGAGAAGTTCCAGCGCCTCCGGCGGGCACTCCACCGTCAGCTTCCTCTCCGGGGCAGAGGGTGCAAAGCCACCCGTGGCCTCCGGGTGGGCGTCCACATAGGGAACATAGGGCTTGATGTCCAAAATCGGCGTGCCGTCCATTAAATCGGCTCCCGCCACCCGGAGAACACAGCCGTCAGCCCCGCTCTCCTCAATGCCCAGCAGCTTTACGCAAGAAAGGCCAATCGGATTGGGGCGAAAGGGCGACCGTGTGGCAAACACGCCCATGCGGGCGTTTCCCCCCAGCCGGGGCGGACGCACCGTGGGCGACCAGCCCTCCCGCACAGATTCGGAAAACTGCCAGATCAGCCACAGGTGGGAAAAGCCCTCCAGCCCCCGCAGCGCGTCGGGGTTGCGGTACTCCGGGAGAAATACCACGCGGCTCTCCAGCTCTTCCACCAATCCGCTCTGGCGGGGAACGCCAAACTTTGTCTGAAAATCGCTGCGGATACGGGCGATAAATTTTACAGAGAAGCCTTCTTCCACAAAACCACTTCCCTTTCCTTCGTAAATCTCTTGTCGTATTAAGTATAGCGGACATACGCCGCTTTTGCAACACCTACCGGCGGCTCTGCCAGCTTAAAAGCCGTCCCGTTTCAATAGCTGCCAGCGCCCGGACACCGTCGAAGTCCACATAGGGGTTGTAAATCGCCTCCAACACATCATGAGTGTCCTTGGCGTCCCGCAGGGCGGAGACGGCTTCTTCCCGCAGGGAAGCGGACATTCTCCGCAGTAGCCGCTCCCTCCCCCGCTCCTCCGTCCGGGTCAACGCGTCCAGACGAATGCGTCGGAAGGGGTTTCCCTCGTACTCCATTCCGGGCCGGGAGGTGACAAAGCCAAGTCCCAGACCGGGAATCAACAAATGCTCCAGCCGTCCCGGCTCTTCGGGAGACGGACAGGCAATCGTGTCCCAGCCTTGGTCCGACGCGGTCTTGTGCAGCCGCCCCAAAAGCGGGCCCGCCAACTCCCATCGGTCTGCCAGTTCATAGACCTTGGGACAAAGAGCCTCTACGCTGTCAAACCGCCATACGGTCCCCCGGAAGGTAACTCCACCCAAAAAGCGCCAATCCGTCTTGCCGGACTGATTTCCCTTTTTGCGCAGCTCCCGGGCAATAATCCCGTCCAGCCGCCGGTTTGCCCGCTGGAGGTCAAAACATCGCCCCGCATCTGTTACCGTCTCCAGCTCCACTTCCCTTGCCGCCTTCAGGCAGCGGTAAGCCCCGGCCACAGCTTCCTTGTTTTTCCGAATCAGGGTCACGATTTCTTCCCGAGCGGCCTTTGCCGCCGTCAGGTCGTAGAACCGGCCCAAATCCACAATTCGCTCCACCGCCGCCGCATAGCGGGGCTCCATGGTGTGGGGCGGCGTGCCGTCCACCGCCGCGCAGCCCATGTCAGGCAGGTAAATTCCGTCCAGCGAATCCGGGTCGCCGCTGCACAGCAGATACTCCACCCGCTCTCCGGCCCCCTCCATTGCCTCTCCCAAAATTCTTAAAAACGTTGATTTTCCAACGCCGGGTCCCCCTTTTAATATCATCAGGTCATATGTATCTTCTCCGACCAAGCGGTCAAACAGGCTTTGAAATCCGGCTCCTCCATTGGCGCCGAGAAAAAAATTGGTAACAGTAGCCATATTGTCTCCTCCAAATCTGTTCTCATCCACAGATTATGCGGAAACAGCCTGACCCGACACAAAATGAATCCGCTTCCTGATCGGAAGCGGATTCATCCAAAAAGAGATAAAAAGATCCCAGCTTCGCCCTACG
>NZ_DALZCH010000013.1:0-46849 GCF_031978065.1 Oscillibacter sp.
TTCAACCTGCGTCAGGTTTCACAGCGCGTCCGCGACGGCGTTTACCGTGCCGGCGGCACCCCCGTGGAATTTGGCGTGATTGGCGGCTGCGACGGCATGGCAAACGGCCATACCGGTATGCACTACATTCTTCCCCATCGCGAACTTATCGCCAACTCTATTGAGACCATGGCGCAGATCAATCAGTTTGATGCACTGGTCCTGCTGGGCTCCTGCGATAAAATTGTCCCGGGAATGCTGATGGCAGCCGCCCGTCTGGATATCCCCTGCATCGTGCTTCCCGGCGGTCCCATGGAGGGCGGCAAGGTGTTTGACGGCCGCGAATCCGATCAGACCTCCAGCACCGAGGCCTACGGAATGCTTTCTGCGGGTAAGATTACCGAGGAAGAATACGTGTCTCTTGAAGATACCGCCTGCCCCGGATGCGGTTCCTGCTCTTATCTGGGCACTGCCAACACCATGTGCTCTCTGTCTGAGGCTTTGGGTATGACGCTTCCGGACGCCAGCTTAGCGCCCGCCACCTCTGCCCGCCGCCTTGCTCTGGCCGAGGAAACCGGCATCAAGATCATGGAGCTGGTTGAAAAAGAGCTTACCTCCCGCAAGATTATTACCAACGGCAGCATCCGCAACGCCATCAAGGCCTGCATGGCCATGAGCGGCTCTACCAATGCCGTTATGCACCTGATCGCCATTGCTCACGAGGCTGAGCTGGATATCGACGTTCTGGCCGAGTTCGACGCCCTCTCCCGCACCACGCCGCAGATCGCCAAAATGAATCCCGCCTGCAACTACAATGTCATTGATTTCTTCAAGGACGGCGGCGTGATGCGTATGATGCAGAACCTGACCCGCGAGCATCTGGATTACGAGCAGATGACCGTTACCGCACATACCATTGGCGAGAACATTGCTTCCCACAAGTATCTCTATCCCGACACCGGCCACACCATCCGTACCCTTGACGACCCCTTCGGTTTCACCGGCGGCGTCGCAGTTTTGCGGGGCAACCTGGCCTCCAACACCGGCATTACCAAGCCCGGTGCCTTTGACAAGAGCCTTCATCACTTTCAGGGCGAGGCTATTTGCTTCGATTCTGAGGAAGCCGCCGAGGAGGCGATTTTGGCGGGCAAGGTCCACGACGGCCATGTCGTGGTCATTCGTTATGAGGGTCCCAAGGGCGGCCCCGGCATGCGGGAGATGTACAAGGCTATGAAGTATCTCTATGGCCGCGGGCTTTCAAAAACCACCGCTCTGATCACCGACGGTCGATTCTCCGGCACCAACAACGGCTGCTTTGTCGGTCATATCTCTCCCGAGGCTTCTGAGGGCGGCACCATTGCTCTGGTCCGTGACGGCGATCGCATTGCCATTGACGTCGAGGAGCGTTCTCTGAACGTTCTGGTCAGCGACGAAGAGTTGGCCGTCCGCAAGGCTGCATGGAAAGCCCCCGCGCCCAAGTTTACCCGTGGCTGGCTGAGCCTGTACTGCAAGCTGGCAGGCTCCGGTGCTGAGGGCGCTGTCATGGATATGAAGAAGCTGGAGAACCTGTAATCTCTTTTTAAATCATATACATCAAGAAGCGCCGGGGCGGAGGCACTTCCTGTGTCTCATTAAGTCCTCTGCAGAGGAAAAGGCCGCTTTACAGCGGCCTTTTCTCTTGCCGGAAATCTCTGCTCCCGCAACGCTTCCACGCATCCTTTTGCCTTAAATCTCTGTTTTCTTCGGCAGAATGCTCATACGGATATTACTTCCGTTTTTCAATTACAACCGATATTTTATGACGAACAATACAGGAGGATTATTATGACGATTGCAGAAATCAAAGAACAGGTCGATCAGGAAAAAGTCATTGCCATTGTCCGCGGCATCAAAACAGAGCAGTGCATGAAGGTGGCAGATGCGCTGTACGAGGGCGGCATCCGTCTGATGGAAGTCCCCTTCAATCCGAAGGCCCCCTCTTCCGATGAGGAAACCGCCAATTGCATTGCTGCCATCGCCAAAAAGTACGCAGGCAAAATGTTGGTTGGCTCCGGCACTGTTTTAACCGTAAAGCAGGTCGAGCTGACCGCGCAGGCAGGCGGTAGCTATACCATCGCCCCCAACACCAACGCCGCCGTCATCCGCCGCACGGTGGAACTGGGCATGGTGGCAATGCCCGGCGCCATGACCCCCACCGAGATCGAGTACGCACACGCGTGCGGCGCAGCGTATGTAAAGCTGTTCCCTGCCTCAAATTTGGGCGTGGATTACATCAAGGCCATCCGTGCCCCCTTGAGCCATATCAAGCTTCTTGCTGTGGGCGGCATCAGTGAAAAGAACTTTGCTGATTTCCTGAAGGTCGGAATGTCCGGCGCCGGTGTCGGCGGGAATCTGGCCAACAAGGCCTGGATTGAAGCCGGAGAGTACCAGAAGATCACCGAGGTGGCACGGCAACTGGTGGAAATTGCACACAACGCTTAAGGGCACCAATTACTTATCTGAAAAAGGAGTACATCGCTATGAAAATCGTTACCTTTGGCGAGATTATGATGCGCCTGAATCCGGAAGGGTACCAGCGCTTTGTCCAGTCCGAAAAATTTGAGGCCACCTATGCCGGGGGCGAAGCCAATGTCGCTGTGTCTCTGGCCAACTATGGCGTTGATGCCGCATTCGTAACCAAGGTCCCTGCTCATGAGATCGGTCAGTGCGCCATCAATGAGCTGCGCCGCTATGGTGTTGATACCGGCATGATCGCGCGCGGCGGCGACCGTCTGGGCATTTATTTCGTGGAGAAGGGTGCTTCTCAGCGTCCCTCCAAGGTCATCTATGACCGCGCCAACTCCGCTATTTCTCAGGCTCAGCCCTCTGATTTTGATTGGAATAGCATTTTCCGGGGCGTTGATTGGTTCCACTTTACCGGTATCACCCCCGCACTGGGCGGCAAACTTCCTGAAATCTGCATGGAAGCATGCAAGGCCGCTAAAGAGATGGGCGTCACCGTCAGCTGCGATCTGAACTTCCGCAAAAAGCTGTGGAGCCGTGAGCGGGCCGGCGAAACCATGAGCAAGCTGATGCCCTACGTGGACGTCTGCATTGCCAACGAAGAGGATGCCAAGGATGTATTCGGCATCGCCGCGGCTGATACCGATTTGAATACCGGCAAGATCAGCCACGAGGGCTACATCAGCGTGGCTAAGCAGCTAAGCGAACGTTTTGGCTTCAAGAAGGTCGCCATCACTTTGCGGGGAAGTCTCTCCGCTTCTGTAAACGACTGGGCCGGCATGCTGTACAGCGACGGCAAGGCCGTCTTTTCCCCCACCTATCGCATTGATATCGTGGATCGCGTGGGCGGCGGCGACAGTTTCGGCGGCGGCCTGATCTATGCTCTGATGAACGGCTGCGAAAGCCAGAAGGTCATCAACTTTGCCATCGCAGCCTCCTGCCTGAAGCATACCATTGAGCATGATTTCAACCTCGTTTCCATTTCCGAAGTGGAAAATCTGGCGGGCGGCAACGCTTCCGGTCGCGTCCAGAGATAAAACAGCTTCTTGCAGTAAGAATTTTGACGCAATCCTGTTGACATAGATACAGAGAGAAATCAGCAGATGACTGTCGCGGTCACAGCGTGGCTGTGCGACAATACGTCATTATTGACGAGAAGTGCCTTCCTCAAAAGAGGAAGGCACTTCTTGTCAAAGGGGAAGACAGCAATCATGAAAAATCATGCCCGCCTCTTGAAAACATCCATATACACTGCCATCTATGGCGGTGAGTTTTTGGCAAACCGCGCCTTGCTTTTCCCGCTCTCCTCTGCTAAGATGAGCAAAACATATCGAAGTGGAAAACCCCGATCCCGAGAACTGCCGCCGGGCGTTCCGGACCGCGTTCGCAGAAAGGGAGCTGTGCCATATGTCTGACATACACGAAAATCAGGACAAGCCCATTTTGATTAACTGGACGCCGGACCGCGCCTCCGGCGTCCCTCTGTACAGTCAGATTGTCAGCTATTTCAGCGGGAAAATTTCGCGCGGAGAGTGGGTAAGCGGCCAGAGCATTCCCTCTCAGCGGCGACTTTCCGAGCGTTTCGGCGTAAACCGCAGCACCATTGTGGAGGCCATGGACGAGCTGGCCGCCATGGGCCTGATCGAGCGGCACTATGGCGGCGGCACCCGGATTGCCAGCGACAGTTGGGCCGCGCTGATGCACGCCAAGTCCCCCAACTGGAAACGATATATTACGGCGGGGAGCTTTCGCTCCAACATTCCCACTGTCCAGACCATTAACCATTTGGAATTTGAGGAAGGTATCGTCCGCCTGAGCACGGGAGAGCTTTCCCCGGAACTGGTGCAGATGGATTTGGCGAAAAAGGCGCTGGCCAGCCTGTCGGAGCGCAAGCTCTTTATGAATTACCCGGACCCTTTGGGGATGCCGGGGCTGCGGCTGGCCGTGCAGGCTCATTTGAAGCGCAGCGGCATCAACGTCCCCATCTCCTGCATTTTAATTGTTTCCGGTGCGCTTCAGGCGCTTCAGTTGATTGCCAGCGGGATTGTTCAGCCCCGCTCCACGGTTTACATGGAGTCGCCCTCCTATCTCAAGTCCCTGAATATTCTTCAGTCCGCCGGGGCCACGCTGACAGGCGTGCCTATGGATAAAGACGGGATTTTACCGTGGATGATACACAATCAGCCCCGGGAGGGAGTGTGCTCCCTTCTATATACCATTCCCACGTTTCAAAATCCCACGGGAATCGTCATGCCCGAGGAACGGCGGCTGGAGGTGCTGAAATACTGCGCGGAGCAACATATGCCTATTATTGAAGACGACGTATTCTGCGATTTGTGGCTGGACACCCCGCCTCCGCCGCCCCTAAAGGCGCTGGATAAAAGCGGCGGCGTGGTGTATATCGGAAGTTTGTCCAAATGCTTCTCCCCCGGGCTGCGGCTGGGCTGGCTGGTGGGGCCGGAGCCGGTGGTGGACCGGCTGGCGGACATCAAAATGCAGATGGACTACGGCGTCAGCGTTCTTACGCAGCAGGTGACGGAGGAGCTTTTGAACAGCGGCCTTTATTACGAGGGCATCAACGTCACCAGAGCGCAGCTCCGGGAGCGGCGGGACTTTATGCTGCGCCTGCTGGAAGAGTTCTTCGGCGATCTGGCGGAGTGGAACCGGCCCACCGGCGGGTTTTTTGTTTGGGTGAAGCTGAAGCATCAGCTTTCTGCGGAGCGAATTTTTAACCTTGCGCTGAAGGAAAAACTTCTGGTTCCTCCGGGCAGTATTTACGATCCGCTTTATACCTCTCATCTGCGGCTGACCTATGGATATCTCTCTATGAGCGAGATGGAAAGCGGCATACGCTGCCTGTCGCAGATTGTGCGCGGCCTGCTGTAAACGCCGACCGCGGACGGCTGACCGTAACATTTTTTAGAAACTCTTGGATATTTTGAAGAAAAAATCTCCGGGCCGTGTTTATGGCCCGGAGATTTTGTGCTTTCAAAAGTTTGGTTGCTTTAGTTTGTGCCGCTTGGTCGGATACAAGCAGGGAAAGCCCCGATATAATGGGAGCAATTCCGAAACCGTAATATTACATTGCGCTTGGAACGCAGACTTTTTAAGGAGAGATTAACTATGGGAAAGCTGGACAACAGAATTGCCATTGTCACGGGAGCCGCGCAGGGGATCGGCAACGGAAGCGCCAAGGTACTTGCAAAGCACGGCGCTACCGTAATTCTCATGGATTTTGCAGAATCGGTGGAAGCAGCCGCAGAGGAAATTCGCAGCATGGGGTATCAGGCCGCGGCAAAGCGCGTGGACGTCAGCAATCTGGAAGACGTGCAGCGGGCGGTGGACGAGGTTGCCGCCGAATATGGCAGAATTGACATTCTTTTCAATAATGCCGGAGTCAACCGCCGCGTCCGGTTCGAGGAACTGGACACGAAGACCCGCGACTTTATTTTTGGCGTGAACATCATCGGCGTGTGGAACATGGCCCGCGCGGTATATCCCTATATGCTGAAGACAAAGTACGGCCGCATTATCAATACCTCCTCCGTCACGGGCGTGAAAGTGGTGGACGAAGGACAGACCACCTATTCCATGACAAAGGGCGCTGTGCTGTCCTTTACCAAGGCGCTGGCCTACGAAGCCGGCCCCTATGGCATCACCGTCAACGCCGTGCTTCCCGGCTGGGTACGCACGCCCAAGGTGGAGCAGGTGGCTGCCGACAGCCGCCCGGAGGATCCCGAGGGCGCACTGCGGGACATGGCGGGCTTCATTCCCCTCAAGCGGCTTTGCGACATTGAGGAAATCGGCGATTTGGTGGCCTTCCTCGCGTCCGACGAGGCGAAATACATTACCGGCACGGAAATGGTCATCGACGGCGGCAGCACTCTGCCTGAAACATTTGACATTCTCCACGCCTGAGCCTCGCCGCAAGGTTCAGATACAAAGCGGGTATCCCATTCCTTTAAAACGCGGTGATTGGCCGCAGACCGATTAGGAGGCAGACACTATGATGCAGTATCCGTACATCCCTAACAGCAACAACGCTGTGCGCAGGGAGATGCTGGATTTCATCGGCGCACAATCTGTGGAAGCGCTTTATGCGTTTATTCCGGACGAGGTTCGGATGAAGCAGGCCCTGGACCTGCCGGAGCCGTTTCTTTCCGAAATGGCCCTTAAAAAGCATGTGAACGGCATTCTTGACAAAAACAGCTCCTGCGACGAAAGCATCAGCTTTTTGGGCGCGGGCTGCTATAACCACCACGTTCCCGCCGTGTGCGACGAGATCAACGGCCGGTCGGAATTTCTCACCGCTTACAGCGGCGATACCTACGCCGACCACGGCAAGCTCCAGACCTTTTTTGAGTTCACCAGCATGATGGGCGAGCTGTTGGACATGGACGTGGTGGGCTTCCCCACCTATGACGGCGGGCAGGCGGCTTCCACCGCCGTGATGATGTCTCGCCGCATCAATGGGCGGGGAACCGCTCTGGTTCCCGCGGCCATGAATCCCAGTTTGTATTCCCAGCTTTCGTGCTACTGCGAGGGGATGGAGCTGGTGAAAGTGGCTTCCCGCTCCGACGGTCAACTGGATTTGGAGGACCTCAAGAGCAAGCTGCATGACGATGTAGCCTGCGTTTTCATTCAGAACCCGGCCTTCTTGGGATTTTTTGAAGAGCAGTGCGGGGAAATCGGGAAGCTTGCCCACTCCGTCGGCGCGGAGTACATTGTCTACGCCGACCCTTCAGCGCTGGGTATTGCTTCACCCCCGGCAGATTACGGCGCGGATATCGCCTGCGGAGACATCCAGCCCCTTGGTATCCACATGAGCTATGGCGGGGGCTTGGGCGGCTATCTGGCCACCCGGCAGGAAGAAAAATACGTCATGAACTATCCCCACCATCTGTACAGCATTTTCCAAAACTCCAAGGGCCAGTTTGGCTATGCCCGCGCCCTGCCGGAGCGCACCAGTTATTATGTCCGGGAAAAAGCCGTGGAATATCTTGGGACGTGCGTGGGCCTGTGGGCCGTGACCGCGGCGGTATATCTGGCGGTGATGGGCCCGGAGGGTATGCGGGAACTGGGGGAAAATATCCTCTGCAAAAGCGATTACGCCCAGAGAACCCTTTCCTGTTTAAAGGGCGTGCGGCTCCCCTATGCCGAAAGCCGCAGCTTTATGGAGCTGGTGGTGAATTTCGACGGCTGCGGAAAAACCGTGTCCGAAATCAACCGGGCACTGCTGGGCGCGGGAATTTTCGGCGGCTATGACCTGAGCCGCGAGCTGCCGGAGCTGGGGCAGTCCATGCTGGTATGCGTCACGGAGAAAACCGAGCTCTCCGACATTGACGTGCTGGCAGACGCACTCAAAAAGATTCTGTAAGGAGGAACCGACGTGTCTTATTCAAAACTGCGGAATTTCCACGAAGCACAGTGGGATGAGCCCATCATTTTCGAGCAGAGCGTACCCGGCAGCCGGGGTATCCTGCTTCCGGACGTATCCAAAGAGGCCGGGGTTTCCTCCGGAAAAGAGCTGCTGCCCGCCGGGCTGCGGCGGACGCAAAAGCCCGCCCTGCCGGAAATGGCCCAGCCCCAAGTGCTTCGCCACTACTTGCGCCTTTCGCAGGAGACGATTGGTCAGGATATCAATATTGATATCGGCCTTGGCACCTGCACCATGAAATACAGCCCCAAAATCAACGAGCAGTTTGTCCGCTCTTCCAAGTTCGCAGAGCTTCATCCCTATCAGGATGACAGCACCGCTCAGGGCATTTTAAAAATCATCTATGAGTTCGAGCAGATTATGAAAGAGATCTCGGGGCTGGACGCCGTCTCCTTTCAGGCAGGCGGCGGCGGGCAGGGCATTTTCGCCAATGCTGCGATTTTGAAGCATTATTTTCGTGACCGGGGCGAGGAGACACAGCGCACCCAAATTATCACCACCATCCTCTCCCACCCACTGAACGGCGCCGCACCCGCCACCAAGGGCTTTGAGGTCATCAGTCTCTATCCCGACGACAGCGGCTATCCCAGCCTTGAAAATCTAAAGGCGGTGGTTTCCGAAAAGACGGCGGGTATTTTTATCACCAACCCGGAGGACACCGGCGTATTCAACCCCATCGTCCGTCAGTTTGTGGACGTGGTTCACGAAGCCGGGGGACTGTGCGTATGCGATATGGCGGATTACAACGGCCTGTTCGGCCTGGTCCGCGCTAAAGAGCTGGGGGCGGATATGTGCCACTTCAACCTCCACAAAGCCTTCTCCTCACCCCACGGCTGCATGGGCCCCGGCTGTGCCGCCCAATGCGTGAGCGCGGAGCTTGAACAATACCTGCCCCGCCCCCGCGTCCACTTTGACGGAGAGCGCTATTCTACCGATTATGACGGCCCCGCCTCCATCGGAAAGGTGCGCCAGTTTCAAGGCTCTCTGGCGGCGGTGCTGCGGGCCTATTCCTGGGTGATGAGCCTTGGCTGCGACGGACTCAAGGCCGTGGGTGAGGCTGCCATTTTAAATAACAACTACATGATGAAGCGCCTGTTGGGCGAAGTGCGGGGCATCACCATGCCTTGGGCGGAGGAGGCCCCCAACCGTCTGGAGCAGGTGCGGTACAGCTTTGAAAAGCTTTTGGAGGAAACCGGTGTGGGCGCCGAGCACGTGAACCGTCACATGCTGGATTTCGGCTTCCAGCGCTTCTTCCCCAGCCACCATCCCCTTGTGGTGCCCGAGCCTTACACGCCGGAGCCCACCGAATCCTATTCCAAGGACGACATTGACGAATATGTCTCCGCCCTGAAAAAGATCAGCGACGAGGCGTACACCACGCCGGAGGTCGTTCTCACGGCCCCACACAACGGCCCTATTTCCCCCTTGGAAAAAGACACCGTGGAATCGGTGGATCAACTGGCCGTGACGTGGAGGGCATACCAGAGGCAGCATGAATAACACTAAGGCGCTGGGGCTGATCGTCAATCCCATCGCGGGCATGGGCGGCAAGGTGGCCCTGAAGGGAACCGACGGCAAGCGCGTTCTTGCCGCCGCCCGGGCGAAGGGGGCAATCCCGGAATCCGGAGAAAAGGCAGAGCGGGCCATGCGGCTTTTGGTTCCGTACCGCGAAAACCTGTTAATTCGAACCGCGTCCGGCCCCATGGGCGAGGACCTGTGCCAAAAGTTGGATCTTCCTTGCGAGGTGGTTTACCGGGCGGGAGCGCCCACCTCCCCGGCCGACACAATTGCCGCAGCGGCAGCAATTCGCGCAAGGGGCGCGGCCCTGCTTTTGTTTGCAGGCGGCGACGGAACCGCCCGCAACATCTGCGAAGCCGTAGGAAGCGACTTCCCCGTGCTGGGCATTCCCGCAGGCGTAAAAATCCAGTCCGCCGTGTTTGCGCTGCACCCGGAATCCGCCGGGGCCATCGCCGCTAACATCGCACAGAGCCTTCCTGTATCCATGCTTTCCCGAGAGGTGGTAGATTTGGACGAGGACGCTTACCGCACAGGTAGCGTCCGAGCCGCACTGTTTGGCTCCATGCTGGTGCCTAACCAGCCGGACGCACTCCAATCCATGAAGCAGGGGGGCTTTTCCTCTGAAGAGGACCAGCTTCGGGGCGCAGCCCTTTACCTCAGGGACCACATGGAACCGGATGCTTTTTACGCCGTGGGTTCCGGCTCCACCGCCAAGTGCATTTCCCGCCTGCTGGGGCTGGAGTATGAGCTTTTGGGCGTGGATATGATTCATGGCGGAACGCTGGTGGAAAAAGACTTGACGGAGGAACGCCTCTGGTCTTACGCTCAGACGGGCAGGATGAAAATTATTGTCTCCCCCATCGGCGGGCAGGGTTTTCTTTTCGGGCGGGGAAATCATCAGTTCAGCGCCCGGGTCCTGCGCGCCGTGGGAAAGGAGAATTTGCTGGTCGTGGCGGGAGAGGCCAAACTGCTTTCCCTTCCCCGCCACCGGCTGCACGTGGACTGCGACGACCCTGAAATCTGCCGAGAACTGCGGGGTTATTATCAGGTCCTGTGCGGATACGGCAGATTTCATTCGCTCCTTTGTCAAGATTGACAGAAATTTGGATGGGTGAAACCCTGCCGCTTGGTTGTGGTACAATCCATAAAAAAATGCAATAATGTAATTAGCTAAATTACAACCGTGGATTTTCAGAATTTCTTAGACAAGTAACCACGCTCAACGGCGCAGGCGCGGGCGGCTCGCTTTTGCGCCGCCAAGATGAAAAGGGAGGTGAAGTATGGCCACAGCCTACATCAACGGAACGATTTACACCATGCTGACAGAGGGCGACCGCTGTGACGCCTTTGTTGTGGAAGACGGCAAATTTTTATACTGCGGCACGGAGGCAGAGGCGCGGAGTCTGTCCGGCGGAAATGTGGTGGACTTGGCAGGAGCCACAGTGCTGCCCGGCATGATCGACACCCACCAGCATCTGTTTGCTTACGCCCGGGACCGGCTGAAGCTAAATCTTAAAAAGGCGGAGTCCTTTGAGCAGCTTTTGGAGCTGATTGATCAGCGGGCGCAGGAAACGCCTGCGGGACAGTGGATTCTCGGCGTGGGCTTCGACCATGAGAAATTCACAGACCGCAAGGCGCTTCCCACCAAGGAGGAATTGGATCGCGTCTGTCCCAACCATCCCCTGCTGATCACCCGCTACTGTCTCCACGTGAACGTGGCCAACTCCCTTGCGCTGAAGGCCGGAGGAATCGGTCCCGGCTTCCGCCCCAAGGTAGAGGGTACTGTGGAGTTTCGACCCGACGGCCAGCCCACCGGCACGCTGCTGGATGCGGCGGGCGCGGACCTCGCCGCCTTGATTTCCGACGCTCTGTCCACGCAGGAGGGCCGTAAAGACGCGGTGGAGGCCGCCTGCCGGGAGCTGAACCGCCACGGCCTGACCGGCGTTCACGCCATTCAGGGGCTTCACTGCAACCTTCCGGAGTTCACCAGCGTCTATCAGGATTTGGCGGACGAGGGCCGCCTGAGCGCCCGGGTCTTTCTGGGCTTTGACCGGCTGCCCGGCTGCTCCATCCGCACGGGGCTTGGGGACAACATGGTGAAGTTCGGCTTCTATAAGCTCTATGTGGACGGAAACATGGGCGGACGCACTGCACTGCTGACCCAGCCCTACGAAGACGACCCTTCCACCTGCGGCGTTCCTAATTACACGCAGGAGGAGCTGGACCGTCAGGTAAAGCTGGCTTATGACCAGAACATTCAGGTGGGAGCCCACGTCATCGGCGACAAAGCCGCCGAAATGCTGACTACAGCCATCGAGCACGCCGTGGCAGACCACCCCAACAATGATTCCCGGTGCTTCCGAATGATACATATGTCCCTTTTGAATCAGGACGTGGTGGAGCGCATTGCCAAGCTGCCGGTGGTAGTGGACATTCAGCCCATGTTTGTGTCTACCAATGTCCGTTGGTCGGAAACCCGGGTGGGCCGAGAGCGGGCCAGATACCACTATTGCTGGAGAACTCTGCTTGACAGCGGTGTGATTCTGACAGCCGGTTCCGACTCTCCCTGCGAGTCCTTCGCTCCCATGGACGGAATTTACGCAATCACCACCCGCAAGGGAATGGACGGCTGGCCGGCGGACGGCTGGTTTCCCGAGGAGCGGGTCACGGTTTACGAAGCCATCTCCATGTACACCCGCAACGCCGCCTTTGTCTCCTATGAGGAAGACCGCAAGGGAACCATTGAATCCGGTAAGCTGGCGGACTTCGTGCTGCTGGATACAGATGTCTTTCGGACAGCCCCTGATAGAATCAAGGATATTGGCATTGTGAAAACCTATCTGGGCGGAAAGCTCGTATACTCCCGTGAATAACCGTGTCTCGGATACGCTTGCATATTTGACAAACATTATGAGTAATGGAATTTGTGAGGAGAATTATGATGAAAAAGGCATTTAGTTTGCTTCTTTCCCTGGCAATGTCCGCCGCTGTCCTTTCCGGCTGCGGCGGCACCAACAGCTCCGGCGGCTCGGGCGCGGGCAGCGGTGCGTCATCTTCCCCTGTCGTTCCCGTGGAGGTAAACACGCAGGTGACTTCCACCGACAAGGTTACCATCCGTGTCGCGTACGATGTGGCCGAATCTCACCCCTCTCATACGGCCACAGTTGAAAAATTTAAGGCGATGGTGGAGCAGGGCTCCGGCGGCAACATCACCGTGGAGCTGTATCCCAACTCCCAACTGGGCTCCCTGTCCGAGAACATGGAATCCATGCGCATCGGGGATTTGGAAATGGCTTATCTGAATGATGGCACCATTTCCGCCTCCGTGCCCGAGTTTAGCGTGGTGGGCCTGCCGTACCTGTGGACCTCTATCGACGCGGCCCACGAGGCGCTGGACGGCGACTTCGGCCAGTATCTGGACCAGAAGCTGCTGGACGGCACTGGCATCATCAATCTGGGCTATGCGGACGTGGGATTCCGCAACATTACCAATAGTAAGCAGGAGATCAAAACTCCCGACGATTTGAAGGGCCTGAAAATCCGCACCATGACCAATCCTCTGCATGTGGAGTATTTCACGGCGCTTGGTGCCATTCCCACGCCCATGTCCTTCAGCGAGTTGTTTACAGCTTTGCAGCAGAAGACCGTGGACGGGCAGGAAAACCCCACCGCTCTGGTTTATAACAACGCTATCTATGAAGTGCAGAAGTACATGACCATTTCCGAGCACGTTTGGACCAGTTGTCCGCTGACCATCGCGGCCAACTTCTTCAACGGCCTGCCCGCCGACTATCAGGCGCTGATTAAAGAAGCCTCAGCAGCCACCATCTCCTATCAGCGGGAGATGATTACAAAGGAAAATGCCGACCTCGCCTCCGAAATCGCCGCAGCGGGTGTGCAGGTCACGACCCTGACTGATGATGAGAAAGCTGCCTTTAAGAAGGTCGCGGAGGACTCCGTTTACAAAACCGCTGCCGCTGATTTTGGTCAGGACCTGATTGAGATGGCCACAGCGCACAACAAATAAAAACTGCCCCAGCAAACAGCGAGGGAGCCATATCGGGGCCTTCGGTCCCGGTATGGCCCCAGAGAGAGGAGCGCCAATCTTTCATGAGTGTATTAAGATTCTTAAATACAAAACTGGAGGAAGTTTTCCTGGTAATCCTGATGTCCGCGGCAACCATTCTGGTCTTTGCACAGGTTTTTACCCGGTATATTTTGAGAATTCCTCTGCCCTGGAGTGAAGAAATCGCCCGCTACATGTTCCTCTGGCTGACGTGGGTCGGCGCGTCCTTTGCCACAAAGGAGCGCAAGCATGTCAATATTGACGTTGTATATCAGTTGCTTCCTCAGGCAGGAAAGAAAGTCTGCACAGTCCTCTCCACGTTTATCTGGATTGTCTTTGTCTGCATTATGGCCTATCTTTCCCTCAAGCTGACTCTCAGCGTCGCAAGCGGAGGGCAGATTGCCATCGGCAGCGGGGTCCCCATGTGGATTCCCTATGCCTCCATCCCCACGGGCATGACCCTCATGCTGTTCCGCCTGCTTCAAAACTGCGTTCACGACTTCAAAGCCGGGACGCAGGCAAGCATGGAAGGCGGTGAAAACGCATGATTCTCAAGATTTTAATTCTATTCGGCGTGATGTTTGCCCTGATGATTATCGGTGCTCCAATTGCCGTTTCTCTGGGCATTGCAACGATCACCACCATGGTCACCACCACCAATATCGGACTGACGTCCATCGCCACCGCCTGCTTCAGCGGACTGGACTCTTTCCCACTGATGGCCATTCCCTTCTTCATTCTTGCGGGCAACCTGATGCGCTCGGGGGGTATTTCGCGACGAATTCTGGATTTTGCGGACGCGCTGGTGGGCTCCATCACGGGCAGCACCGGCATGGTCACGGTGGTTGCGTCCATGTTCTTCGCGGCCCTGTCCGGGTCCTCTCCGGCCACTGTAACCGCCATCGGCGGCATCACGATTCCCGAGATGAAAAAAGAGGGCTATGACCCGGCCTATGCCACCGCTCTGGCCGCCGCCGCCGGAACCATCGGCGTAATTATTCCTCCCAGCATTCCCTTTGTCATTTACGGCGTGGCCGCCCAGTGCTCCATTTCCGATTTGTTTTTGGCGGGCATTATTCCCGGCATTATGATTGGCATTGTGCTGATGGGTGTTAATTACTTTACCTCAAAAAAGTACAATTACGGCACCAAGAAAAAGTTTCAGATAGGAACCCTGATTGCCTCCCTGCGCACCTCCATCTGGGCACTGCTGGTGCCGGTGATCATTCTGGGCGGAATCTACGGCGGCATTTTTACACCCACCGAATCCGCCGTAGTGGCCATTGTCTATTCTCTTCTTGTGGGCGTGTTTGTGTACAAAGAGCTTGATAAAAAGGCCATTTATGAGGCCCTTCGGGACACCGTTCTGATTAACGGGCAAACCACCTTCCTCGTGGGCATTTCCATGGCCTTCGCCCGGTTTTTGACCATGTCGCAGGTCCCCACCAGCATCGCCAGCAGCATTTTAAACATCAGCAACCCCATTTTAATTCTGCTGGTAATTAACGTATTCCTGCTGATTGTGGGCTGCTTCATCGACAATATTTCCTCCTGCGTCATTTTGACGCCCATTCTGCTTCCCATTGTCACCGGCATCGGGATGAGTCCCATCCAGTTCGGTATTGTGATGACCGTTAACCTGGCCATTGGATTCATTACTCCGCCATACGGCTGCAATCTGTTTTTTGCCTCGGCCATCTCCGGGGTGCCGGTTACAAAAATTGCCGCCAAAATCTTGCCCATGATTTTAGTAATGATCTGCGTTCTCATGCTGCTGACGTTTGTTCCCGCATTGAGCATCGGCATTTTGGGATGACCCTCCTTTTTCCCGATCATTCTTAGGTGTATACATCCGCGCCGGAGTCTCGTTTTTATGATGTACTCCACGCAAAAGGTCCCGGCGTGTTACAGCACGCCGGGACCTTTCTTTACAAATTCTCATCCTCCGCGCAGATAAACCCATGCAGCGCACGATACAGCGCCTCGGGCTCAATCGGCTTGGCCAGATGGGCGTTCATCCCCGCCGCCAGACTTTTTTCCACGTCGTCCTCAAAGGCGTTGGCAGTCATTGCCAAAATGGGCGTTCGGGCGGCGTCCGGCCGGTTCATGCCGCGAATCGCACCGGCGGCGGTCAGCCCGTCCATCAGCGGCATGCGAATATCCATCAGCACCGCATCGTAATACCCCACGGGAGATTTTTTAAACAGCTCCAGCGCCCGTAGGCCGTTGACGGCGGTATCCACCTCAAAGCCCACCCGCTCCAGCAGCTTCACGGCAATCTCAACATTCAGGGGATGGTCCTCCGCCAGTAAAATACGGCGGCCCTCAAAATTGTGGGCCTTGGCGGCGGACCGAGCCTTCGACTGTGTCTTGCCCGAGGAAGCCCGCGCAAAGGCGGACTCCAGCGTGGAACGGAACAGCGGCTTTTCCAGCAGCACGTCCACACCGGCGGAGCGGGCCTGCTCCTCAATGCTGCCCCAGTCATAGGCGGTCATCAGGAAAATCATCGTTTCCCGCCCCGCCAAGGCGCGCAGCCGTCGTGCCGTCTCCACTCCGTCCATCTCCGGCATCTTCCAGTCCAGAAAAACAGCGGTAAAGCACTCGCGGCACTCCATTAGCGCCTTTGTCCGGGCGATGGCCTGCGGGCCACTATCCACGCCCTCGGCAGCAGCACCCATCTCCCGAAGCATCTGCACCGTGCTTTGACACACAGCGGCATCGTCGTCCACCACCAGACACCGCATCCCCTTGTATGCAAGGGCCTCCTCCTTTCGAGGGCACTCTTCCGGGCCTGCGCCCAGCCGCACGTCCACCGTGAACTCAGACCCCACCTCTGGAATGGAGCGAACGGTAATATGTCCGTTCATCATGTCCACAATGTTCTTCGAGATGGCCAGACCCAGCCCCGTACCGCCGTATGCAGTGGTGGAGCCGCCGCTCTCCTGAGCAAACGCGTCGAATACCCGGGGCAAAAAGCCCGGATCAATGCCAATTCCGGTGTCCCGGATCACAAAGCGAAGCGTGGCGTCGCTTTTCCCGCGGTTCACCTCCTCGGCTGAGAAGGTAACTTTTCCGCCACCGGCAGTAAACTTCACGGCGTTGGTCAGGATATTCACCAGCACCTGCTGGAGCTTCATCTCGTCGCCGGTGTAGCCCTCGCCCAGCCCGGGATACAGAACGCAATCAAACTCCACGCCCTTCTGCCCCGCCTGCGCGCGAATGATATCGGCGGTGTTGCAGATCATGCCCTTGAGAGAAAAGGGCTGATTTTTGAGCAGCATCTTTCCGCTTTCAATACGGCTCATGTCCAAAATATCGTTGATGAGGGACAGCAAAAATCGCGAGGAAACGCCGATTTTGGCAAGACAGTCTGAAATTTCCCGCCTGTCATCCCCGGCGGAGGCAGCAATGGACGCCATCCCGATGATGGCGTTGAGCGGCGTGCGGATTTCGTGGCTCATGCGGGAGAGAAAGTCACTCTTAGCCAAATTGGCCTGCTTTGCCGCCTGAAGGGCAGTAAGCAGTGCCTCCTGCTGGCGCTGTTCACTTTCAATAATGTCGGTGATATCCACTCTGTTAAGACACACATGGCCGGTGATCTTGTCAATATAGGAAAGGCTGTATTTTTTATATCGCAGCCCCTTGTTCGTCTGGCTAGGCACTGTGAAAGAATAGGAGGGGCTCGTCTCCAGTCGGGCACGGATGTTGTCAAAATCCAACTGCTTGAAATATTCCGCCCGGGACGCCTCCGGAATGGCGGCGGCGGAGGCCCTGCGGAACTCCACATGAAATTCCCCCGTGTCGGGTAGGCTCATCACGCCCGCCTCGCCCCGGGCCGCGACGTGATAGCGGTTGTTTTCAATGTCCACGTCCATTAGAAAATCATAATCCATGATGGACGCCTGCTCCAGAAGCCTGCGGGAAAGCCACTCCTCGGTAATATCAAAGCTGTAAATAAACAACGTCAGGTGGCTAGTTTCCGGGGTGAGATAGGTGCGGCCCACCGTCCGGCACCAAATCATCTTTCCGTCCGCGCGGCGGCGGCGGTACTCCACACTGTGGTCTGTCTCTCCAGCGGCATAGGCCTCCATCAGGCGGTCACGGGAAAATCGCTCCAGAAAACGAGCCGCATCCTCTCCGGAGGCGGCACTGTCGGCTATGTAGCGCATGGCCTCGTCCACAGTGGCAGCGGTAAAATACGCTGCCGTGGCGGCGCCGCCCAATCCGGAATAGGACTCGAATGCGTCTTCCGTTAAATTCGCAAGGGCCTTTGCAACCAGATTCGGGGCCGCCAGCTCCGTGGCATGGTCCGATTCCCGCTGAAACCGCCTGCGAACCCGCGCCCGTTCCTCCACCTGCTCGGTCACGTCGGTAAGCATACAGAAGAGCACAGGCTCGCCGCCGTCGGTTGCAACCGTAATGTGTCCCCGCAGCGCGATCCAGATAGTCTCACCGTCCCGCCGGTTCAGGCGGCACTCGGTGTACACGCTTCCGGCTCCCGCAGCAAGCTGCGCGTGAAAGGCCGGGAGAATCTTTTCCGCGTCCTCCGGCTCCAGCAGGGCTGTCAGCCGGCCTCCTGCCAGCGCCAGCTCCTCCGGTCCATACCCGGTGATGTCGTACAGCACGTCGCTGGTGTCCATCACCTCCAGACCCTCGGCATAGCGGCAGCGCAGCACCGCGCCGGGAATGGTATTGAGCAGTTGGCGACGGTCCTCTTGCGCGATGCGCAGAGCCGTGATATCCACGCACACGGAAATAATTGCGGGCTTCCCGTTTTCCGTCGTGACGCTGCGGCCAATATCGTGTACCCAGATGTACTCGCCCGTTTTCTTCCTCATCCGGTACTCCACCGTGTATTCGCCGCTTTCGGCAATCTGCCCGGCGATCCGGTGCGCCACCTCGGCCCGCTCCTCCGGATGAATGCCGTTTGATATCAGCCCCGCAATATCCGTCACAAATTCCTGCTCGCTGCCATAGCCCAGATAGTCCAGCATCCGCTGGTTCACAAAGTAGAACGGGAAGCCCAGCTCCTGATAGCCGCCGATCATACCGCCGGGAATGGCCTCGTTTAAAAGGTCGCTGCGCTGGCGGTTCAAGCTTTCCATCACCAGCGTGTGGGGATAGTGCTCCGCACCGCGCTGATTGCCCGTAGCTTCGGAAATATGGATATGGCAAACGCGCCAAAGTCCTTTTTCCGTACGAAGCAGGAAGGAAAATCGCAGTCGCCAGCTATATTCTTTATTTTGCAGGAGCACCTCCAGCTTCACACAGGCGCAGCCCTGTGCCACCTGCTGCTCCCATGGGTGGAGAAATACGATGTGAAACTGGCCCGGCTCCTCCCGGCAGTCCTGTGTGAGATAGCCATTCATGGCGGCGGCGCCCAAAACGTCTTCTCCGCCGCCGGGGCCTACAAAGCCGATTTCGTCGGACAAATACCGGGACGCGGTTTCTGCATCCCGGCGGCAAAACCAAACCCGCAAAAATTCCTGCACCTGCCCCATGGCTCCGGCACACTCTTTCATTGGCAGCACCCCTTTTCCAACAACGGTTTTCGCCTTCCTGCCCCCGCCTCTGGCTCAGGCAAAGCACACACCCTTTTGATTGCGCTTTGCGCGGTAAAGCGCCTGATCTGCCCGGGCAAAGGCCGCATTAAAGGATTCTCCCTCCCCCATCAGGGCCATGCCCGCGGAGCAGGAGGGGCAAAAGCCGTCCGGCAGATGGGGACTGCTGTCCCGAAACGCCTGACATATCTCCTGCCCTTTTTTCATGGCGGCCTCTGCCGAGCGCATCCGGGGCATCACGGCCACAAACTCGTCTCCGCCGATGCGGGAGAGAATGTCCCCCCCCCGGGTATGAGAGCGGAGCACACTGCTGAACCGCCTGAGCATCTCATCGCCCCCCGCGTGGCCCTTGGAGTCGTTGCAGTCCTTCAGATTGTCCATGTCAAACACAAAGACCGACACGCTGGTCTGTGACTGGTCCATCCGCGCCATGGCGTCGTCCAGCCCCCGCCGGTTTAAAAGGCCGGTCAGATAGTCCTGATAGGCGGCCATCTCCAAAATATGCGTCTTTTCCAAAATGTCCGCGTTTTTCAGGGAATTTTCCTCCTGTGAATCATCCACATCCTCGAGAAACTGCTCAAACTCCTTCCGGGGAAGCGGAGGCGCGTAATAATAGCCCTGGGCATAGTTGCACCCCATGCTCCGCAGCTTTTCCACCTGCTCGGCGGTTTCCACGCCCTCGGCAGTGACCTGAAGGTCCAGCCAGCGGGCAAGGCTCACCACGAAGCTGAGAATTCCGCGGCGCTTGCTCCGCTCCTGATCTTCCTTCAAAAACTTCATATCCAGCTTCAGAATATCAATCGGCAGTTCATTGAGCATATTTAGCGAGGAATAGCCGCTGCCAAAGTCGTCCATTTCAATGGTAAACCCAGCGTTACGAAGCTTTGTCACCTCGTCGCAAAGCTGACGACGATCCTCCGTATAGGCCGTCTCCGTAATCTCCAGATGAAGGAGCGACGGCTTGATGCCGTACCGCTGTCGAATTCCCAGCAGCACAGACTCCAGATTGGCGTTATAGATGTCAGCCCTTGAGACGTTGACGGAGACGGGCACCAGCGGCATTCCCCGCAGCTCCCACTCCCGCAGGGCGGAGGCGACCTCCTCCCAGATATACTGATCCAGACGGGTAATAAAACCGTTGCGCTCAAATAGCGGCATAAAGCTTTCCGGCAGCAAAAAACCCAAAGCGGGGTGATTCCAGCGCACAAGCGCCTCTGCGCCGCAGATGCGGCCACTGCGCAGGCTGAATTTAGGCTGATAAAAAATCTCAAACTGACGGGCGGCCAGAGCGGCTTCCATTCCGTCCTCCAGCGTTTTTTCCCACAGCCGCGTCTGGCGCAGCTCGTCGTTGTAAAAGGCCACCAGCCGACCGTATTCCCCCCGAATGGAGTTGCAGGCCAAAAGCGCCCGGTCGCACATCTGCTCCACGGGAATGTGCAGATCTGTAATGGAATAGACCCCCCACTTCATAGAAAAGCTCTTCACGCCGGACTCTCCCCGGATGCGCTCCGTGGCCCGGTTTAGCGCGGCCTCCAAATCTATGGAGCCACGCCGGATCATACACGCGAAAATGTCCGCCTGCAACCGTCCGCAAAAGTGCTCGCCCGGCAGCCCGTCCCGCAGTTCCCGGGCAATCAGGCGCAAAATCTGATCTCCCACCGCAAGACCGAACACCTCGTTGATAAACTTAAAATTCTTCACGTTGGAGCACAGCAGGTCATAGGGCTCGTCCGGATTCCGGCGCAACGTTTGACGCACCTGCTGATAGAAAAACGCCTGGCTGTGCAGTCCGGTCAGCCGGTCGTGCTCCATTTGATTCACCAGCGCCGCCGTCTCTCGCAGGGAGATGATGTTGGCGGCCCGGTGCAGCACCACGCCGGGCTTGTACGGCTTTGTAATAAAGTCCATGGCACCGCAGGTCAGCGCCTCCACCTCGTCCTCCTCTCCGCCGCTTTGGGTTACAACAATCACGGGGATGGCAGATAGAAGCTTGTCCGTCTGCACGCTTTTCAAAAACGCGTAGCCGTCCATCACAGGCATCCTGATATCCAGAAAGATCAGAGAAATTCTCAGCGACTCCCGGTTTAGAATCTCCAGCGCCTTCTGCCCGTCGGAGGCCTCCAACGTTTCGTATTCCCGAGAGAGAATTTTACAGAGCGTCAGGCGGTTGGCAATACTGTCGTCCACCACCAGAATCTTGCGCCGCGTATTCATCCCGCTTTTTCCCCCGTTCTTTCCCAGCGTGCGTGTCCGCCCTTGCCGAGTCCGCCGCAAACAGTGACGCTAGAGGCGGCGAAGCTTTGGCGCACGGTGGATGAAATAATAATAGGTTATTGTATTATATAATTATAATATTGAAATTACAACGCTTCATCTTATTTTCAGCCCGTTTTTTTCTTAAATTTAAAATAAATAACACAAAAACCGCCGCATTTTCTACTTTTCTCGAAAATGCGGCGGTTTTCGCGCTTGCCTCCGGAATTACACGGGGTGTTCCCGCAGATATTCCAGCCACTTCTTGCACCCTGCGGTGTTGAGATGCACCCCGTCAGTGGTCAGTTCCGTGGGGAGGGTTCCGTTTTCATCCATCACGGCCGAGGCCACGTCCAAAAATGTGCAGCCCTCTTCCGCCGCCAGCTCATCAAGAAGCCCGTTAAACAGGACGATGCGCTCGTTCTTTACATAGCTTCGCTTGGCGTCCTGCTTTGCGCTGACGGGCGGCAGGGACTCAATTACAATTGTCGTCCCGGGGTGGTCCTCCCGAATGCGGGCAATCACCTTTGCGTACTGTTCGGTAAACTCCTCCGTGCGGTACCAGCCCAGCTCGTTGATGCCCAGCATCACATAGATTTTTCCGTAGCTTCCTCGGGAGAGCGCGTCTAAAATTGTCTCGGCCCCCGAAGGTGCCTCCTGCGTCGCCTTATCCATGACCGTCTGGACGGTGGCGCCCACCGCACAAAAATATGTACCTTCCGTCAGGCCGCTGTATAGCTGAAAGCCCTCGGTCCGGGAGTCTCCAACGAAGGCCGCGTCTGCAAAATAGCTTTCTTCCACAGGAATGCTTTCCCCACCTGCTTCAGATTCCGACAGAGCGTCCGTTTCTTCGTCCCCTTCAGCGGGTGCTTCTCCGCCGAGAGCGGCAGGGTGGGTGGGCCCGTCCAAAAAATCCGCCCAAGCCTTGGGCTGCGTTTGCGCCTCCGTCTGTGGAACGGCCGGGGTGGCCGCCGCCGCCACGGAGGCCAACGAGGCGTCCAGCGTAGGCGTCAGCGGTGTGGTCACTGTAAGGCCCACCGTTAAAAGCAACACCAGCAAAACACCCTTATGTATTCTTTTCTTTTCTCGCTCTTTTCGTCTTCCCGCCACGCCGCTCGCTCCTTTAACCCGTTTATGTATTCCATTGTATACAAAAAGGACGCGCCAAAGAAGAAAGAAGTGAAGACAATCCGGTTAAAAATAATGACAAATTTCGTCGAAATAGTTACAGTGCCGCCCCGTAGGTAGTTCTTTACGTTTGGGAGACTTTGCTTTGACGGACGATGAGAAGGTTCTTTTAGAGCCGCAGACAGCATTTTTTATTTTTGCTGCTTGAATTTTTGAAAAGCTGTTGACAAACTTGTCGTTTTCGTGTATTATTCATTCGTTCACTTCGGACGATTAGCTCAGCTGGCTAGAGCACCTGCTTGACGTGCAGGGGGTCACAGGTTCGAGTCCTGTATCGTCCACCACAGAATCCCTTAGAGCCGCAAGGCTTTAAGGGATTTTTTTATTTGCTTTTCGGAGTGAGTATTTGGGGCCGGTTTACCGGTCTTTTGGGATCTTTTCCGGTCAAAAATGAGACCAATTGCAGCGAATTGCAGCGGTGGAAAGCCCTGGCGAAGAAAAACTGGGGCCAATTATAAAATGCAAGACGCTTCTGTCCACTCGCCGTTGTCTGATCGACGCCCTGCAGGTGTCCGCTGATTCATTACTCCGGCCAAATACGCCAGGGGCAACAAGCCTTTATGAGAACGAGTTTTCAGAGATTCTCAATGACTGTACTCCATCGCAGATGGATTCCATCTTAAAAATTGTCTGGGAACTGAAGCAGACCATGTGCAAAAAAGAAGAATCACATTGATCGAAGCGAGTTGGAGTAGTCTGGCAAAGTCATTGTTTGGGGTTCGCTGACCTCTTGCAAGCCGCGAATAATTTTGCTAGAATAATTTATGCAGGCGTGCTCTATGATTATAAAATCATCTACTGCGCTCAGAAATGACTATGGCGTAATTTCGGATATAGCACACAGAGAGGCGGAGCCCATTTATATCACCAAGCACGGTGCGGGCGATTTGGTTGTTATGAGCATCGAAGCATTTGAACAGAGGGAGGAAACTCTGAAGCTTCGGGCAAAGCTTGAATCAGCGGAACAGGCAAGGGTATCCGGCACTCAGACCTATACGCTGGAAGAATCCAAGAAGCGGCTGGAGGCGATCTATCAGCGTGGCTAATCTTGTGATTTTGGAACCGGCGCAGAAATAACTGGAGGAAATTGCCGAACTGCATCTGCGTCTTGTCGGGCCCAACTCCGCACGAAAAATAACCGACCTGATTTGGGATACCCTGTCACGGTTGGAACCGTTCCCTTTATCCGGGCATATTCCAAGAGATAAGGAATTGCGCGGCAGCGGATACCGATTTGTGAATGCAGGCAAGTATCTCTGTGTGTACCGGCTGATTGCCGAGACGATGTTTGTTTACCATATTGCACAGGTCGCAAGCAACTATCCAACGCTGTTCAAAATGCTGCTGCGAGAAGAAAAACAGGGAATAAGAATATAGAAAACACTCCTCACTCAGGAGCGCAAGAACGCCGCCCATGAAAAAGCCAAAGCGGTCGTGGTAGAACTAAGGGTGTGCAAAAGAAATAAAGGAAAAATATCAAGCTCCGGGCCGTTGAACCGACCCGGACTTATATTTTCCCAGATAACAAGCCGCAAGGCAGCTCGGACTTTAAAACACAAGGAGCCTTTCAAAAAACAGCTATCTGCAAAATACTCTGCTACATATATTTGAGAGTACAGTCAGCCGGAAGCTGAACAGCCTGGGTTTCAATTTATCCCATTTTATAAAAAAGCCTGTATCTCTTTCAAAAAATGATCGTATGCTCTCTCTTCCGCAGCTCCCAAATCTCCTCGTCAAATTCCCCCTCATCCGAATCCATGTACGCTCCGGCGGTTGGCAAGATTTCGCGGGAGGCTTCCTCAAAGGTGATTTCCTGAACGGAAGGCGTTTGATTCCCGGAGTATCGGATGACGCGAAACACATTTTCTTCCCGTTCCCCGAAAGCCTCCCGGATGGTCAGCCTGTCTGAGAGCATGGCAATGACCTTGGCGGAAGTTGTTTTCTCAACAACCCACTGGTGCTTTTCCCCATCCACGTTATATTGAGAGCAAATATACAGGTTCCCGCCGTCATCCGTGCAGGTAAACAGCATCGGATAACGGCCCTCAAACAGAATCAAATCCATATACAACTTGGGTAGTCCTCCGCCCGCTTGCAGAAAAACCGCTTGATTCGCATTCATGGCACTGTCCCCTCCGCAATCTGATCGCAGACCGAGAGGAACGTCCGCAGCAGCCTTAAAATATTCGGAACGTCCAGCCGCTTTTTGGCATGGACGCCGCCGCATTTTGCGCTCACTGTGTTCGTGTCGGGATTTACCCATACCGTGACACCACAGTAAATCTGATTGTATTTGTTCACGGCTTCCAATAGTTGCTTCAGATCCTGTTTCTCCGCTGTGTACAGCTTCGAGATCAGGAATTCCAGCTGACGCTCCTCCACCAGCATATCCAGAGCGGTGCTCTCCCCGCGAAATCCAATCGGCACGTAAAATCGGTAAATCGTCTGCCCGTCGCTTTCGGAAACGGCGGCAGGAGAAATGCCCATTTTCCTCAGCTGCGCAAGTAAGATATCCAGATTCGCAAAGAAGCGGGATGCGTCCGGCATTTCAACTTGGTCAACGGGTCTGGGCAAGGAACCGTCCAATCGCAGAGATAAAGCCGGCTTCTCCCGCATCCGCCGGCTAGAGATGCAATGCAGCATAGCCTCCGCGTCGGTCAACCCCGGATTTCTCCGCAGGACGGTATCCACGCTGACGCGGGGCAGTTGATAGGCATTCAATGCCTCCGCCCTGCTGGCATATTGAACGCCCAGGAACGCAAACGGCTTTGACATCCCCTGGCCGAACGGTTCTTTCTTTCCCTGGCGGCGGGCGCACACATAGGCCAGCACCTCCGAATCGGAGCAGTCGGGGTTGCTCTTTTTCAGCTTTTTGCGGGTCTGGTAGAGCTGTGTCGGCGTGACGCCCAGCGCGGTTCCGGCGGCGGAAAGGGATGGGTAGGAAACACCTTGGTACGAAACGGCGCTCTGGGCCGTGCGCTTGCGCGCCCTGCCTTTTGTGCGCAGCAGGATTTCCTTCGCCGTGAGTCCCTGCCGGAGCCAGAGCGTCACGCTGGGAATGGAGAGCTGATGCGCGCTCGCAAAGGCGGTCGCGGTGGCGTACCGCTCCACTTCGCCGTGCTCGTTGGTAAGCTGAATCCTGTATTTTCGTACCATATTTCGCTGCACCTCGCTTTCAGGAAGCTAATTCTATTATATACAACTGTGGTAAAAAGAAAAGCGTCATTTGAAAGAAATTTCACAGCACGATGAACTGTATCTATATAAAGGAAACATATAAGCCGCGCCGTGGAAATGAGCAACACCTCAAAAGTTAGATAGTATGCTATGCTGAATAACAATTGGGGTGCAGTTCAGCCTGAAGGCCCGGTCCTCTTGCTTTTTCATCATCAACGGAACCGCACGGGAGAGGATGATCATGAACCACTTTTTTCAAGCTCCTTTTAATATTTTGTACCGACTCAATTCGGAACAGCTAGTTGCAGTTTCAACAAATTGTCCACAAGGTTACCATCTGCAATATCTTAATCGCAAATGAACATCTCATTTTATTTAATAATAAAAATCGGCCATTAAAAAATACACATCGTGATGTATACTGTATCGGGGAGTGATGGCGATGGAAACAGCAAGGATTTTTGAGAACGAAGGAAGTCAGGCCGTGCGTCTGCCGGAGAAGTTTTGCCGCAATGTGGACGAGGTCGCGGTACAGTGGCTTGGGGATGCTGTTCTTCTGGTTTCCAAAGAGTCTGTGCGTAACCCCTTCATAGATGGGCTTGAGAGTTTCTCTGACGATATTTTTTAAGATGGCCGAAATCAAGGAATTCAGGAAGAGCGAGAGACCTTATAATGTTATGGGACACTCACGGGTTTGTGTTGCCGTTTTCGGAATCCATTGCTTTTTTCAAGCACCAGTTTTCCCCGCAACACGCTTCATCTACAAGCGCCTGAATATATACATAATATCACAATGGTGGTATCATCGTGAACATATCCAAGAGAAATCTGAGCGGTGCAGCCGAAAAGAGACACGCAATGGAAGCGGGTAAAGATCAGCAGGCACAGCATAGGGTGAACGAGATCTCTTCTGCTGAATTCGCAGAGCTTTGCAAGCTGGCGGCTAAGAACCGCGAGGATGTTCCGACCTTTGCGTGTGCGATAATGCCGCATTCGGAGACAGGGCGGCTCTGCAAAGGTTACCTGAACGGACACATCAAGCGTTTATTAATTTCTAGCTTACCCATTGGCCTTTATAAATGAAAAGATAGCGGCGTCCTCTCACCTTTCGTTTGAAGTGAAGAGGACGCCGCTGTTATGTTAATCCGTCTGCGCTATGACACTCACAGGTTCGCGTTGCCGGTCTCTTCCGCCATCGCTTCCTTCAAGTACGCTGCGGCTTCCTCCGGATTCGCAGCCACCCAGCACAAAAACTGCTTGGCCAGCTCTTCCGCGGTAAGGCTATGGGCCTTAAAAATTTCCCTGACCTCCTCCAGCAATCCCGTGTTAACTTCAAGCTCTATTGTTTCCATTCTGTGCGGCTCCTTTCCTGCGGCCCATCGGCTCAAAATCATTTTATAGCGTCCATGCGGAATTTTCAAGGGTCAGTCACACCCCCTTTTTCTGCAGCTACACGCTTCGAATCCACCCACGGCATCGGTCTTCCTCAAGGTTCCCTCCAGGGCACCTTATCGCTGCCCGAAGGCTACTCCCAGGGTACTTATGGCAAGAACAGTTTTCCATTCTGAAGCGTTCAAAAATAGCTCAAGAGACATTCTCTTTTTCTACTCCAGCCGCCAATCCCGAATTTACTCTCAAAATCAGGGTATTTCAAGCCCCTTTGCTTTCAATATTCAGATGTATGGATAACCAAATTTTGTTGTAATTCTGTTTGTCGCAAAATTTCACATTCAAAGGCACTACACCACCGGAAGCACAATCATTTCATCTATTCCGACATCCTTGATGCAACATTTTATATGGTCACGGACATAAGGCTGCAAGTGGTAGAAATAGACACACTGGTTAAAATGTTCTAACAACAAAGGAGATATTCTCTTGTAGCCGTACCGTATCATCAGTGTGCGGCGCTTGACCCTTACATACGGCTTGCCGCCACCATAGAGAATACCAAGCCGAACGCTCTTGAAAAACAAGTCAAGATTAAAGTCGTTTGTGATATAGCTGTTCTCATCCAATTCTCTGACAATGGCGAGTATATCCCGCTGTATAACAGGAAATTCAGCATCAATGCCGGGCTTAGGGCATGCAATCCATACCAATATTCAGGAGGAAACCCGCTGTTCTTCAAGATTCTGTCAAATGCACGTCGAAAATTTTGCAGTGTGAGGAGTGCTGGCCGTCCTCTCGGTACAGCCCGTCGATTGTCTTGTTCAAATTCTTCGCTGTTATGGCCAAAGCATTCTTGGCACAATTAAAAAGAATGCGCTTTCGCACAGAAACTTTTTTATAATTGTGGACAATAGCTGTGCTACTAGCTATTATCAGTTAAAGCGCTTTGGATTTTTTCAAAGTGCAGCTTGGTTTGAAGTAAAGGGTTCTCTCCGAAAGGGGGGCCTTTTGCTTTACCCCAAACAGTTATGTTATAACGCTGATGGGGCCTCTCGGCCAGCGCGCTCATGGATGAGCCGCGAACAGCCGACGTGATACCCAGCTTCAGCTACTTCATCCAGAATCCATCTGAAGATTCTGCCCACCGTTTCCACTGTGAACCGATGCCGAAATTATAGCTGGCCGTTGAGAAGTGGGGCGTTTCTTCTTGCAGCATATACCCCAGAAACCATCGATAGGTATTGTTCAAATAGACTTCATCCGCCGTCCGCCGTAACGAAGACAGGCCGTAAAGATGCTGGATCAGAACCATCTTCACCAGAATCACAGGGTCCTCACTGGGGCGTCCATTGTCCTCGCTGTACAGCGACTCCACCATCCCGTACAGCGGCTCCCAGTTCACCCCCGCGACTATCTTCCGCAGCAGATGATCCTGCGGCACCAGGCTTTCCGTATCCACCATTTCCATCACGTCGCGGTCCAGTTTTCCCCGTTGCAGCATTTCCCATCACCCAATCTCCAGTTTACCAGATGCAAATAAAAAAGCCCAGTAAAAACCCAACTTTTTCGACAGACTGAAGCAAGCGGTACAGCTCAATACTGTACCGCTTGCTTTTTTATGGTTTTAACACTTATCCATTGCTCGACATGGGAAAGGGTCATAGTACCAGAGCTTAAATCTCCACTACGGAACCCCTCTCCACGATTTCGCCGCATACGACATACATCCCGTGTTTTTGCGACCGGTTTTCAATCATGGAAGTCTGGGCATCCACCGCCTTTTCCGCCATATTTTTCAAGTCGATTCCATACGTCGTCAGCGGAGGTGAGACCAGTGTCGAGAAAATATACCCGTAGAATCCGGTAACGGAGATATCCGTCGGGATCCGATAACCCTTTTGCTGAAGATCTCGCACAAAATGGTATGCCGCCTGATCGCTGCAGCAGACAAAGGCAGTGGGCATAACGGCAGGCAGGTCAAAGTTCCGCTTGAATTCCACCCCGTTCCGGTCCGGAAGAATCCACTCCCTGTTCACCTCGATTTTATTAAACGCCAGTGCCTTCAGATACCCGTAATAGCAGTCCTGAATATGGGTATTAGCGTCCACACTGCCCACAAAGCCGATTTTTCTGTGCCCCTTGCCAATCAAATATTCCGTCATTTCCGAAATGCCCCAATAACTATTGGGAATTACGCAGACTGCCTTTGCATCACAATTTGTGTCAACCTGCACCAGCGGAAGCGCCGTCTGTTCAAGCAGCTGGAGATAGTCCCGGGGCATGTTTCCCAGCACAAATACCCCTTCCACCGTCCCATTGGAAACAAACGCAGGCAGCGTCGGCTTCTGCTCCTCCGTGGCTACCGGCTCAAACATACAATTATAGTTGTGTTCTTTAAGGCATTCCACAACGCTCAGATAAAGCGCCCAGTAAAAAGAATGCTCCGGCTTGATTAGATAGTGCGCGATCAGAATACCGACCGTTCGGAGTTTTTCGTTGGCTCTTTCCATATTTTTGGGACGGTAGCCCATTTGAGCGGCAGTCTGTTCAATTTTCTGACGGAGGGATTCGCTCACTCCGTCTTTGCTGGACAGAGCCTTGGAAACCGTAACAACGCTGATGCCAAGCTCTTTGGCAATGTCGCTCATGCGTACTGCATTTTTTGACAAAGACGGTTCTCCTTTCAAAAGAATATTGGATTATTGTACTATATTCGATTTAAAAAATCAATGCCCCCATCCTGTAATTGCCGGAGAAGTCTTTGTATATGCCGCTATCCCCCGAAAAAAACCGACCGCCGAGGATTGTGCCGGTAGCAATGAACAAGCAGCGCGGAAGCCAAATTAGAGGCCGCCGCGCTGCAATTACAGATACATCAATCATCGTTCATATTTTTTATGGCAGGGTTATCCCGCTGCGCTGCCGGATGGTATCCAGGACATCCAGCAGCACGCCTTTCGATGCGTGGGCTTTGTAAAAGCGGTTGGGTCTCTTATTGATCTCCAGAATATACTCCGACAGAGCCGAAGCCGCTTCTTCCACCGCCTCGGGTTCCAGCCTACTCCCTTCCAGACAGCGCTCCGCCGAAAACGCCCGCACGGGTGTAGTAGCGACGGCGCCCAGTATGATTCTCGTGTTCGCTACCACTCCCTCCCGCATTCGGACCAAAACGGCCAGCCCGACTCTGGAGATTGTGACCTCGCTTCTGCTGCCAAGCTTTCGATATGCGGTATAGGTAGAGGCCGACGGGACCGGGTAAGAGAACGATAAAATCGCTTCGTCATAGTTTAGTGACGTTTTTTCAATCCCAACGACGGTCTCTTCCATGGTCGCAGTCCGGATACCCCGCGGGCCCGCAATGTGGACTCTGGCGTCCATCAGCCACAGCGGCACAGTCAGGTCCCCTGCCGGAGACGCATTCGCCACGTTTCCGCCGACGGTGGCCTTGTTCCGGATTTGAACCGAACCCACATGCCCTGCGGCGTCCGCCAGCGCCGTACAAGTCCTGGCCACCAAGGGATTTCTGGCAATCGCAGTCATATCCGCCATCGCGCCGATATGAATTTCTCCGTCTTGCTCGGAAATCTCTCTCCCTTCCGGCAGAGCTCCCAGATAAAGCAGAGTATCCGGGCACGTCTTTCCAGCGTTCAGCTTCAAAATGAGATCCGTCCCTCCGCTGATAAACCTGCTGTCCGGCGTCATCCTTCCCAGATACTCAAAGAGTTCCTCTCTGGTTTCGGGAGCAAAATACTGTTCAACCACGCTCTGCCTCCCCGCGTTCCTCCGCAGCGGCCCGCTTCACCGCCCGGATAATCTGCGTATACCCCGAGCAACGGCAGATGTTTCCGGCAAGCGCGACGCGAATTTCCTCCTCCGTGGGGTTCGGATTTTCATAGAGCAGCGCCCTTGCCGACATCACCATTCCCGTGGTGCAATAACCGCACTGAACCGCCGTCTCCTCCACAAACGCGCGCTGCAGATCGCTCATCTCGCTGCAATCGCTCAGGCCCTCAATGGTGACGACCTCTTTCCCGGACAGCTGCGTGGCAACGGTGAGGCAGGAATGGACGGCCCGACGGTCCAGCAGCACGGTACATGCGCCGCACTCTCCTTCCCCGCAGCCTTCCTTCGTTCCGGTCAGCCCCAGATCTTCTCGCAGGATATCCAAAAGCCGGCGGTCAGGCGGAACTTCCAAGCTGGCGTTTTTTCCATTTACCGTAAATTCAAGCTTCATGTTGCTCCCTCTTAATCATCAGATCCACAATCGCGTCCGGCGTCAGTGGGAAGCTGGACAGCTCGCTGTCCAGCGCATCGTTCACGGCTCCTGCAACCGCCGCCGCCACCGGAACATAGCAAGCCTCCCCGATGGACTTTGCCCCGTAGGGTCCCTGTGTTCCGCCGTCTTCGATCAGTTCCACCCGGACATTTAAAAGATCGGGCGTATTTCTGACGTGATAATCCTTCATACTTGCGGTGGCCTTTCCGTTTTTGGGGCTGGTATCCATATGCTCGCTCAGCGCCGCGCCGCAGCCCATGGCCACCGCACCCTGAATCTGTGCCACGCACATTTCCCGGTTAATTGCCTGTCCAATGTCGTGTATCGCCAGGTAATCCAGCAGCTTTACCATTCCGGTGCAGGTGTCCACCTCCACCCATGCGAAATGGGCGCCCGTGACACCGGGATTACTCTGGGACTGACTCTGATGGCTTACCCAAAGCTCTCTTTGCTCCTCCCAAAGCATCCACACCGCAACATCCCCGAAGGAAACGGCCCTTCCATCGGGGAATCTGATCTCTCCGTCTTTCACCCACAGCTCCGACGGGTCCGTATTCTGCCAGCGGCCGCAGGCTTCCAAAAGTTCATTCCGGAGCTTTTCAGCGCAGTCAAAGAGCGCGCGTCCGATGACATAGGTGGTGCGGCTGGCAAAGCATCCCACATCGTGAGGGGTGACCGCCGTATCGCCCTCCGAAATTTGAATTTTCTCCAGCGGGAGATCCAGCACTTCCGACACGATCATCTTCATGACGGTCACTGTTCCGCAGCCGTGATCATGCAGCGTCGCCAACACCTGTACGCCGCCGGATTCGCTGACCCGCATGGACACCCCGGCATAGTCGGGAAATCTAGGATAATACCCGTTCACGTGCCCGGCACAGCCCACCGCGATTCCCCGGCGGAAGCGCGTGTGACCGGCGTTGAATATGCGGTTTTCTTCCTTTCGCTTCTCCCAGAAGGACTTCTCCCTGCCCAGCAGAAGGCATTCCCGAATCCGGATCTCGCCCAGCGGACGTCCCGTCTTCCGGTCCACCTCGCCGGGCAGCGCCACATTCCGGAGCCGCAGCTCCAGCGGGTCCATGCGCAGTCGGCGAGCCGCCATGTTCAGGTTGTGCTCCATCATGGTGTACATTTCCGGGGCGCTCCAGCCCCTGTAGGCGCCGGACATCGGCGCATTGGTGCACACCGCTTTTCCCTTATAATATGCGTAAGGATAACTGTAGCATCTGAAAAACTTGCTGGCCAGCGCCTGAATGTAATCGCAGGCGTTTCCCACGTAAGCGCCCGAGTCCAGAATGACGTCCGCCCCCATGCTCTGGATTTTTCCCCGGGGCGTGATTCTGGTGACAAACTTTGCGTGAATCGGTCCGCGGGAGATCGTGGAGACCATGCACTCCGCCCGGTTAAAGACCAGCTTTACGGGCCGCCCCGTTCTCAGCGCGGCCGCCGCCGTGACAGGCTCCAGAATCCACTCCTGCTTTGCACCAAAGCTGCCGCCCATGGTGGTCTTGACTACCCGCACCTTTTCGTAGGGCAGGTCAAACAGCTCCGCCAGAACCGTGCGGATTCCATAGACCGACTGATTGGGACTCCATACGGTCAACTGCTCCATAGCGCGGTTCCACGAGGCGACACAGCAATGCGTCTCCATGGTCATATGGGTCAGGCGGGGCAGAAAGGTTTCCGTCACAGTCTCCACGGTGTCCGGCCGCATTTCGGGCTCTTTGCCAAAGGCAAGCTCCACCGCGCCGAAAACCGCTCCCTCTGGATGAATGCAGTCAATCTTCCCCTCCAGTGCCTCGGAAACCGTGGTTGCAAAAGGCAGCGGATCATACGTAACCTCTACCAAGGCGGCCGCTTGCCTTGCGGCCTGCGGCGTTTCGGCGAGCACGCAGCCCACGCGGTCCCCCACATACCGGACATGCCTTTGAAAAATCCGGTCCTGTTCCAGCGTCTTTTGTCCCTTCATGGTCCTGAACCGGTTAAATGGCCGGTCTGTGGTGTTAAAACAGTGCAGCACATCCACTACTCCGTCAATCTCCATTGCCCGGTCAGCATTTACTTTCGTCACATATCCATGGGGAATCCGACTAAACATAACAGCCGCATAGAGCGTGCCCGGAAGCTCAAAATCCCCCGCATATCGAACAGAGCCGGTCACTTTTGCCTTTGCATCGTGAATCGGCCGACTGTTCCCAATAATTTTCATAGTGCTTCTCCCTTATCTTTTATCTGATCAATACCGCCAAGCCAAAATTCCCCTTGGCGGCATGGATCAAATAGAGGCGGGAGGAGGCTGACAGTGCCTGTCAGCCTCCTCTGCGCGAGGCCATCTTACTCTTCTATCTTTTCCATGAAAAACACTTTGACTGAAGATAAAATTTGCAGTAGGAATATGAACAAAACCACAAAGCCGCCCGCTGTGGCCAGAGCCTTGACACCGTCCACGCCCTGTGCCCCTCCTCCGAACGCGGCCATGACAATCGCCACCGCGCCGATCACGATGCCCCAGAGCATCTTGATCTTTGCGGGAGGCTCGGTTCCGATGGGGACATTTTTGACGCACATGGAACCTACGTTGGTCAGCGTTGCATCTGCTGCGGTGACAAATGAGATAATAACAATCAGCAAATTGAACGGTACGATCAGCTTGCCGATTCCAAACGGCAGATTCTGCAAAAAGACCCAGAGGGCCATGACGGCTCCGCCCTGATTTAAGGCGCCAACCAGATCTGCGGTGCCCTGCATCTGCATGTAAAGAGCACTGTTGCCCCAGATTGAAAACCAGACAAAACCAAATACGGAGGGCAGAATCCAGTTGACAATCATGAATTCGCGGATGGTGCGTCCGCGGGAGAGCATGGCCAAGAAGATTCCGGTGACGGGGGCGTAGGCGATCCAGCACGCCCAGTCAAACAGCGTCCAGGACCGTGTCAGAGCCGCGCCACCAATGTCAATGGGATCCAGACCCCAGATCCAGAAATTTTGAAGCCAAGTTGCGAGTCCAGCGGTGCTGTTTCTCATGATGAACAGCACCGGCCCCGTGACCAGCAGCAGAATCAGCAGTCCATAATAAAACCACGCGTTGAGACTGCCCAGCACCTTAAGCCCCCTGTCCATTCCAATATAGGACGAAAACGTAAAGCAACATACAATTACGATGCCGATGCCGATGAAAAGCGGCAGCGAGTCTGAGATACCGTAACCGCGTAAGCCTGTCATCACCAGCGTGATGCACATAGCCAGGCCGCCGCAAATGCCGATGCCCAGCGCCAGCATGGACAGCGTATCGATAACGGCAGCCAGCGGGCCTTTGGTGATCCGCTCGCCAAACAGAGGCCGCAGAGTGGCCGTGACATTGAGCTTTTGCTTTTTGTTATAATAGAGATAGGCGACCAACACACCGCACAGGGCATAGATCGCGTAGGGCAGAAAGGTCCAGTTCATAAAGCTTCTGCCCATGGCGAATTGCGCGGCTTCCGGAGTAAACGCCTTAATGCCAAGCTGATCGAGCTCGCCCCACACATTGCCGTAGTAAATCAGCGGTTCATTGACGCCCCAGGTCACGATGCCTGTGGCCACACCGCCGGTCAATGTCATGGCGAACCAGGTCATGAACGGTATTTTCGGCTTTGCGTCCTTTCCGCCCAGACGGACCTTGCCCAGTTTTGAAAATGTGATAATTGCCACTAGGATGGTGCTCCCAATCACAACATACTGATAGAGCCATCCAAACGAGTCCAGTGACCAGTTGAAGAACGCCATGGAAGATTTCGTTAGCGCCTCATTGTTGAAAATTCCCACTAATGCCGCAATGGCAAACACCACAAAGCCAGGAATAAACACTTCCCAGCGGATGTTTTTCTTGGTCTCCTGAAACGATTCCTGCTTTTTTTCCTCTTGTGTTTTAACTTCCTTACTCAATTGCTCATTCTCCCTTTCTTTACTAGATAACCGTGTGAGTCTCAAGCGGCCTTTGTCGCACCTCCCTCAGCCAAAATCAGCGTCCCGAAGGATATCCGTGACAGCGGTCAGCCCAGATTCCCGACCGCCTGCTGTGCCAAGTCCAGAAGCTTTCCGGAGTGAATCATCTCGCGCAAATACTCAATATGGGGATAGAGCTGAATATCGTTTTCCATATCCTGAACCGCCTTTCCGATCTCGGTAAAGATACCGGCAGTCGCACGGCTGCGCCGCAGGCCGGGGTCCAAAAACTTCTGGGCCTGATAGCCCGACAGCAGCTTGATCGCCAGAATGTACTCCAGGTTCCTGATTACCGATCCCGCCTTTTTGCAGGCATTGTAGCCCATGTCCACATAATCCTCCTGCCCGCAGCAGGTGGGTGTATTGTCAATCACGGAGGGGGTGGACAAAATCCGCATATCCCCCAGAAGTCCGGCCTGTGTATACTGCGGAATCATCAGTCCGGAATTGAGCCCGGGATTTTTTACAAGGAAGGACGGGAAACCCGACATCGTCTCGTCAATCAGGCGATTGTTCCGCCGCTCCGACATCTTTGCGATTATCGTGCAGGCGATCGCCGCACTATCCATGACAATCCCCGCGTAAGCGGAGTCACAGTTGCAGGCGGAGAGTACATCCGCCGCGTCACCGTTATCCCAGATAACGGGGTTGTCGCAGCAGGAGTTGATCTCGGTCTCCAGCGTATCCACTGCCATGTCGATGGTCTTTCTAGCCGCGCCGTGCAATTGTGGAATACACCGCATCCTGCAAGCGGAAGCCGGCGTAATGGCGGATGACCTCTGAATCTTCCAGCAGCCTTCTCACGTTGGCCGCGGACACAGCCTGTTCCGGGTGGGGCCTGACGGACATTACCCGTTCGTCAAAGGCCTGCATAACTCCCTTGAGCGCCTACAGAGAAACCGCTCCCACCACGTCCGCACATTTCACGGCGTTGACCATATCATATGCAGCCAGCGCCGCAAGGGCCGTGACGGAAGTGGTTCCGGAAATGAGAGCCAGTCCCTCCTTCTCCGCCAGCTCGATTGGTTCAATCCCCGCGCGGCGCATCGCCTCGCCGCCGGGCAGAAGCTCTCCGGAGAACCAGGCCGTTCCCTCTCCGGTCAGGGCCAGGGCCAGGTGCGCCTCCGGCGCCAGATATCCCACGGAGCCGTCCCGTGGCATCGTGGCATCCAGGGCGTCACCCCGCCGTTGAGCATGCTGCGGATCGTCTCCAAAGTCCCCAAACGTACGCCGCTGTATCCCTGCCCGAGGTTCTGCAGAATCATCAGCATGGTCGCCCGAGCCTGTTCCTCATCAAACGGTTCTCCCACAGAGACTGAATGAGACAGTATAATGTTCTTCTGAAGGGTTTTGGCCTGCTCCCGGTCAATTGTTTTCGTGCTGAGCAGTCCAAATCCCGTTGTCACGCCGTACATGACCCGCTCTTGTGAAATTGCCTGCTCAATCAGATACCGGGATCGGTTAACCCGATCGCAGTAGCTTTCGGAAAATTCAACTTTTGCCCCGAATCTCGCCGCAGCCACCAAATCCTGCAGCCCAATCTTCTCTCCCAGCTTCACCTGTCGGATCGTCTTTGCTCCCGGCATGTTGCAGCCCTCCCTTACTTATTGTAACTCTGCCAAACCCTCCGCCGTATCAAAATGCTTAATTTTAAAAAATATTTACTTAAAATTATCATTAAATAAGAAATAATTCAACTAAACAATTAACCAGAATTTTTTCGCATCTTTGTACACTATTTACAAAACGAAGGATATTGTAAGCTCATATTTGATATTATGCACAATTCACGGGTAAAAATTTAGAGGATATGGAAAAAATTAATTGAATTTTAAAAATCTTTTAAATTTAGTTGCATCTGTCTTTAATAAAAATTATAATGTATATCACTTTATGTATCAGTGATATATTTAGCTAAATTAGCTTAGAAAAACGGAGGAAGGACATGGAGAAAATTACTTTAACAGGCGACAATCTTACGATTGAGGAAGTGGCCTCCGTCGCTAAGGATTACACTCAGGTCAAACTTTCCGAAGGAGCTGAAAAGAGGCTCCGGGACGCGCGTCAGCTGGTTTTTGATCTTGTAGATGCGGACTTTCCCATCTATGGGTTCAATGTGGGCGTTGGCTGGAACAAGGATAAAAAGGTTTTTAAGGAATTTTTCAGTCAATACAACTGCAACCTGATTCGTTCCCACAGCATCGGAGTACCTCCCTGGGCCTCTGCGGAGCAGGTTCGGGCCATTATGCTCGCCCGGCTCAACGGGATGCTCAGCGGCTGTTGCGGAGTTGCCCCCGAAATTCCCGAGATGTACACGAAGATGCTTAACCGCCATATCCATCCCCTGATCCCCATGCGCGGATCGGTGGGCGAAGCCGATATCGGCCTGCTCTCCCACATTGGACTGACCATTATCGGAGAAGGCAACGTCGAATTCGGCGGAAAGATCATGCCCTCCAAGGAGGCCTTTTCTCTGGCCGGCCTCGAGCCGCTTTCCCTCGGTCCGAAGGATGGACTGGCCATTGTCAGCTCCAATGCCGTCAGCGCCGGACACGGTGCGTTGCTTCTCAAGGATATTGAGAATTTTTTCACGGTTGCGGACGCTATCTACGCTCTTTCCCTGGAGGGCTTCAACGGCAATGTTTCGCCGCTGGATGACCGCAGCCACAAGCAGCGCCGCTACGTGGGGCAGCGCAAGGTCGCCGCGCGCATCCGAGAGGATCTGGAGGGCAGCTTTATCTACGAGCCGGATCGACAGAAGGCTGTTCACGATCCTCTATGCTACCGGGATGTCCCCCAGATCCACGGAGCAGTCCTTGAGCTGCTGCAGTACACCCGGGAACGTCTGGAGATTCAGCTCAATACGACGGACGACAATCCCTGCGTGCTGCTAGAGGATAAGACGATTGTGCCCTCCGCCAACTTTGAACCCCTCAACTGGGTGCTGGGCTTTGAGAGTCTGGGCGTTGCCCTCTCTCACGTCTCAAAGGCCAGCTGCCTGCGGCTGATCAAGCTCTCCGATCCGTCCTTTACCAATTTGCCCCGGTTCCTCAGTCCCGCTGCGGATGTTCTGTGTTTCTGCACCGTCCAAAAAACCTTCACCTCCTTGGATGCAGAAATCCGGCATCTGTGCAATCCTGTCTCCATGGATACGCTTAGTCTGGCCGGAGGCATGGAGGATATGTCCACCAATGCGCCCTACGTGGTGCAGAAGCTGGACAAAATTCTCGACAATCTCCGTTACATCTTTGCGTTGGAATTGATCCACGCCGCCCAGGCGGTGGATTACCGGAAGGGGCGCAATCTCGGCAAATATTCCGGGGCCGTTTATGAAAAGGTTCGGTCAGTCATCTCGTTTTACGACAAGGACCGCAATATCACCGAAATGATCCAGAAGGCGCACGAGCTGATCGCAGACGGCACGCTGCTGAACCTGTTTTCTCGGGATTGAGCTCTTAGAAAGGCGGCCGCACAGCAAACGTCCGGGAACAGGCGCGCCCAGCTACCGCCCTCCCTCTATCCTCCCCCGCCTCAAATCCGCGCCGCAGCGGAAAAAGAAGAGAGCCTCGCGGTTATGCCGCGAGGTTCTCTTCAGCCTGCCGAAGAACCCGGTTTGCGCTGCGGCGTAAACCGGGTTCCTTGCGTAGTTCCTGTTGAGGCAGTAAAGTAAGAAGGAAGAAAGGGGTTCCCTCCACTTCCAAGTGGCCAGCTTTTTCAGATTCATGGCAGCAAATTTAATCTTCACCCAGTTTGTCAACTGGGTAAGGCCTCTGCACTGCGTATAACGCATGGCGTGTTTTTCCTTGGCGTCGGCAAAGACCCGCGCTATGGTCTTCTTGCGTTTGGCATAGATTTTCAAGGCTTGTTGAGATTTGATGGTAAGCGTTCTCTGTCATGACGCTTTTAATAATCTGTTAAGATAAGACACCTATTTTTTTAGAAATGCCCATTTTGACCGCTGAAAACGGTTCTTCAAAAAATAGACGCGCTGAGAGGGTGGCGGCTGATACCCCCATCCCCTCATTTTTTGTGCAGCTACGTGATATACAAAACCGGGGAATCCTTTTACCCGCAAGTCGAGTGGGTTTTTCCATCCCAGTCTGACGGGAACGGTATATCGATCGATGTTCTCCATCAGTTTACTGATATAGGTAGAGTGAGATAGCGGTCAGCTTCTTTGCCAATTCGCGCTCTACCTTCACCATGCAGTAGTTAACACGGTCTCTAAGATTGGGCCAATAGGATGCGTACACTTCTCTCTCATAGACAAATTGTTTCTCGTAGCGGTCGGTGAAAAATTCCCCGTCTATTGAAATTTCAACACGTAAATCTTCAACAGATGAGGCTGTATGAAAAGCAACATCTTCAATTCGCTCATAAATATCATCGGACAACAATGCAACCGCTTTGTCCACGCCCTTTTCGACGGGTGGGATTTTAATGTGTACTGTGTACTGTGTCATTGCGGACTACTTTCCCCATCAGGTAAACTTTAAGCACAACGATTTTTAGAAACTTGCTACGCAACTTTATCCCCCCTCTCTCATGCGGCTACGCGATATACAAAACCGGGGAACCCTTTTATGCGCAAGTCGCGTCGGTCTTGCCTTTCCTGTCTGACTGGAACAGTGTATCGAGCGATGTCCTCCATTAGCTTGTCACCGTCTGCCTTTGGAGTTCGGATGTACTCTTTGCAAAGCATCACCGCCATCTTGAAATTGACCTTGTAGGCGTAAATGCCCTCTGTCGGTTGTCGAACAACAACTTCCCGGCAAACCCTGCTTGTAAAATTGAAAGTGGTCAAGCTTGAATAGATTTCCTGCTCCGCAAACGAATTAGATTTGCCGTGTAGATTCATTAGCCCTAGCGTGTACTTGAGGTCGCGGAAACTGGTTTCTATCCCCCAACGTAGGCGGTAAAGGTTCTTAATGTCCTCCAACGTAAATGACTTTGGTAACGATGTCGCAACGGTTTCCAACTCGCCGCTGTCAATCTGAAAACGGCAGATTCGGAAGCGCATGGGGTAATAATTTTCAAAATCCCAGCGTCCGCGTCTGGTGGTTGAACCCGGTTTCGACTTTTGAGGAACTTGCAGGAACACATAATTTTGATTTTCCTTGTCGGTTTTCTTTTGTGTGGTGCAGATGGAAAATGAGATGTCGCAATCCAGTTCCAGCATGGGCAGTTTCGTCACCTCGCGCATGGCCGAACGGCTCTGTTTTACACGAATAAGGAAGTCTGTGTTGGGCTTTTTAAGAAGGTGAGCGATGAGATTGTAGCTCTCAAAGCTACGGTCAGCCACAATAAGAGTCTTTCGGTCAAAGGCGTTGCGCTGAAGCATTGTAATCAACGCCCCGATTTCGTCTTTCTTCGGTTCTGGCTGTATGACGACATCGGTAAAGGTGCGGCTGAGGATGTCGTACAGCGGCGTTGCATGAAGCTGATTTACTCCCTTGGGAATACCCTCATTGCATACGAATGACGGGGACGCTGGATTTCTGAGAAAATTGACCGCAGTCCATCCACGGCTAAAATGCGGTAATCGCGAAAGAATGCACTGCCCGCACAATGGTCATTGAAGTAGGTAAACACAGCACGAAACACAGCGGGGTTAATCTGGGCGCGGCGCTGGCTGACAGCGGACGCAGTGACTTTAATACCAGCAGCATGCAAAATCTTATCTAAAGAGCCGCCTTCCGCGCCAATTAAAAGACGTATGATTGATTCCCGTGTGAGAGAACTCTTGCGAGAAAAGTTCCTGCTTTTGCCGCACTGTGCAACGGCGGTTCTGATTGCACAATTTAGTGCCGCATTGGCCGCATTGATTGGTTCAGGTTCTCTGAAGCATTCTCCGCTGCTTTCCGAAGCAGTTCAGGAAGGACGGGCCTCCATGTGAGGATACCATAAAAATCGCCCTCCGCTCCGCCGTCGAGCAGCCCTCCTGAATTTTCTCGGGGAGAGACGGAGCACATCATATAGAAAAGCAATGGCCCCCGGCATCTTCGAGATGCCGGGGGCCGTTCTCATGCATTTTCACAAAATCGCTCCACAGCCACCGGGTCAGACGCCTCGGCAGGCCTTTGCGAAGCCGCGTGGCAAGAAGCAGCTTCTATGTCATCGCCGGGCGGCGTTTCTCCTCTTTTTTATAAAATTTTTTAAATTCCTGCAAAGCATTGGCGGATAAGAACTTGAAGGAAAAAGGAGTGTCCTATTCAGCCAGCAGGAGTTTGTTTTTTCGGTTTTAACTTAATTTTGCCAATGCATTTTTTTAGTTTTGCATATAATAAATTGCGAGCGTAAGTTTTGACCTGATTCGCCCGATCATTTGCCCCACGATATGTCTTTAGGAGAGACAATTTCCTCGCGCCGTTGTCCCTCCCATGCGCGGCTTCTTTTACGATAGAGATTTCTATTTCGCGCTGCAGCCTTTACAACTAATTATCCGGACAGATCATAACTCGCATACGCTTATTTTCTTTAAAAATAAAAGGAGGAAAAGCTATGCAACCATTGGAAAAAGGCGTCTACGCCGAAGAGGAAATTCGTTTGAGGATGACCGCCGCTGCCCAGGCGGAAAAATCGGAGCTTCCCTTTCCGGATTTATCTCTCTCGGGAGAGGACAAGCTCACTCAGGACGCGCCGGCAGAGCCGGCGCCAACCGAGGATAAGGACGGCGAACAGGCCCTCCTGATGGAAAAACCCCGCGGTGTATTGGAGGAGAAAAGCTTAGCCGGACTAAGCGCCGAGGTAAGGGCCCTACTGAAAGCCCACGGTGCAAACAGCCTGAGCAAAGTCGATCCGGCTGAGTATCCAGCTCTTCTTTCCGACGCTGAAAAACTCGGAGGCGCGGCCGAAGCAAGCGCACCATCGGAGATTCCAAGCAGCGAAGAGCAGCCTGAAAGCTCCACTGCCACCCCCGGCGCAGATCCCAACACACCCGAGAGCCAACCCGGCGCGCCGGAACACATTAATGATGAAGCGACGGAAACCGCAGCCCTTGCCGCGTCTCAAGGGGGCGGCACCGGAATTTCTTCGGGAGTCGTCCCTGCCGTTGCGTTGGCACAGCAACACGCTCTGTCAGAGACTTGGATGAAATCTCTGGAGTGTAATCGTGATGGCAAAGTTTTAAATACCACCAGAAATTACATACACATTCTGAGATACGATGAAACTCTCCGCGCTATCCGATATAATGTGTTTACGGGCTCCCTCTCAGTAGATGGCAGCCTGCCTTGGAATCAAATTACTCCCGGTTGGAGTAATCTTGACAACAGCTGCCTGCGAAAGTACATTTCAGATACGTACGGCATATGGCCGTCTACGACGCTAGAAAACGCGATGGCTGCACTGGCAAGTCAAGAAAGGGTCCAGCATCCCGTGAAGGAATTCATTGAGCGCGTGCCCTGGGACGGCATGGATCGGTTAGATACCCTGCTCGTTACTTATCTTGGCGCGGAGGATACGCCGTATACCCGGGAAGTCATTCGAAAAGCTTTGATCGCGGCTGTCGCGCGCATCTATCAGCCTGGAATCAAGTTTGATTACGTGCTGGTGTTGGTCGGAACCCCGGGTGTCGGAAAGTCGATGTTATTCAGCAAGCTAGGCGGTCCCTGGTTTTCAGATTCATTGGGGTTTTACGACATGAAGGATAAGACCGCAGGCGAAAAGCTGCAGGGCAGGTGGATATTAGAAATTCCCGAGCTGGCCGGCATGAGCGAAGGCAAAATTGAGATCATCAAGTCTTTTATTACCAGGGTTTCGGACGTATTTCGCCCTGCCTATGGTAGGGACACAGAGGTGCATCCGCGCACCTGCATTTTGGTCGCCACCACCAACGCCCTCCATGGCTTTCTGCTGGACACCACGGGAAATCGCCGGTTCCTTCCGGTTCAGGTCTCCGGAAAGAGCAAGCTGCATCCGTGGGACTTAAGGCAGGAGGTCGTCTCTCAGATTTGGGCCGAGGCTTACGAGGCGTACAAATCCGGGGAAAGTCTGGTCCTGTCGGAGGCAGGTACCACCGCCGCAACGGCTATGCAGAAAGCGGCCATGGTATCCGATGATCGGGAGGGTATGGTGCGGGAATATCTGGACACGCCTCTGCCGGACAACTGGGCGAAGATGAATCTGCACAGCCGCCTGCAATATTTGGATCACGGGAACAAATCGGGAACCGTACACCGCGAGCGCGTGTGCACAGCCGAGATCTGGTGCGAGTGCTTCCGCAAAGACCGCGCGGATATGAAAAGGGAGCATACGAATGAAATTACACAAATGCTTTGCAAACTGGACGATTCGGAAGCGTATCACGGCAAGCTTTCATTTCCAAACTACGGAGCGGCACGGGCATTTGTGCGGGTTCCGAAAAAAATCCATAAGACTGAGCCTTGAGAGTCTTCGAGGAAAAGCCTAGCTTTAAGCACAGAGGGGCGCGCCATGATATGGCGCGCCCCTGCTGTTCTGATAGGTTCCGGCAGCAATGCCGGCGGATCTCGCAAAACTTCTATAACACCAAGCCGTTTTACGACTTGGTGTTTTGTTTTTTCTTTATCCCGTACTCCGCTCACCGCTTCCAGGATACAACATCGGGGCACCCGGGGTATAACGTGGAAAGAGGAGCTGGGTATGGCAAAACAGCCTCTGAGCGCGGTGCTGGGAGAGGAAGAGGACGAATAAAGCGCCGCCCGCTCAGGCGCAATCACTGAGCGGGCGGGTTCTTTTGCCACGCTGGTTACTCAATTCCGTCTTCCATTCCGAAAATGTGATAGAGATAGTTGGTTCGCGCATCCGCAAGGTGGTACACATACACCGTGTCTCCGTCGATTCGGTAAATGCAGACATACTGCGAGATAAACAAAGCCCGGAAACCATATTTCCCCAGAAGCCGAGTCTCCTTTTGCACGCCCAACTCGGGGAACCGCTCCAACTGCCTGACGCCGCCCAGTATCTTTTCGGAAAACCGTCTTGCATATGCGGGACCGGAGTTGACCCGATAATAGGTGATCAGCTCCCGAAATTCGGCCCGCGCTTCGTACAGCCACTCAATCCTCACGCAGCAGTTCCTCTGACAGCGCGGACATCTCCTCCATGGAGACCGTCTTTGCGCCCGCCAGACGGTTCTGCTCCCTGCGGAGCAGCTCGGCCAGGAGATTCAGCTCCGCCTCCCGCTTTTCCCAGAGCTCGATGGGCAGAAACACCATCTCCCCGTCCCCGTTGCGCGTGAGGAAAATTGGCTCCTGCTTTGATTTCGAAAGCTTTACCATACTGTCGTAGTCATTGCGCAGCGATGTCGCGGACTTAATGACCATTCCCAATACCTCCCATTTTATAAGGTAATTATTCTAACTGAATTATAACTTGATTATTACCTCTTGTCAATAAATATTCTACATTTGAAATCGATGTTTTCCGCGAGCGATTCGCTGATGGAGGGGGCGCGCGTTGCGCAAGACCCCCGAAAGTGGATTTGGAAAGTCAGTGGTCTTTCGGACAACAAGTTAACTGATGTCGCTGAGCAAAACCTGAAACGGCTGATTGTTTCGAGTCCCTTCGTCAGGATTTTATATTCATCGCCGCGCGATTTCCGGCTGTCAGCCGCAGGGTTCTGCCTGCGGCTGCAAGAGCTGGATTTCCGCCTTGTCCGTGACAGAACGCGCTTTACGGCTGGGTATCACAGCGCGTCCCAGCCGCGCTGATACGTTCCGGCAGTCATGCCGTCGGCTCTCGCAAGTCGCCTTTCCAGATTGTTTCCCGTTGGAGAGATGCATTCTGTACAAATGAAGCGTGTTTTGAAAGAGAGACGGTTCAAACCGAAAACCTGTTCAGGCGATTGAGCATACGCGGTATTTAAAGAAATCAATTCAAATAATGGAAAATAGCAAGCGCCGGGCCGATAACGACCCGGACTTCTATTTTTCCCATAACAAAAGTGACAGCCCAGCCACCCACATTGTGCCGTTTCGCAAAAGAGACAAGATATCCTATATGAAGCAGAAAAAAATCATTTAAGCGCAAAATTCAAAGGAGGAGCGGCATCCCACAGGATTGCCCACTCCTCTTGAATGGCTGATTTTTCCGTTGCCTGCCAACCACTTGTTCTTATCTTGCGATAAGAATAGCCGCATATTTCAGGCTTTCACTGCGTCAGCCCACAGCGCATGGAATACCAGAAAGGAGATCGCCCGCGCACGGGTATAGCGGCCTTACAGAGTTTTGCCAAGGCTCACCCACGGTTATCCAGATGATGTGCCAACGGCGTAGCCGAGTAAAAATGCCGGGCTTTTTTGTCCGGTTCACAATTGCGGCTCTTGCGCCGTTTCTGCCAACGGTTCGACACGTTCAAACCTGAAGAGGCGCTCGGAGTATGAGCAAGCTGCTCCGACAAGCTTTAAAATCCTTGGCAGACCAGAACAAAAGAGTATCACTGGCAGGCCCAGTTGATTGCATCGATGCATCGCAGCGATCATGCCGCGCATTTCCTCTTTCGTCAACGCCTGGGCCTCATCTATGAGAATCGCGATTGTATCGCCGGATCGAAACGCCGCTTTCCCAAGCGTCACAAAAAGCTCGGCCAGATCGTCGGCAAAAATTCCCGTGGAAAGATCCAAGTTCTGTTCGACGCTCTCACCGATGGGATTTCCCTCAATATTGTAGGCGCACATAAACGACTGGAGCCACGCAGCGGATCTTTTTGCAAGACCTTCCACAGGCGTTCTTGAGCTGATATTTTGCAAAAGCTTGTTAAATGCTCCAATCAACTGCACCGTGAAGGTTTCGCCTTTGCCAGCCTCAATACAGACGTGCAGGATCCCCATACCGTCAGCAGCTTTTTCAATGGTATGAAGCAGCGCCGTTTTCCCAACGCCATGCAGCCCGTAATAAATCACCGAGCGCTGCGGATGCCGCTCCTGCGCGCTTTTCAAATAGGTTTCAGCTTCGTAAACCAGAAATTCTTGGCCCGCCAAATACGCAGGCTTAGCCCCGCTGTCGGGGGTACATGGAGTTGCACGCATTAGGAATCCCCTTTCAGCCGATTATTTTCCACAGCCTTCCTGCGCGTCCTGCAAAGCGCAATCTTGAAAGATTTGGTTTTGTGGCCCCGAATTCCGGCTTTCTTCTCCCCTTTGAGGAGAAATATATCAGTAACGGCATGGCTTATATGATTCCCCATGTTGCCGGAAGGCTGATGTGTTACTTCACGGCTTGGCTTGCTTCTGGAGAAATTTCCGATATTTCTGCACAGAATCGTTATCCCAGGTAAAAAATGCGTTTTTCTCCGGAAAATCCTCCTTTGGAACTTGAGAAATCGCCTCTTGCCTCAACGCGAATTGATTGGCATTCGAATCATAGAAAACATAGAAGGCTTTTCCGTCTTTTGCGCTCTGAAAGGCCTGCACCATGGGAATGTTTCCATCGATCATTTGCAAAATACACTGGAAATCAGTTTCCACCAGCAAATATTTCTGGTTGATTGTAAATGAAGTTGAACAGTTGAAAAGAAAAGCCCACGGTGATTTTTC
>NZ_DALZCH010000014.1:0-44110 GCF_031978065.1 Oscillibacter sp.
TTTCTGGAAGACGTTGCGCAGGGAAAGGGCAAGGACTTTTTGCAGGAGGTTGCGGACGCCTATCAGGCTGGAAGCGATGCAGCGGATACCCGAGGGAAGTGCGGGTACTCCATCGGGAGCCGCGAATATCTGGACCGCATGGAGCGGGTTGTTTTCCGACAGGATGTCCCAACCATGTACAGCGCCCGCTGGGGAAGCCCGGACTATGACGGGCTGTTGAAAAGTTCGCTGGAATCCATTGCTCACCAGTTGGAGCGGGACTTGGAGCGCAATGAGCGGGAGAACAATTACATCACCGATGATACCGCCAAAGAACTGAAGCTTGCCGTCGGCGAACTGGAGCGCTGCGGCAGCAGCACCGGCTCGGCCAGCAGTAAGATTGAAAAGCTGGCGTGGTTTGTGGGCGGCGACCCGGCAAAAATTCGGGAGCTGCAAAGTGGGCTGAATGCTTTGCATTTATCTAATCAATTGCTGGAAGATGGCGTTTATGGAAAGAAAACAGATTCCGCCCGATCTAATTTTATGGAAGAACTCATTCATGGTACAGTTCCTTCCCTCACATGGGTAGACCCACTGCAAAGTAATTGGACAGGGATTGCCGCTGTGACAAAGACCACAAAGGGTGGGCAGCAATTTTCAAAATTGGTATCGGTAGATTCATCTCTTCCGCTTTTTAGTGCGGATTTACACCCCTATCAAGGGAATCCAAATTATTATCATATTAATGTTAGAACTTCAGCAGAGGCATTTGCATGGCAAAAATCGCTGGCTTCACAGGTAGACCATATGGAGATTTCTAAAGAAGCCTACGATATTTTAAAGGATTTTCAACATTCCGCCAAGGTTGTAAAAACAGCCGGACGCATATTTCTAGTAGCGGGTGCAGCCTTGGACGCACTTGAGCTTGCCAATACGATTGATGATGATTTGCATGATGCAGATGGAAAGATTGGAAAGATTACTTATACGTCTGCCGCCAGCATCGGCGGCAGTTGGGCTGGCGGCGCACTGGGAGCAAAGGGCGGGGCGCTTGCCGGAGCTGCGATTGGAACTGCTATCCTCCCCGGAATTGGTACGGCGATTGGTGGTATTGCCGGAGGATTAATCCTTGGCGTGGCTGGTTCTTACGCCGGATCTTCCCTAGGCAAGTGGGTGATCAATATTACGGAGATTGGAGAATGAATATGTTCTTATGGCATAGTAAAAAAAAAGGGTCTTCTCCCAAGCCGGATGAATTCCGCCTGTCACAGGGCGATTTTCGGGACTATGAAGCTATGCCAGGATTCGTCAGCTATTATGGAATTCCCTCTTTTTTCTACAGGGAAAACGTACCCGAGCAGATAGAAAACGAAGAGAAATTTCATCGGGTTGCTCGCAGTACAATTAAGCGGTTGCTCAAGGGAAGTCCTTCCGTGATTTTGATAAAAGATCTGTCACGCGGAGGCGCAAATTTGTGGAATGATAAAATTCCTGAGATCAGGGAAATGGCAATTTCGGAGGGCGGTAAGCTGCTGGTGGTTCATGATGCCCGCTGCAAACAATATCTGTTTGTTTTTGACGCACTGCCGGATTCGTTTTTTGAGATGATTTATCAACTGATCAATCGAGATTGCCGCTATCAAAATATTTATATCACATATTCAGCTCTAGCAAACGGCAATCAAAAAGACGCTGATATTGCATCAATCAAAGAATCTGCGCTTTTAAACTTGCATATCGATGACGACCATCCGATTTTTATTATACAGGCTGTTCCGGAGTATCCGTTAGAAAAAATTTTCAATACTTTTACTACAACTTGTCAGTCAGTAGAATGGTCATTCTTTCCGCAATGAATTTTAATAATCCACCATGCATAATACATACAGTCTAACAAAAAATCCGCCGTTCTAAAGAACGGCGGATTTTTGCGAGCCACGTCAAATCTGGATATCATCATATTTTAAGAGGAGGACTTGAACTGCCATTACAAACGTAATAGGCAATTCACATGAACCTATCTCTTTACTCTCATTTCCTCTTAGGTGAATATAGGTGCTCGGAACATTCATTGCTTTTTGTGTTTGGATATTAATTTTATGATATCATAGACAAAAGCCGCCATACCCCAAAGCACAAGTGTAGCTCCGACGTAAATATTTATTGTCCATGGGCCTATACGTTCCGTTCGCGCCAATGTCGGGTAGATTAAATATACCCCCAGACCTATAAAACATAACAGCCCGATTATATTTGTTAATATGCTATTTTCTTTACTCAATCCCCAAGCAGCAATAATTATTACAAATGCAATAAGTATAGCATTAAGCCATTCAACACTCCCCATGCTTATCCCTATCAGGCACGCAAAAAACAGCAAATATAGTGGGATGAGCAAGATGAAAAACATTGATTTATTGTTCTTATTCAGCAATGAGCACATCCCCCTATGTATATATGGGCCTTTCTCTCCGCTAAATTGAAAAAGGCTCAGCCTTTGTACTATATCAATACATTGTTTTAGTATAGCATATATCGAGTATAAAACAAACCGGCAAATTTCATATCGAAATTTGCCGGTTTACGTGGTCCGAGTGGAATTACAGGACTTAAAGAAAGCCAGTAAAATCAAGGGTTTACAGGCATCAGACAAGCTGTATTTACAACAAAAAAGGAAATATCCCACGCAAGGGCCGCCCTATGGAGACTATGGGCGGCTTTTGTGTTTGATATAAACTGGGTAACGGCATCATCGCTACCCAAAGGGCTTAATCGAAAGATTAGGCCCTTTTTTCATGCCAAAAGGCAAAAAGGAGGTATTGATAAATGGCAAAGCAGAATAAAGCACCCGAACAGGACAGCGCCCCCGCTGTACAGCAGGATGCAGACATCATGGCCGAGGAGCAGCAGGGCGGGCAGCCAGAGGCCCCGCCTTTTGAGGCGGACACCCAGACGCCCGAAATGACCGCCGACCCCAGTGAGACTGTTACCCCATCGGAAGTCACCGAACAGCTCATTGCCGAGGAAAGCGGCGCAAATGACGCCACCGCAAAGGAGGCCGAGGCCGCCGCTGCGGTGATTGACTTCCCCCAGCAGGAGCCGCCCGAGGAGGATACCCGGCAGGAATGGGAAAAGCCGCTTGCCGAAATTGAGGCCGAGCAGCAGCCCAAGCGCCGGGGCCGCCCGCCCAAGGAGGATAAAGAAACCTCGGGCCAAGTTGGCCCGAAGTCCGAAAAGTCCTCTAAGGGCGAAAAGGCGGCAAAAGCCCCTAAGCCGCCCAAAAGCAAGCCCACCCAAGAGGAACCGCCCACCCCTGTTCAGCCAGAAACCCCGCCCGAGCCGCTGGATGCCACCCGTCCCGGCGAGATGGAGCAGATTATCTATCTCAATCTTTCCGACCTGCACCCGTTCAAAAACCACCCCTTTGAGGTGCGTAACGACGAAGAAATGCAGGCTATGGTTTCCAGCGTCAAAGACAAGGGCGTGACCCAGCCCGCTATTGTCCGCCCCCGTGAAGATGGCGGCTATGAAATCGTATCGGGCCACCGCCGCCACCGGGCCAGCGAATTGGCCGGGATGTTCAATATGCCCTGTATCGTCCGCAATATGACGGATGAACAGGCCATCATGCAGATGGTGGAGGACAACACAAACCAGCGTGAGTATATTTTGCCCAGCGAGCGTTCCAAGGCGCTGAAAATGCAGTTGGATGCCCTCAAGCGGCAGGGGTCGAGAGGCCCCGCCGAGGGTGCGGACGTTGGAAAGCGTTCCAATGAAATCGTGGCCGAGCGCAATAAAATGACCGTCAAGCAGATGCAGCGGTTTATCAAGCTGGGCGACCTTGTTCCCGACTTGATGGAAATGGTGGATAAAAAGGCCATCGGGTTTACCCCAGCGGTGGAGATGGCCTACATCAAGCCAAAGCAGCAGCGGTATATCGCCGTTGCCATCGAGGGGCAGCAGTCCGGCCCCTCCCTCTCGCAGGCCCAGAGGATGCGGGAACTCGACCAAAAGGGAATGTTAAACGCCGATGTCATCGACGGCATCATGCTTGAAGAAAAAAAGGAGGTAGACAAAGTGATTATTTCCAGCCAAGAGTTAGGCCAGTATTTCGGCAAGGACAAGACCCCCCGGGAGATGAAAGACCAGATTTTGGCCCTGCTGGACGATTGGAAGTCCAAGCAGCCGCCCGAGCAGGGCAAGGCCGAGAAAAAAGCCGAGCAAGAGAAGTAACGGACATCGGGCCAATTTGGCCCGATGTTTTGAATGGGTCGGTGGTGGAATATTCCCCGTCGCCGCTATACAGGTAGCACAACCGGGCAAAGTCTGTCAAGGGCCAAGCCGCCGTAGGCGGTGCGTAGCACCCTTGACCGACTTTCCCGGTCGTGCTTTAAGGCCGCCAGCGGCGGGGATATTCCCCCGAGCCACCCCCTTTCCAAGATTGGAAAGGGATGGGGAAAGGTTGACCACCTTGCAGACACTTGAAAGGAGTTGATTTCCATGAGAAGGCCCATCGCATATATCACCGCCGCTTGGAGTGGCGACAACAGGGCCGATACACAGCTTGCCGCCGGGTATTGCCGAGCAGTTTATGAGGCCGGATTTTCCCCGGTCTGCCCCATGCTCTATCTGCCTTTGTTTCTCAATGACGCTATCCCCGAGGAGCATAAAAGCGGCATTGACATTTGCCGGGATATGCTGCGGCGCTCCCATGTGCTGGTGGTCTGCGGCAGCAAGGCCAGCGAGGACGTGAAAAACGACATCGCTACCGCCCAGCGGCTTAATATCACCGCAACCACGCTGGACGGTATTCTGACCGTTAAACGGCAGGGCCAGACGGAGGCCCAGCAGTAGACTTCGGGTATCGGGGTCCCCGCAAAGCCGTGGGCTTTGTGGGGAGAGGAGGAGCAACGGAGCGGCGCAAACTTCGGGCCAATTTGGCCCGAAGTTGCGGAGTGCAGTTTGCGACGACGAGGCCCGATGTCATTTTAGGAAAGGGGGGTATCTTTGCAAGAGGAAGTAAACCACAAAACCGTTGCAATCACCGTCAAGGCAACGAAAGTCACAGGCCGGGTACTGTTGGCCGCCGTTCAAAAGTATCTGGCCTATCTGAAAAAGAAACAGGTGGAGCATTTCACCCCGCAAGGCCGCCAGAGCGTCAAGCAGCTTATGGGCCATAGGGTAAATACCAGCAGCATCCCGCTGAACGGTGATACCCGCCTGTTTGACCGGGTGGCCCGCAAATATGGCGTTGACTATGCCTTTCATAAGGTGGAGGATGGTAAATTTCTGCTGTTCTTTAAGGGAGGTCAAGCTGACGCCATCACCGCCGCTTTTTCCGACTACACAAAGCGGATGATGAACCGGCAACAGGAAAAACGCCCCTCTATCCTCGGGCAGCTCAAAAGGCTGCGGGAACTGGTGCGGGAGAAAGCCCCCACCAAGGAACGGGCAAGGGAGGCGGCGTATGAGGACAGATAACATCAGAAAATACATCCTGCCAAACCTGCCGTATCTGCTGATAGGCTGGGCCGCTTTGAAGATCGGCACAGCCTATCGCCTTGCCGCTGGCGTGTCTTTCGGTGACAAGCTGCTGGGAACGCTGAAAAATATAGGCCCGGCCTTTGAGACAATAGCGCCCGGCCTCGCTCCCTTTGACTGGCTGGTGGGCATATCCGGGGCGTTGTTATTCCGATTTCTCATTTATCAAAAGGTGAAGAACGCAAAGAAGTTTCGCCGGGATGCGGAGTATGGCAGCGCCCGATGGGGTACGCCCGCCGACATCAAGCTCTTTGTAGACCCCAAATTTGAAAACAACGTCATACTCACAGCTACCGAGCAGCTCACCATGAACACCCGGCCCCAAAACCCGGCCAATGCCCGCAATCTCAACTGCGCCGTTATCGGTTCGTCCGGTTCGGGGAAAACCCGTTTTTGGCTGACCCCACAGCTTTTGCAGGCCCATTCCTCCTATGTGGTGGTAGACCCCAAGGGCGGGCTGATAGACCAATGCGGAACCTTTCTACATCGGCATAAGGGCTATATAATCAAGATTTTTAACAGCATCGACTTTTCAAAAAGTATGCACTATAACCCGCTGGCCTACATCAAGAGCGAAAGCGATATTCTAAAGTTTGTCAATACCCTTATCAGCAACACCAAGGGCGATGGCAAGGAGGGCGACCCCTTTTGGACAAAGGCCGAAACGCTTTTGTACTGCGCCCTTATCGGCTATATCGTTTTTGAGGGGCCAGAGGAGGAACGAAACCTCAATACGCTGGTGGAAATGATAAACAGCATGGAAGTAAAGGAGGACGATGAAAGTTTCAAAAATGCCGTTGATTATATGTTTGACGGACTGGCAAAGCGCAAGTCGAACTCGTTTGCGGTGCGCCAATATGCCAAGTACAAATTAGCCAGCGGCAAAACCGCAAAATCCATTTTGATTAGCTGCGGCGCACGCTTGGCCCCCTTTGACATCGGGGAACTGCGGGAGATCATGCGCTACGATGAATTGGAGCTGGACAAGCTGGGCGACCGTAAAACGGCGCTCTTTTTTGTTATCTCGGACACCGACAGCACCTACAATTTCATTGTTGCGCTGGCCTTTTCCCAAATGTTCAATCTCCTGTGTGAGAGGGCCGATACCGTTTTCGGGGGCCGCTTGCCCCATCATGTGCGGGTACTTTGGGATGAGGCCGCAAATACGGGCCAAGTGCCCCAGCTTGAAAAGCTGGTGGCCGTTATTCGCTCCAGAGAATGTAGTCTGTGCCTCCTGTACCAGCAGCTATCGCAATGCAAAGCCATTTACAAGGACAACGCCGAAACGATTATGGGCAACATGGACAGCGTTGTTTTTCTTGGAGGTCGGGAAAGCTCCACCATCAAGGAGATTTCCGAGAACTGGCTGGGCAAGTCCACAATCTCCATGCAGACCGAAAGCCGCACCCGGGGCCAGTCGGAAAGCTACGGCCAGAATATGCAACGGCTGGGGCGGGAACTTCTGACGGCCAGCGAAATAACGACAATGCCCGGGAACAAGTGTATTTTGCAACTTAGAGGATTGCCGCCGTTTTTCTCCCCCAAGTACGACCTAAAGCAGCACCCCAATTACAAGTACACCGCCGAGGCCGACAAGAAAAATGCCTTTGACCTCGGCAAACTGATAAACCGCCGTTTGGCGCTCAATCCCAATGAGCAGTATGCGGCCTACGAAGTGGACGCCACCGCCGAGAGCATGGACGAGGACGAGGACATCCTCAACTATGACGACCTCGACAGCGTGGACGACTTCGAGTAAATAACATAACCTCGGGCCAAGTTGGCCCGAGGTTATGTTTAAACCATCGCTAAAAGCCTCTGTTTTCAATGGCTCTTTCTTTAATGACAATTCTATTTTCGTGACTAAACTCATATATGCTGGCAATAAATATTTGGTTTTTCACCAATTCTTCTGAAATTAATGTTTCAATGAGTTTTGTATTATCATCATCTAATTCTTTGCCTTTTGGGGAATCTAGTACCATGAATAAATGCGTATTCATGTCTTCTTCAATTACTTTCAAAAAAGCAACCTTAAAAGCAAAGACCATTTTTTGGAGTACGGCGCCAGACATTGATTTTAAGTCAGATGTAAAAATAAAATCCTTTTTTAATACCATTTTGTCGTCAACACCAAGCAACTCAGCATATTTGAATACATAATCATATATTTTTTTGATATATGGATTGTCGGCTTTAATTGTTGCTTTTATCTTCGAGCTAATGATTTTCAGTTCGTCAATTGTCTTATCCAGTAATTGTTCGACTAACTTTTGGTCTATGTTTAAAAGTGAAAGTTGCTTGTTGACAATAGTATCACCAGCCTCTTCGCTTGGGAACATAGTAATCTGCATATTCTTAATTTCTAATTCATTCAGTTTTGTTTTGAGATTCGATCTTTCTCGCTTAAGTCGTTCAATATCTGTAACTAAAATGCTTCTACGTGCCTTTAAATACTCGTAGTTAGCAGTTGAATTTACGAGCGTTTCTCTGTTTACTGGTATGATGATATCATTTTGACAAACAGATAAACGCATGGAATCTATATAATCGTAAAATTGCTTTTCTCTTAAAATGACAGCATTTACTTCTTTTAGTGATTTCATAATATCATCAATTTTTAAATCATAAAAAGCAATTTCGTCAGTGAGCATGTTTTCAGTATCAGTTACAAATATTTCTCCATTTTGCTCATGTACTTGCTCACTCAATTCATGCATGTTTAACATAGCCGAGTATATGTCCCTATTTAATTGAAGTTTACTCTTCTCTGCAAGCAAATCGTCAATATCAATTTTGTTTAGTCCAGACAATAATTCCTCAATGCTAAATTTGATTTTGCCTATGACAGTACCTCGATTAAGTAATGACCAACCTTTATCTTGATCAATGTAAATAAACCCCAAAAGATTTTTAAGAACTTTTACATTTTCATATTCAAAAATATACGACAAAAAAGCAAAATGTTCACTTGGTAAAGTATATGAAAATGTATCATTATCGACTTTTAGATTCAATAAATTACCTTCCCGAGATGCTATATATCGTTTGTTCTTTTCAACAAAGGTAATCTCAGTATATATTTGGGCGAAATCAATTCCTTTCATGGTTGGGATGGGATAGCCCAGGGCATAAAATATCAATCGAATATATGTAGATTTTCCCTTGGTGTTTTTTGAGGAAAAGATAAGGTTTTTTTGCGGGACAAAAATATCCTTATTGGTTTCCATTCCCTCTGTTAAGATAAGCTGTTCGATAATCATATCTTCATTCCCGCCCCCTTGCCGATTCTTTGTAGGTTTTTATAATTGCAAATAATTCGGAACATGAAAGCCTTGGTGATATATTCTCTTTCTTCGAGATCTTCAATATTACTAAATTCATTAAGAAACAAGTTATAGTGAGACTTTATAAAAACTTTTTCAACAGCGTCCAGACGATTCTCTTTCTTAAATTGGTTGAACTCTTGTAAGACACTATTGGAAAATTCGAATCTCTCGTGATAGAAGCATTCTGAGCTTTCTAATATTCGTTTTACTTCGTTAGTGATACATTTATCGGGGGTGAAAGTCAAGCAATCGTAAATTTCAGATAATTCGTTATCAATTAAAAATGCTGCGACAGGCCAGACAAAATCTGACTTTTTCAATTTCTTTTGAGATTCAGTATCTTTAATGGTCGAATTATGCTCAAAACGTAGTTGCCAATGCTCAAGCAGACGTTGTTTAATACTAATTGCATCATCTCTACTAAGTTTAATATCATCTACCAAGAAACTGAGAACAGCATCGCTAATTGATTGATATCGATTTTCCTCATTGCCCCAGTATGGATGAATGGTAGATATATATAGTGTGGATTTATCAAAATTTTCAACCATTTCTTTTGCAATTTGAATTCTGCGCCGCTTCTCTTGCTTTGTTTCAGCCGCTAGCTTTTTCTCAATTGATGCTATTGTTGACTGAATTGCTTTGTCTATTTCATCTTTTATACCAGACAAGCAATCAGTGTAAGGAACTACGGAATTATTAAAAACACCTGTAGCGGACTTGAAAGTATCTGGAACATTTGAAATATAAACCAATTTGTTTCCATCTTGCTTATTTCTCGCAAGTGAAACAATGGCATCTTTAAATTTTTCTTTTGTATCCTTAGCTACGGTAAAATCTTGTGATGATTTTGCTTGAGCAAAAACTTTGTTCCCATCCAGTAAAGTTATTTCAATATCCTGTAATTTAGATTCTATCTTAATGTCCTCTGCCTGCTGGATATACTTCAAAAACAAAAATATCCCCGCGTTAGACTGAAAATTCCACCCAAAAGAAGAAGCTGATGCGTCGTTATCAAAAACGCAATATTCTTCGTTCAAATAGTCCGACATATAGCCCCTCCTACACTTTATAAAAATTATTGAAAAGAAAATTTGAATTATAGCTATTATATCTCAAAAAATCACATAAAACAATATGAAAGGGAAGATGCTATTTGGCTCGTGCTCCTCCTAAGTATCCGCCATATATAAACTTCGGGCCAATTTGGCCCGAAGTTGTACCGCCAGAAATGGCGGCTTTTTTATGTTCAAAAATCAAATCAACTGATGGAGGTAACTATCTATGGAATTTTTTTCATCTGCAATCGACACTCTGCAAACCCTCGTGATTGCGCTGGGCGCTGGCCTCGGCGTGTGGGGCGTTGTCAACCTGCTGGAGGGCTACGGGTCGGATAACCCCGGGGCCAATGGGCAGTGTCCATAAGGAAGCAAGAAAATAATGTGATAGATAGCCAACGGACGAATGTATACAAGCAATATTTTTTGCAAAAACACTTGACCCTGTCGTTACGTCATAGTGTATAGTAGTAACATAGAGGTAGCAGAAACGGAGTTTATGATATGGAAATTAAAAGTGTCCGTTCGGACGAAATTTACAAAAAAATATTGAGCGCACCAACAGATAAAAAAGAGGATATTTATCGGTACGAGTTAATGAAGCCCTTTGAATTTAAGTGGTCTTGCTACAATATCCCTTTGAAAGCTCCGCAAAAAAATGGATATGATGTGATTATGGCAAGTAGTATGTTGGGGTTTCTAACACCAACATATGAACGAGTGGTACGCCAAGGACATTTCCAAGAAACGTCGAATAGTCAACAAACTCAAAGGCAATTCGGGTGTGCCTCTCTCCATGCCGCCCTATGGGTACATCAAAGACCCGGACGACCCCAAACGCTGGATAATTGACGAGGAGGCCGCCGCAGTAGTACGCCGCATTTTTCAAATGCGCTATGACGGCTACGGTATCGGGGAAATCTCCACAATACTTTCAGCCAACAAAATCTTGACCCCTACGGCCTACTGGCAAAGCAAAGGCATGGGGCGGGGCGGCAAAAAAACCGCCATTGACCCCAAAAATTGGCGGCACTCCACCATTGCCAAGTTGCTGTCTCTGCAAGGGTATTGCGGCGATGTGATTAACTTCAAGACCTTTTCCAAGTCGTACAAGATGAAAAAGCGCATTGCCAACGACGAACAGAACATGGCGATTTTCAAGGATGTGCATGAGCCAATCATTGAACGGGATATGTGGGAAAGCCTGCAAAAGAAAAAAGGCACTCGCCGCAAGCAACCAACGGTTAGCGGTGAGCGCAGTATATTTGCCGGGCTTTTGAAATGTTCTGATTGTGGTGGCAACCTCAATTTTCATTTCAATCAAGGCAACCACGATATTAAATATTTCAACTGTGGCAACAACAACGGCGGCTATCGCAACTGCCCTACCACACACTATATCCGACAAGACTTTTTAGAGCAGATTGTTTTGCAAGAGGTACAGCGGCTTACGCAGTTTGCAAACGAGTACGAGAACGACTTTGTAAAGTCTATTATCGGCCATTCAATGGACAAGGCGCAAAGTGACCGGGTAAAAAGGCAGAGGGAGTTGGACGCTCTGCTGGCCCGCGACAAAGAACTGGACAGGCTTTTTGAAAAGCTGTACGAGGACAATGTTTCGGGCAAACTCACCGATGAACGCTTTGCAAAGATGTCAAAGCGGTACGAGGAGGAGCAGGGAGAGAACGCCACAAAGGCAAAAGCCCTCAAAAAAGAGTTGAAAGACAATGGCGGCGAACTGATGACCGCAGACCTTTTTCTTGAAATGGTACGCCGCTATACGAATGTCACCGAGCTGTCCCAACGGCTGGTTACGGAACTCATTGACCATATTGTGGTGTACCACGCTGAAAAGGTGAGTGGACGCACAACGCAAAACATTGTCATTCACTATAACTTTATCGGGCCTTTCGCTGTGCCGCAAAAGAAAGACATTCCCGCAACTGCTGTCAAAATCAACACCCGACAGGGCGTAATGCTTGAATACACATCAAAAGCAGGATAAAAAACGGAGTGTCCTTATAGGATACTCAAATCCTATAAGGACACTCCGCATGGTCCGAGTGACAGGGTTCGAACCTGCGGCCTGATGGTCCCAAACCACCCGCGCTACCAACTGCGCTACACCCGGATATTTACTTTTTCGGTTTCTGGAAATTTCACTGTCTGTGATTAAATGCAATTTTGGGGTGCTTTTCGATGGACAATCAAATCCCGCAATCGCCTGTGTTTCAATGGCTTTCGGCATTTCTATTTCACTCAGCTCAGATACCGGCACGGCACTCCCAAACCAGGCGCGCTACCAACTGCGCTACACCCCGATATTCAGTTTCGCGTTGTTTTGGTGTCAGTTCCCAAACCCACCCGTGATGTAGGCACGCCTGCCCAAATCTTGCCTTCACCTATTTATACACCACGGGCGATGCAGCCGATATAACATATATAATTGCTGCCGCGTTGCTATTATACCAGCAACGCGGGCGAAGTTCAAGATAAATTACACGTAGGCGCTCCGTCGCCCTATGTACATATTTGAATCCGAGGCCGTCTCTCAGACTATCTCTTTAATTTTATCCAAATCCGCGCTGCACAGCGCTTCCAGATTGTCAAAAATTTTTTGAGGCGCCCAGTCCCACCATTTTAGACGCAACAAATAGTCTATTAGCTCGTCTTCAAACCGCTTGCGCAGAATTTTGCAGGGGTTCCCCCCGGCAACAGCATAGGGCGGAACATCCCTTGTAACCACGGAGTTTGCCGCAATAATTGCTCCGTCTCCGATGTGCACGCCGGGCATCACGGTGACATTCTGCCCAATCCACACGTCGTTTCCCACCACGGTATCTCCCTTGAATGGCAGGTCTTCCAGCGCCGGCGTCGCTTTCTCCCAGCCGCCGCCCATGATGTTGAAGGGATACGTGGTAACGCTGCACATGCGATGATTTGCGCCATTCATAACAAACTCAATGCCCTTGGCAATGGCGCAGAATTTTCCAATCATCAACTTATCGCCTAAAAACTCATAGTGGTGGGTGACGTGACTCTCAAACTGCTCCGGGCCGGTGTTGTCGTCATAATAGGTGTACTCCCCCACCGAAATATTGGGCCGGGTCACCACATTTTTAATAAAGCACACGCTTTTGATGGCCTCGTTGGGGTAAATTGCGTTGGGATTTGGCCCGTATTGCATTTCAAACCACCACTTTCATTCATCTGTCCGGTTTTGGCGCTGCGTTCCAATCTACCACACGGCCAGTAATGTCCACCCTTTTCCTGTATGTGTTTGGCTCCCTTATGATAACATATTTACGCGCACAGGTAAAGGCATGGCTTTCCTTTCAGGACGCCATGCCTTTTTCCCCTTCATGGAACGTCTGGTTTCCAATCCCGGACGGTGTTCCTTAAATGAACAGGTTCACATTGGACTCCTCCGCGTCGCCAAGGTACGCGCCCACGCCGCCCAGTTCCACGCCCTCGATCAGCTCTTCTTCCTTGATGCCCATGACATCCATGCTCATGGTACAAGCCACGATTTTCACGCCCTGCTTCATAGCCTTTTGAATCAAAGCCTCCAGAGAGTCTACGTTTTTGTCGTTCATGATTTTCTTCATCATGGCAGTTCCCATCCCCGCCATATTCATCCGGGAAATTTTCAGCTTCTCGCTGCCCCGGGGCAGCATTCCGCCAAACATGGATTCCATAAAGGTCTTCTTTATCGGCTGCTTTTCCGCCTTACGCAGGGCCGTCAGCCCCCAGAAGGTGAAGAACATGGTCACAGGACGGCCCATGGCCGCCGCGCCGTTGGCAATGATAAAACTGGCCAGCACCTTATCCAAATCGCCGGAAAAGACGATAATGGTCTTTCCCTGCGGCGTGTCGATCACCTGCGCGCCCGCGCCGACAGGAACGCCCGCCGCGCTTGCCGGAGTAGTTGCCGTCGACTCCGCCATGCCTTTGCGCACCAGAGCCACATAATCCGTCCCCCGCCGCTCGCTGACAATCAGCGTGTTTCCCGTGCGGCGGCACCATGCCCCGATATCCTTCACAAAGCCGGGGTCGGAGGCGGTGACCTCCAGCGTCTCCCCGTCCCCCATCTCCTTCATGGTTTCAAATACCTTCATGATGGGGCCGGGGCATTGCAGTCCGTTGCAGTCCAGCCGGATTGTCTCTTTGGGGACGACGGGTGCGGCGCTTTCCGCCGCCTGCCCGTTGTCTGAAACCGGCGGGGCCGACTGAACAGTCTCCCCAAACTGCCGATAGTGGGTGGACTGGTAGAACCGTGTCCCGGCGGGATAAAGCAGGATATTGGTGAAGCCCTTTTGCATCAGGACGCGGGACGCGTTATAGGAGCGCACACCAATGGCGCAGAACACCAAAACGGGCTTCGTGCGGTCCACCTCGTCCAGCCGGTCCCGCAGCTCTCCAAGAGGGATGTGAAGGGCGCTTTCCAGCGGAAACGCCATCCGCTCCGCGTCCTCCCGCACATCCAGCAAAACCGCATCCGGAAGCTTTTCCACCGCGTCCCAATCCGAGAAACGAATTTTCCCGGTAAGGACGTTTTCCGCTGTAAAGCCCAACATATTTACAGGGTCTTTGGCGGAGGAATAGGGCGGAGCATAGGCAAGTTCCAGCTCCGTCAGCTCCCGAACGCCGCCGCCAAGCCGCAGGGTTGCCGCGATGGTGTCAATCCGTTTATCCACGCCGTCATAGCCCACGATCTGCGCGCCGAACAGCTTCTTTCCGTCCATGGAGAACAAAAGCTTCAAAAACATTGGCACCGCGCCGGGATAATAGCCCGCGTGGGAGTTCTGGGTAATCACCGCCCGCTCATAGTCCCGGCCCGGAAGCATCCCACGCTGTGTAAGCGTCTTTTCGTTCACACCCGTAGTCCCGGCGGTTAGGTCAAAAACCTTGAAAATTGAGGTGCTCTGGGCGCCCCGGTAAACCGAGTTTCCTCCTGTGATGTTGTCCGCCGCAATGCGGCCCTGCTTGTTGGCGGGGCCTGCCAGCGGAGCCATGGCTCGCCCGCCGAACACCAGCTCGCCCACCTCCGCGATGTCGCCCACGGCGTAAATATCCGGGTCCGCCGTGCGCAAAGAATCGTCTACCACCACGCCGCCGCGCTGATTCAGCTCCAGCCCCGCGGCCTTGGCAAGCTCATTGTTGGGGCGCACGCCGATGGACAGCACCACGAAATCCACGGTGACCTCCCGTCCGCTTTTCAGCACGATGGTCACCTGCTTCCCGTCGTCCCTGAAAGAGTCCACCCCGTCGCCAAGGAACAGATGCACGCCGTTTGCCTCGATGTTTTCATGCAAAACTTGAGCCATCTCGTAGTCCATAGGGGCCATCACCTGATCCAGCATTTCCACAATGGTGGTGTCCAGACCCGAATGGTGAAGGTTTTCCGCCACCTCCAGTCCGATAAATCCGCCGCCGATGACCGCAGCCGAGCGTGCGCCGCTCTCCCGAGCCATGGCACGCAGCCGATCCGTGTCCGGCACGGTCCACAGGGTACGGATACGAGGAGAGTCAATCCCGGGGATGGGCGGGCGGATGGGAGAAGATCCGGTGGCCAACACCAGCTTGTCGTAAGGTTCCTGATAGACCTCCCCCGTGGCAAGATTTTTAATTTCTACGGTCTTTTCATTCCGGTCAATGAAAAGAGCCTCGTTCTGCGTGCGCACATCCACCCGAAACCGCTGGCGCATCACCTCGGGCTTTTGCACCAGCAGCGCGTCCCGGGAGCGAATCACGTCTCCCACATAATAAGGCAGCCCGCAGTTGGCGTAGGATATGTACTCCCCCCGCTCCAGCAGAACGATTTCCGCCGCCTCGTCCAGTCGGCGCAGCCGCGCAGCGCAGCTTGCTCCTCCGGCGACGCCGCCGATAATTACCACCTTTGACATAGCTTCTCCTCCTTGTCGTGCAGCCCTCTTTGGGCGCACGTCTATTTTTTAACAGTATATGCCCGCCGGCCCGGTTTTTCTGTGACGTTGTCACCGTCAGCGGCGGATTCCTGCCCGGTTAAAAAATTGACAGGCGGAAAATAACGGGTATAATCATAGTAGTATATAAACAGGCGGCGCTTTTTCAAAAGGCCGCATTGACGGGAGGCGTTGGCGCATGGAGCTGGAGGAATATTTTCCGGTTTGGAAGGAGCTGACCGAGAGAGAGCGGGCGCTGCTGGCGGGCGCGGCGGTGCGGCGCTCTGCGCCCAAGGGGACGCTTCTGCACGCCGGTGTCGCGGACTGCGTGGGCCTGATGATCGTGCGCTCCGGCCAGTTAAGGGCGTTCATTCTCTCCGACGAGGGGAAGGAAATCACCATTTACCGCCTGTTCGAGCGGGATATGTGCCTGTTTTCCGCCTCCTGCATCATGAAGAACATTCAGTTTGACATTGCCGTGGAAGCGGAGAAGGACGCGGAGCTGTGGGTGATTCCCTCGGACGTATATAAGCGGCTTTCCGACAGCTCCCTTGCTGTGGCAAATTACACCAATCAGTTGATGGCCGCGCGGTTTTCCGAGGTGATGTGGCTGGTGGAGCAGATTATGTGGAAGAGCTTTGACAAGCGCCTTGCGGAATTTCTGCTGGCGGAGAGCACGCTGGACGGCGGCGACGTGCTGCGCATCACCCACGACAAAATTGCCGCGCATCTGGGAACAGCCCGGGAGGTGGTCACTCGGATGCTGCGCTATTTCCAGTCGGAGGGCATGGTGTCCCTCTCCCGGGGCGCTGTGGAGCTGACGGACCGGGAGAGACTTCAGGCACTGGCAGACTGAAACACCAAAATTTCTATGGTCTATTTTTCCGAAAAGGATTGTATCCTATCATGATTCAAGAGGCTGAGGAAGTAAATTCCTCAGCCTCTTGCTTTGCATCGCCCGCAGGCGGTGAATCCATTTTTAAAAGCCACGGGGCGGATTTCTTGACCGCGTTTACTCGCCCAGATACTTCATAATCGCCTCGCCCATATAGTGGGCGGTGCCGGTTCCATAGCTGTCCAGCGTCTCTGCAAAGCGGTCATCCGCGCCGTATAGCCGCCCCATGTTCTGGAGCTTTTCTCGGTCGCAGCCGCCATGGTACGTGGCCATGTGCGCCTGCCATTTCTCCACCAGCGCCTGTGCCTCCGGGCAGCCGGGGTCATTTTCCGGGGCCAGATTCGCAAACGCCTGCGCCAGCCGGTCTGTTCCCGCCTGCTCGCCGCTGGCGCCGATATAGTCTGCCATCGCGTGTCCTCCTCAGCTTCCGCACTCGGCGGAAATTTTATTGAAAAGCGAAAGAAGCTCCTCCATGGAGGTCTGCTTCTTTTCCGCTCCCGCCCGGTCCAGCACCGCCTGTCCCCGGTCCATCATCAGCAGCCGGTCGCCGTATTCCACGGCGTAGCGCAGGTTGTGGGTCACCATCATGGCGGTGAGCCGCTTCTCCCGCACGATTTTGTTCGTGAGAAACATAATCACCTCGGCGGTTTTGGGGTCCAGCGCCGCCGTGTGCTCATCCAGAATCAAAAAGCGCAGGGGCGTCATGGTGGCCATCAGCAGCGCCACTGCCTGCCGCTGTCCGCCGGAGAGGGACCCCATTTTTACGTTCAGCTTATCCTCCAGCCCCAGTCCCAAACCCTCCAGCTCGGTGCGGTACGAGTCGATACGCTTTTTGTTCACGCCCCGGCCAAAGCCGAAAGACTTCCCCTTGTTATCCGCAAGAGACAGGTTTTCCAGCATGGTCAGATTGGGGCAGGTCCCCATGGACGGATTCTGGTACACCCGGCCCATGGTGGCATAGCGCTGAAAGTCCTTCTTTCTAAGAATGCTCTCGCCCGCCACCAGCACGTCTCCACTCTCCACGGCGATGGACCCGCAGATAATGTTCAGCAAGGACGTTTTGCCGGAGCCATTGCTGCCCACGATGGACACAAACTGCCCGTCCTCCACGGAGAGGGAGAATCTGTCGAACAGGCATTGCTCCATCATGGAGCCGGGGTTGTAGATTTTTGTAACCTCCCGCACCTCAAGCATGGATAATCTCCTCTCCCTTCCGGCCCGAAGCCACCAGCACCAGCAAAAACAGCACGGCAGTGATCAGCTTCATCATATTGGGGGGCAGGCCCAGGCTCAGTGCCATAGCGATGCACAGCTTGTAGAGGACGCTGCCCACAATGACGGCGGTGGTCCCCTTCACAAAACTGAGGCGGCGGAACAGGGCCACGCCGATAATCACCGAGGCAAGGCCGAACACCACCTGCCCGGTGCCCATGGTTGCGGAGAAGCTGCGGGTTTCGTGGCACACCAGCGCTCCGCCCAGAGCAACCAAAGAATTTGACAGCACCAATCCCTGAAGCTTCACATTGCCCCGGTCCTTGGCAAGGGAAGTGACGAGCGCTGCGTTGTCCCCCACCGCCCGGAGAAGCAATCCCGCTTTGGTGGTAAAAAACGCGTCCATCAGCAGCTTTACGGCAAGAACGACCACAAGCGACACAATCAGCTTGCGGTACGTCAGGCTCAGGCCCCCAAGCAGCGCCATGGTGGGTTCTGCGGTAAAGATGGTGTCCACACTGCGCTCCACCGTCAGGTTGGAGCCTGCAATCTGCAAGTTGATGGAAAACAGGGCCGTCATGGTGATGATGCCCGCCAAAAGATCGCGGACATGCAGCTTCACATGGATGAAGCCGGTAAACAGCCCCGCCAGCGCCCCCACCACAAGCGCCGCCAGCAGCGTCAGGTACGGGTTAACGCCCCGGGTCAGCAGCACGGCGGTGACTGCCGCCCCCAGAGGAAAGCTGCCGTCCACGCTCAGATCGGGGAAGTCCAGAATGGAATAGGTGATGTACACGCCGAATGAAATCAGCGCATAAATCAGTCCCTGTATCAGGGTACCCACAATCAGGTCGGTCATGCACGGCCCCTCCTTTTTAAGCATTTTACGCTGGGAATCAAACGCGCCGCGCGGTACTCCGCCGCTTTCGCGGCAGAGTACCGGCGCGGAGCTTTGGGCCTTTAGAATCAGGCCGCCGTGTCAACCTCCACCGCGCTTTGTGCGATGTCGGCGGGGAGAGTGATTCCCATGCCGTCCAGCGCGTCGGAATTGACATAGTTGCTGTAAGATGCAATGGTTTCAAAGGGGATGTCGGAGCAGGTGGCCTCGCCCCGGATCACCTTGGCAGCCATGGCGCCGGTCTGGCGGCCCAACTGGACATAGTCGATTCCGGCGGCGGCAACACAGCCCAGCTTTACCTGCTCAATTTCAGAGCCGTACACGGGCACGCCCGCCTCGTTGGTCTTTTCCAGAATCGCGGCCAGCACGCCCACCACGTTGTTGTCGGTGAGGTTGGAGAAGCAGTCTACCTTGCGGGAGAGCAGCGTGTCTGCGGCCTGTGGCACCTCCGCCTGCGCGGTGACGCCCACGGCGTCGATGGTGAACCCGTAGTCTCCGGCCTTGGCCTCATACTCGGCAACGGCGGACACGGAGTTTGGCTCGCTGGTGGTGTACAGAATGCCAATGGTCTTGGCATCGGGCTGCAAGGCCCGGATAAGCTGAAGCTGTTCGCTCACCGGCAGCAGGTCGGACGTGCCGGTGACGTTGCCGGAGGCAAGACCCGCGGCGGCGGGGTCGGTGACGGCCACGAAAATCACGGGGATATCCTTCTCCTCGGCGGCGGCATAGCAGGCCATGGCGGAGGGAGTGGCCACGCCCACCATCATATCCACGTTGTCGGCGGAAAACTTTCCCGCAATCTGTGTGTTCACGTTGTCGTCAAATCCGCCGTTCTGATAGTCCACGGTGTAGTCCACGTTCTCCACAAGGCCCGCTTCGGTCAGGCCCTCAAGGAAGCCCTCCCGGCAGTTGTCCAGCGAGGCGTGCTGCCCATATTGCAGCAGGCCGATTTTAAAAGGCTCCTTGGCGGGAGCAGAAGACCCGGCTGCGGAGGAGGATGCACCGCGGTTGCCGCAGGCGGCAAGGCTCAGAGTCATGGCGGCGGCGAGGGCAAACGTCAAAAACTTTTTCATCGTTAAAATCTCCAATCTGTTTTATAAAAATTCAAGGCTTGTGTAAAGGCTTCTTGGGGACGGCTTTCAAGCTGCGCCATCGGCGCCATCGTTTTTCACGCATATGGTTCCCTCCCTCAAAATATAACAAAAAAAGCCCTGCCCCAATCTTTATTGGGACAAGACTTTCATCCTGCGGTACCACCCAAGTTGACGCAAAGCGCCCGCTCGTTTCACGTACTTGACATACGCGCCGTGTGGATAACGGGTACGGCTCCCGTCGGTCGCTACTCGCTTCTCGCTTTCGCTCCGCCCTCGGCAGTCCATTCGGCTGGGGTTCCCTGCCGCGATCTCACCATCCGCGACTCTCTTAAAGGGCTGGCCCTCTGGCTTACTTCTCTGCCTCACAGGTTTTTGATTGATTGTTTTGCATTATATGCGGGTCTTCTTGGTTTGTCAACCGTCAATTTTTACAAAGCCGGGACCACCGCGAACCGCCGCTTCATAAAAAGTGACTTTCCGTCTCTGCGTCGCGTGCTTTACGGGCAAGGCCAACGCTTCGCAGGCAAAGCCCGGCACTTCCCGGCATAAAGTCTAAAGCTTTACGGACCAAGATTTGGCGCTTCATGAGCAAGGTCTGCCGCTTCAATGACAAGCTGTACTGCTTTACATGCAATGCCACGCGTGGAAAAATCAGAGACCTGCGCGGGTCTTCCCCGTGCCATTTTCTCGTAAAGCCCTTCACTGCTCCGCTTTTTCCCGGGCGGGGCAAGCCCGCCCGGGGGATTCACCGCGTCAGGAGAGCAGAACCTGATCGGACTCCTCCTGCACCCCGGCGACCTCCGCAAATTTTTGCAGAAGGTCCGCCTTGGTGAGCTTTTTCTTTTCCTCGCCGGAGATATCCAGAATAATGCGTCCCGCGTTCATCATGATGAGCCGGTTGCCGTGGCGGATGGCGTCCTGCATGTTGTGTGTAATCATCAGGGCCGTCAGTCCGTTTTCCTGCACGATGCGGTCGGACAGCTCCAGCACCTTTGCCGCCGTGGCGGGGTCCAGTGCCGCCGTGTGCTCATCCAGCAGCAACAGCTTCGGCTTTTGCAGCGCGGCCATCAGCAGTGTCAATGCCTGACGCTGGCCACCGGACAGAAGACTTGCTTTCACGGTCATCCGGTCTTCCAGTCCAAGACCCAGAATTTCCAGCCGTTCCCGGTAAAAGGTCCGCTCCTTTTTTGTCACGCCCCACCTAAGGCCCCGCTTCCGCCCCCGGCGATAGGCAAGGGCCAGATTTTCCTCAATCTGCATGTTTGGGGCCGTGCCCATCATGGGGTCCTGAAACACCCGCCCGATAAATGGTGCTCGGCGAAATTCCGGCAGGCCGGTCACGTCCGTCCCGTCGATGAGGATGCTCCCCTGATCCACGGGCCACACGCCTGCCACCGCGTTGAGCATGGTGGACTTGCCCGCCCCGTTGCCGCCAATGACGGTGACAAAATCCCCCTCGCCAAGGTGCAGGTCAAGGCCCTGAAGGGCCTTTTTTTCGTTGATGGTGCCGGGGTTAAAGGTCTTACAGATATGGTTGATCTCAAGCATGCTTGCTCTCCTCCTTCCCCGCGGCTCTGCCCCGTCGGCCTGCCAGCTTGAAAGAGCTTTTGGCCTGCGCCTGCAAATAGGGCACAGCCAAAAACACCGCCACGATAATGGCTGTGAACAGCTTCAGGTCGTTGGAATTCAGCTTCAGCCACAAAATCAGGGTCATCACCGCATAGTACAGCACGCCGCCCGCGATGATAAAGCCCAGCCGCACCCCGAAATTTGTTCCCTTGCGAAAAATTGCGGTACACACCACCTCGCCGATAATCACGGCGGCAAGGCCGATGACAATGGCTCCTCGGCCCATGTTCACGTCCGCAAAACCCTGATACTGGGTCATCAGGCCCCCGGCCAGCGCCACCAGTCCATTGGACAGGCCAAGGCCCAATACCTTCATTGAGTCGATGTTAATGCCAAGGGCGCGGCTCATGGCGGGATTGGAGCCGGTGGCGCGGATGGCGCTGCCCTGCTCTGTGCCAAAGTACCAATACAGCACCGCGATAAGCACCGCGGCGATGGCCAGTCCCGTCAAAATCGCGGTAGGAACATGGCGGGAGGTGATAAAAACGGGGAATTTGTCGGGGTTTACGGATTTATTGGCCGCCATCCCCATAATGTGCAGATTGATGGAATACAATGCGAACTGCGTCAGGATTCCCGCCAGAATCGCCGGGATGCCAAACCGCGTATGAAGCAGTCCAGTGCAAAGCCCTGCCAGCATCCCAGCGAGAATCGCAGCCAGCACCGCCGCCCAAGCGGGCCAGCCTCCCAGAATCAGCATGGCGGTCACCGCGCCGCCGGTGGTGAAGGAACCGTCCACCGTCAGATCGGCGATGTCCAGCAGACGAAAGGTGATGTACACGCCCAGCGCCATCACACCCCAGACAATCCCCTGCGCCACGCCGCCGGGCAGGCTCTTCATCAAATTGACCGGGTCCAGCGAAGCAAAATATGCCGCGAGTTCCATGGTTTTCTCCTCTTTTCAGTCATTTTCCTCGGCAGCAGGGGAATGGGGGGTCGACACCCCATTCCTCCGCTGTCGATTCCCCGCCCGGAAGCAAAGGCCCTTGCGCCCGGGCGGGAAAATCGGCAGATACAGGACTTTTTTTAGCCCTCGATGGCGGTATACCCGTCAGGGATAGTGATACCCAGCGCCGCCGCGCGGTCCGCGTCATACTTCTTCACGGGGCTGGGATAGTACTCCACGGGCATGGTAGAGATATCGCTCTCACCGGTGAGAATTTTCACGGCCATTTCACCAGTGGTGCGGCCCAACTCGTAGTAGTCGATGGAGAGTGTGGCGATGCCGCAACCCTTACAGATGCCCTCCTCGCCGGCGATGATGGGCACGCCCGCGGGCTGGGCCACGTTGTTGATGGCCTCGGTGCAGCTTGCAGCAGTGTTGTCGGTGGGGATGTAAATCACGTCGCTTTCGTTGCAGGCGGTGGTGGTGACGGCGGCCACGTCGTTGGAGTCCGCAAAGGTATAGGTGTTCACGGTGAGGCCCGCCTTCTCAAGCTCGGCCTTCACCACCTCGGCCTGATAGACAGAGTTGGGCTCGCCGGAGCAGTAGAGAATGCCAACTGTCTTCGCACCCGGCACCAGCTCGGTGACCATGGCGGCCTGCTGGTCCAGCGGAGGCAAGTCGGAAGTACCGGAGATATTTCCGCCCACGGTGCCGTTAAAATTGTCGATGCTCAGAGCCACACCATACTCAGTGACGGAGGTACCCAGAATGGGAATCTCACTGGTGGCGGAAGCCGCCGCCTGAAGGGCGGGGGTTGCGTTTGCCATAATCAGGTCCACGTTGGAGGAAACCATCTGGGTGGCCATGGTGGAGCAGGTGGCAGAGTCGTTGGCGGCGTTCTGCACATCAATCGTTACCTGATCGCCCAGTTTCTCCTTCAAAACATCCTGAAAGCCCTGCGTGGCGGCGTCCAGCGCGGGATGCTGCACCAGCTGAATCACACCCACCTGATAGACCTTTTCTCCGCCGGATGCGGCAGCTGAGCCGGATGCAGACCCGGACACGGCAGGAGCAGTCTGCCCGCAGGCGGCCAGACCCAGTGCCATGGCGCAGGCCAGCGCAAGGGAAAGCAGCTTCTTTTTCATACGAAATACTTCCTTTCATCTCAAAAACGAATCGGTTTGAAGTCCAATCAGACCCCAAAGCTATAAAAAACGGCCCCGTCCAAAGGACGGAGCCGCCTTCCATACAAAAAGCAAAACTCGGTCTTTCAGTCGGTTTCCTGCTTTAAAGCAGTGTAATAGCGGCCCGCAAAGCGGACCTTGGTAAAGTAGCGGAAGGAGACGCAGACAATCAGACTTCTGTTCATGGGATAGCGCTCCTTTCTGCCGTCTACCGGCCCGACATTCCGAATTTCTTTTACAGTATATAGCTTTAAACAGCTAAATTCAATTGTCATTTTATATAAAATAGGTCGAATATTTTTTTACTATTTTTACGAATTTAAAAAAACGCCGGGAAATTCCCGCTCCTCGTTGACAAGTGCGCTGGAATGCGATATAAGTATAACGTATTTTTACAGCGTGCCCCGGCGGGCGGAGCGCCGCGCTCCGCCGGTTTGGAGCAGCGATCCGCGGCGGGAAGACGCGTGTGGCCCTGCCCCGAAAATCAAAGACCGCAGACCGTGGATTGCGCTGAAGCCCTTGTAAACCGGGGCCCCTTCACCGCAAGCTATCCACGGTATTTTTATTTTTTCAGGCGGAAAGACGGGAAAACGGAACAATCGGAAAGGAACAGGTGAACGGCTATGGCGACAAAATTTGTATTTGTGACCGGCGGTGTGGTGTCAGGCCTTGGGAAGGGCATCTGCGCCGCGTCCTTGGGGCGGCTTTTGAAGCAGCGGGGCGTGCGAGTGCGAAACCAGAAATTTGACCCTTATATCAATGTGGACCCCGGCACCATGAGCCCCTATCAGCACGGCGAGGTCTTCGTCACCGACGACGGGGCGGAAACGGATTTGGACCTTGGCCACTACGAGCGGTTCGTGGACGAGACGCTGACGGGAAACGCCTCTGTCTCCTCCGGTAAAATCTACTGGTCCGTTTTAAACCGCGAGCGCCGGGGAGACTATCTGGGCGCCACAGTGCAGATCATCCCCCACATCACCGATGAAATCAAGACCCGTATCTACGCCATGGCCGACGAAGAGGTGGACGTGGTCATCTGCGAAATCGGCGGCACCGTGGGCGACATTGAATCCCAGCCCTTTCTGGAAGCCATCCGTCAGGTGGCTGCGGAGCAGCCGCAGGGCAGCGTGGTGTTCATCCATGTGCCCCTCATCGTTCAGATTCCCGGCAGCGGCGAGCTGAAAAGCAAGCCCACCCAGCACTCCGTTAAGGAGCTTTTGTCCTTGGGCATTCAGCCGGACATTCTGGTGTGCCGAAGCGACACGCCCATCAGCGATGACATGCGCCGGAAAATTGCCCTGTTCTGCAACGTAAGTCCCGACTGCGTGATTCAAAACGCCACAGCGCAGACGCTGTATGAGGTTCCTCTGCTGCTACAGAAGGAAGGGCTGGACGAGGCGGTTTGCCGCCGCCTTGGTCTGATTACGCCCCAGCCCGACCTGCGGGAGTGGGCCGCCATGGTCCGGCGGGAAAAGGCCGCCAAGCGGCGGGTGGAAATTGCGCTGGTGGGGAAATATACCCAGCTTCACGACGCGTATCTCTCTGTTGTGGAGTCTTTGAACCACGCTGGCATTGCAAATAGCGCGGTGGTGGGTATTCGCTGGATCGACTCCGAGACGGTGACAGAGGATAACGCACAAGAAATTCTTGCGGGCTGCGCAGGCATTCTTGTCCCCGGCGGCTTTGGCGACCGGGGGATCGAGGGAATGATCGCCGCCGTGCGGTACGCCCGGGAAAATGGCGTGCCTTTCTTCGGCATCTGCCTTGGCATGCAAATGGCGGTCATTGAGTTTGCCCGCCACGTTGTGGGAAAAACCGACGCAAACTCCTCCGAGTTTTCGGAAACCACATCCTATCCCGTCATCGCCCTGATGCCCGATCAGGTGAACGTGACGGAAAAGGGCGGCACCATGCGCCTTGGAAAATACCCCTGCGTGCTGTCAGACGGCACCCTCAGCCACGAGCTATACGGCGCGGAAGAGATTTCGGAGCGCCACCGGCACCGGTACGAGTTTAACAACGCCTGCCGCGCGGAGCTGGAGGCCCAGGGCATGAAGCTGGCGGGCCTGTCCCCTGACGGCAGGCTGGTGGAAATTGTGGAGCTTCCCGAGCACCCCTGGTTTGTGGGCGCGCAGTTCCACCCGGAGTTTAAAAGCCGGCCCGACCGGCCCCATCCCCTATTTTACGGCTTCGTACAGGCCGCCGCTGAACAGCAGGTCTAAGGCCCGTTAACAGGTGAAATAAGCATTCTGCACTCGCGGATGAAAGGAAGGTTTTTATGAATCATTTCAGCCGGATTGCACAGGCAATGGAGGCCCGGGGTCTGGACGCCATGATGCTTACCGGAGAGGCCAACCGGTTTTACGCCTCGGGCTTCCGCTCCTCCGGAACGGACGGGGCAGCCCTCGTAACCAAAGGCAAAACCTACTATTTTACCGACGCGCGCTATACCGAAGCGGCGGCGCGGGTTGTGGAACACGCCGAAATCCGGGAGGTGCGGCCCGGTCGGAGCTACACAGCCCTGATCAACGAGGCCCTTGCAGAGCAGGGCGCGAACGTCGTCGGCTTTGAAGACACGTATATGACCGTGGCGGACTATGAGGGATACCGCAAGGCCCTTCACTGCGAGCTGACTCCTGCGGCGGACCTGCTTTTTGACCTGCGCCGGGTGAAGGACGACGAGGAGCAATCGGCATTGATATCCGCCCAGCGCATTGCCGAGCAGGCACTGGAGGATATTCTCAAGGAAATCCGCCCCGGCAAAACGGAGAAGGAAATTGCCGCCCGGCTCCAATACCTCATGTTACACTATGGAGCGGAGGACATGTCCTTTGACCCCATCGTGGTGTCCGGTCCCAACGGGAGCCTGCCCCACGGGGTCCCCAGTCTCCGTGAAATTCAAAACGGTGAATTTGTCACCATGGACTTCGGCTGTATCTTCCATGGCTACTGCTCGGACATGACCCGCACCGTGGCGGTGGGGTCTGTGTCGGAAGAAATGCGCCGGGTGTACGAAACCGTGCTGGCGGCCCAGAAGGCGGGAATCGCCGCCGCTGCGGCGGGCGTGACGGGCCGGGCCGTGGACGGCGCGGCGCGACAGGTCATTGAGGACGCGGGCTACGGTGACTATTTCAGCCACAGCTTTGGCCATGGCGTGGGGGTGGAGATTCACGAATCTCCCAACGCCTCCGCCCGGAATGAAGAGCCTTTGCCGGCCGGGGCGGTCATCTCGGCGGAGCCGGGGATTTACCTGCCGGGGCGGCTGGGCGTGCGCATCGAGGACGTGATTATTTTGAAGGACGGCGGATGCACGGACATCACCCACGCGCCCAAGGAGCTGCTTGTCCTGTAACGGTTTTCTCCCTTTCACGCACCGCGCGACATGTTTTTTCAGGATATTGACGCAAAAAACACGGACGCCTTTGGCGTCCGTGTTTTCTATTGATCAGAGCCGGTCTGGGTTTATTCGCACTCCACAAGGCCCGCGGTGATGATGGCCATGGAGTAGACCTCCTGAGCATTGCAGCCCCGCGAGAGGTCGTTGATGGGGGCGTTCAGGCCCTGAAGAATGGGGCCGTATGCCTCAAAGGAACCCAAACGCTGCGCAATCTTATAGCCGATGTTGCCGGCGTTGATGTCGGGGAAAATGAAGGTGTTGGCATGCCCGGCCACCGGGGAAGCGGGGCACTTGGTGTGGGCCACATGGGGAGAGACAGCCGCGTCGAACTGCATCTCGCCGTCCATGGCAAGCTCAGGCGCGGCGGCATGGGCCTTGAGATAAGCGCCCCGCATCCGGTCCACATCCTCGCCCTTGCCGGAGCCAAGGGTGGAGTAGCTCAAAAACGCGATCTTGGGGTCAATGCCAAACTGCTGGGCAGTGGCTGCGGTCTCCAGCGCGATTTCCACCAACTCATCCTCGGTGGGCTTGATGTTGATGGCGCAGTCGCCCATGGCCAGCACCTCGCGGTCGCCGGTGGCAGAGGGCCGGACCAGAATGAAGCAGGAGGAGACAATCTTGCTACCCGGCTTGGTCTTGATGATTTGGAGCGCGGGGCGAACGGTGTCGGCGGTGGAATAGGTGGCGCCGCCAAGCAGCGCGTCCGCATAGCCCATCTTCACCAGCATGGTGCCGAAGTAGTTGGGCTGCTTCAGCACCTTGCGGCACTGATCCTCGTCCATCTTGCCCTTGCGCAGCTCCATCAGCAGCGCTACCATCTTCTCCATGTCCGCAAAGTCGGCCGGGTTGATAATCTCGGCGCCCCGGATATTAAAGCCGATGTCTTCGGCCACGACGGAAATCTCCTCCGGAACGCCCACCAGCACGGGGGTGAGGAACGTACCGGACAGCAGGCGGGCGGAAGCCTCCAGCACGCGGGGATCCGTACCCTCAGTGAAGACAATTCTGCGGGGGTTGGTTTTCAGCTTCTTGATCAGAAATTCAAACATTCATTTTTCCTCCAATAAATTACCGAAACAACGATTTTCATGGGACTTTTACATTACTTCTCATTATACACAACTCAAAAAGCCGGTCAACCAGAAATTTTAAAAAATCAGAAAAAAGACGACGAAAAATTCTCATTGCTTACGTATTTTTTCGTGAACTCTGAATGATATTCAGTCGCAACCCCATTCGCAGACACGTACGGAGCGCTGCGTCCCGTCAAATCATTGTTTTTCAAGGGCTTTCGCATGAAAAAGTCTGCTCTCGGGCAGACTATTTTTGCACAAGCCTTATCTAAACGGAAAGGGAGCGGTTTCTATGAAAAAGCGGCAAAGCCGCGCAAAGGCCAATCAAACCCCTATGGAGCAGGCCCGGTCCATGACAGACCTTTCCTCGCAGCAGACCGACCCGCTAGGGAGTTACACCGGCCGTCCGGCGGACCCCCTCGACCCGCCGGTGCAGGATGCTGACGACCTGTAAGGCCCAACCGTCTTCTATCTAAAGTACAAGCCGCCTTTTGGCGGGGCGGCTTTTTACGTTTGAGAGGGGGTCTTGCTTGCTCTTTTTGCCTCATACATCTTTTTGTCGGCCATCTTGATCATTTCCTCCGCCGTAAGCGGCATTTCCGTCATAGACTGTATTCCAAACGAGGCTGTGATTTTCACGGTTTCATTTTCTACGGGGATTTTCACCGCGTCAATGTCTTTTTTTATTCTCTCCACCGTGTTGAGTGCTCCGGCTTCGTCCGCGCTGTTCAGGCAAACGACAAACTCGTCTCCGCCATATCTGGCAACCCAGTCCGTTTCAGCGCGTGTGCAGGCCTTCATGGCATTGGCTACCTGCTGCAACGTAAAATCCCCCATGTCGTGGCCATAGGTGTCGTTGATTACTTTCAGATTGTCAACATCAATAAAAATGACGGACAAAGGCTGATGTGCCAAGGTTGCTTTTACAATATCAACGGGCAATCTGTCCTCCACGAAGCGGCGGTTATATACATCAGTCAAATGATCCATCACCACCATGCTGTTGATATCGTGTATAACATGGCGCATCATTTGCCCTTCTTGGTAAGTTCCGCTGCCAATCATCAGGCTGTCCGTGGCGTTTTTTAATAATTCGAGGGTAATTGTGCCTTCCTCCGACTCTATGGGAATCGCAGTAACCAGCATAATTTTGTCAGGCTTTTGCTCAAGCTTCATGAAGCTCTTGTTTTCGTTATAGGCGCGAACAGAGATACAGTTATCGCATATTTTGCCGTTCTTCCAATAATCGTAACAGATTTGTTCCGTCTCTTTTACTTGCTTGGTTTGGTATTCCAAAACCTTTTTGTGAACGGGGTCAACCAGCCGCACTGCATCATACATTTTGCTGAAAAAAATGAGATCGTGCTCAAGTGCACTGAGGGTCAGCTTCTCGGGCATAACGTCTACTCCTACTAACATTACTTATCAATCAAACTTGGCATATATGATGCAGCGGTGCTGTGCGCCGCTGCGGTACATTTTCCAATTAAATGGAGCTTCCCGGTCGTTATTCCACAGGCGCACGGCGCTGCCTTGGTATATTTTTCAATAAGGTAACCACAGTTTTGCGGTCATTATATCATGACCTTGCTTAAACTACAACCGTCCACAATCCCCATATCCTGCGTGGATCCATTCTGACGCGGACGCTTGAACACTAAGAATTATAGTGCGCTTGCGTCAAACAAGCAACCCCTTTTTATTCTCAAAAGCTACCTTCCAAAGCAATTTTAAAAGCCCCCCTGCCAGTAATCAGGCAGGGGGGGCGCCAAGCCTTCTTTGTACGTTTGTTCCCAATCCATCCGGCGCGGACGCAACTGCCTCTGCATGAAGGCGCGCGAACCGGCGCATTCTGCGGCAATGGGTACCCCTGACCTTCTCAGCGGCAAGGATAGTTTTCGTCGCTCACACCCATGGTAAATTCGCATATGCTGATATTGGGTAACACAGGCCAGTGAGCGCGAGGTGTATTTATGAATGACAAGCGAGGGTATATTACAGTGAGGTGTCTAGCCCCATGCGCAGAGAATTTCGAGATTGTTGTGCTTGATGCGGAAGATCAAACGGTCTTTCAAGGCAAAACCGCTCGGAATGGGACAGCCGCATTCCATGTGTACTCTCCCGGCGAACACCGGATATGCGTACGCGCAAAAGACTGGCTGAGTCCCATGGCCGCCACAAAGTGGCTGTTTTTTTGCCCCAACAGGTTTTATACCGTATATTTCCTGTTTAATTCCTTCCTTTTGAAGTCTGGTTTTACAATGGCCACTTTTCGTCTGACTGATCAATACTACGGCGGCCTACCAATTCAAAAAGGAGATATTCAATTATGCCGAGTCCCTATGTAGTCAATATTATTGACGGCGAAGGCTCCAGTAGAATTCTAAACGGGTCTTACGCCGTTACCGCCGATGTGGGCGGGTATGACAATGCCTCCATTAACCCGGACAGCCAAGTCATTTCAGCCGGCACCGACGCCTATGATTTTTTAGTCGCAGCAACCGGAACCCTGACGCTCCATGTCACGGAGGAAGGCACTTCCGGCGGCACCGCCGTGGTGGGCGCAACCTTTGTCCGGTGCGATTCCGGCGGCACGGCTTATGGTGATCCGGTTGTTTCCGTCGCAGGCGGAAACGCCGAATTCCCCTTCGTCCCCTTTGCGGCCAGCGGCGCGCCGACAATCTATTATAGGCAGACTCTCTCTGCGGATGACCATGAATTCGACGCCACCCTGAAGAGCTTGACCATGACCGCCTCCACGGAAACCGTGGAAGTAGCCAACCCGCTGGCGGCCTTGAGAACCATGAACCTGACGGACGCCAACTATGCCGGCCTGCCCATTGAAACCGGCGACCTCACCTTCACAGCAAACTGATCTCATTTTGACACGTAGACCGGGACTTTAAAATATTCTTATACCGCCCCGCCAAAAAGGCGGGGCGGCTTCCTTTTTAATAGATGAACATCCGGGGCCCTCCCCCACCACTGCCAACGCATAGCTTCTGAGAAATGTCTTTGCGGCAGAAGACCTTTTGCCGCTGTCAAACCTTAATGAAATTGGATACGATGGTCCATACCCCCATGCACATGATGAAAATAAAGACCCAGGATTTGACCCGGGCCAAATCCGCTCGCTTATAAAGGCCGACGCGCCCCAACCACAGTCCCAGCAGCAGTCCGCCCGCAGCCATCAGCGACCAGACAAGCACCTGCCCCGTCACCTGCCCGTTGACGGCGCGAACACACACGGAGTACAGGTTGGTGGTCAGAAAGAAAAACTGAAGGGTCCCCACATACGCTTCCTTGCTTTCCAGCGTGCTCAGGCAGTAGAGTGCCGCCGGAGGCGCGCTGACGGAGAACAGCCCTCCGAACAGGCCCGCCAGCGCCCCGGTAACGATTCCCGCTTTAGGGGTGGCGGAGATGCGGGTTTTGTCGGCTGTCAGCAGATAGTAAAGCCCCACCAGCACCAGAAACAGGCCAAAAATAACGCTTAAAACCAGTTTGGGCGCCCCCGCCGACCACACGGCGGCAAAGGGCATCACCAAAAAATACGCCACGATCAACCACAATACATGCTTTGGCCGCGCGTCTTTGCGGTATTGAAAAAACATGGTGGAGGACGCCACCAGCGACAGCACCGCACAAACCGTGGAGGACACTGGAATGCTGGGCAGAAATAGCGGGAAAAACGCCATTACCACCGCCGCATAGCCAAACCCGATGGCCGCCTGCAAAAATCCGCCTGCAAAGGATGCCAGCACCAGCCAGAGAAAAACGAGCTCCATACGCAAAGCCCTCCTTGACCGGCGGGTTTGCCGGTAGAATGTGCCGGTTATAAGTACGATATGCCTGCTATTATAGGGTCCGCAGGTGAACGGTATGATTGTAGCTGATATTCAGGCAAAAAGCAACGGTTCTTTCTCCCCGGCTTTTTGCAGGGCTGCTAGGAAAGGACTTCCCTTTGCGCCAGCAGCGCAGCGCCGTAGGCCCCGACATATCGCCCCTCCGGCAGACAGCGGACGGTGTGTCGCAGCTTTTTTCCAAGTATCCGGGCAAAAAAAGAAAGATGGCTCAGTCCCCCGGTGAGCAAAACCGTTTCCTCCAGCGGCAGCCGCTCGGCAAGCTGGGCCACCTTTTCCGCCACGCTGTCCACAATTCCGGCGGCAATGTCCTCTCGGGGATGGCCCGCGCCGATGTAGCCGATAATCTCCGACTCTGCAAACACCGTGCACAAAGAGCTGATGGGCAGCACCTTTCCTCCCTCCGCCAGAGCGAACAGCGCATCGATTTCGCACTCCAGCCGGTTTGCCATGACCTCCACAAATTTTCCCGTCCCGGCGGAGCATTTGTCGTTCATCAGAAAATCGTCCGCCGCGCCGTCGCGGATATGGATGGCCTTGGTGTCTTGCCCGCCCACGTCGATCACCGTGCAGGTGGGAAACTGAGCGGCGCAGCCAGTCGCGAAGCAGGTGATCTCCGTAATCTGCTTTGCCGCGTAGTCCACCGCCCGGCGACCGTAGCCGGTGGAGACGACCGCAGCCTCCTCCACCCGCACGCCCCGCTCCAGCAGGCGGCGGGCAATCTCTTTTGCCGTTTCCGGGCTGCTCCAGCCGGTGGGGAGCACAAAGCGCGTCTCCCCCGGGCCAAGAACCGCCACCTTGGCGGCGGTGGAGCCGATGTCAATTCCGACGCAGGTTCTCTCATTCATTCTTGCTTCTCCCAATTCAGCAGTAGCGGTCACGGTGGGGGTTGATCTGCCGGGGCAGAGCAACAATCCGGTCAATCTCCGCCTCCGACTCCGGAATGCAGCGCTCCAGCTCCACGATATCCTCCGCCCGTACCAGCAGGGATATCCCGCAGCAGGCGCTGGCCAGCCGGGGGGTGGGGGAAATCCGAACCGGAATCCCCCGCCCCCGGGCGTATTGATAGAGCTTCAGCCCCTCGGTGTGATTCGGAAAGAGCACGTAATAATCCTGCTCCTCCGCCTGTCCGTCCATTATTTCAGCATCTCCACAAATGCGCCGATGCGGGTACGAAGCTGCTCGGCGTCTGTATCGGTATAGTCGGTTTCAAGACCCAGCACGGGGATGCCCCTCTCCTTCATGGCCCGCTCCACGTCCCGGCCCTCGGTGTCGTACAGGGTGCAGAATTTCAGGTTCGCGTCAATCACGCCATCCACATGATAGGCCTCGGCAAGGCGCAGAATGTCGTCAATGCGGCCCGTGTTGGGGGTAAAGCAGGCGCAGTTGTTCTTCATGTACCGGTCTGCCAGATTGTGAATCTGCTCATCCAGCGTTGTGCCGCTCTCGTCCACCAGATTCTCAAAATACCGGGTGCCGGTGCAGTTCTCTTCGCATACCACCGCCGCGCCAGAGGTTTCAATAATGTGATGCAGCTTCCAGTTAGGGATCGCCATAGGCGTGCCGGTGACGAGAATCCGCTTGGTTCCCTTGGGGAATACGCCCATGCCGTCTTTGATGCGCTGCTCCAGCTCGTCGGCCAGCTTGTTGGCCATCTCGGCGCAGCGAACGGGGTCGTCGTAAAACGCAATCTGCATCATCAACAGCGCGTCTTTGCCGCTGATGGGGGTAGGGTCGGCCTTGCGGCACTCAAACACCCGGGCAAGCGCCTTGCGCTTATTATTCAGCATTTTAATGGAAGCCGCCAGCTTTTCGGGAGTGATGGTGTTTCCAGTGAACTCTTCCACGGTATGTAAAAAGGCGCGGATTTCGTCTTCCCACTTCCGATAGTCCTGCTCCCGCTTCATCTGGGGCATGTCCATCACGTGAATGGGGACTTCTTCCTTCAAAATCTCCCACGCCTTCTTCTTTCCGTCGCAGGTCGTCTCGCCCACGTACATGTCCGCAATGCGGAAGAAGGGGCAGGTTTTGCCAACCCGCGCGCCCACGGAGGCCTTAATCAGGGGACACATGTTTTTGGGCAGAACCTTCTCCCCCGCGCCCACCCAGAACTGGGATCCGCCGCACAGGCCGGTGGCGATGGCATCGGCTGCAAACACCACCTCGTCGGGCACGAAGATGCAGAAGGTACCCAACACCTTGCCGCCCTTTTTCTGGTGCTCAATCAGCTCGGCGGGCCGAACGCCGTGAATCTCAGACACCACAAAGTCGTAAAACGCCATGCCCTCCGGGCGGTTTTCCTGAGAGAGATAGGTGTCGCCAAACGCCGCGGGAAGCACCTCGCAAAGTTGGTCGTGCGTCTCTAAATCCATCCCTAAGCTCTTCCACATCTCACGATAATCTGCCATGACAATCCCCTCTTTTTCCTAAAATTACCCGACTCTATGTGCAGCTTGCCTATAGAGTCGGGTGCCATGGGGCCATTATATCATTAAAATTTCATAAGCATCATTTTGTTTCACAATACACGGCCTGTACTATCGAAACTATCAATAATAATACGGTCGTCTTATTCCTTTTTATAAACGAATCAACAAACTGCGCCCTCTTCTAATAAACGGTATTGACGATTTGGCCTTTAATGGCCTAAAATAAAGAAAACCATCGGCACGGAAAACGCGCGGGCAGCCGCGCGGGGGCTGGGAAAGGCGTCCGAAGCCGCGACTTTTCGTTCTTCGGCGGCTCTTTCCCCATAAAGGAGAACATGAACAAAAGACAACAACAAACCAAGCGCATCTGGGAAGTGGATTTTTTGCGGGGTGTGGCTTTGCTTGCCATGGTGTACTACCATGTCGTCTATGACCTGCGAGAATTTTACAGCGTTCCCGTCAGCTATTCCGACGGTGTGAATTTTTACGTAGGGAGAGGGTCCGCCCTGCTTTTCATGCTGCTTGCGGGACTTAGCTGCACTCTGACCACAAAAAACGCAAAGCGGGGGCTGAAGGTATTGGGACTGGGGCTGGTCATCACCGCCGCCACGGCGCTTTACGACTCCAGCCACGCCGTCACCTTCGGCATTCTGCACTTTTTGGGAACCAGTATGCTCCTGTATCCACTGGTGTCCCGGCTGGGGCCGGTCCTTCTGGCGCTGCTTGGAACCGCGGTTTTCTTTCTGGGTCGCCTGACAGCGCAGGCCCAGGTGTCGGTGGGCTTTCTGTTTCCGCTGGGTCTGCGGGGCGAGGGCTTTATCTCCTCCGACTATTATCCCCTGCTCCCCTGGTTCGGCGTGTTTTTGTGCGGCGCCGCTCTGGGAAAGCTGCTGTACGCGGAAAAGCGCAGCCTGCTGAATTCCTCCCCGCCGGACACACTGCTGAACAGGCTGGGAAGGCACACGCTCCCGATTTATCTGATTCATCAGCCCGTCATTATGCTGGTGCTCTTTCTGCTTTCGCTCCTGACGGGGTAAGGCCTCGAAGTCTTCGCGTGCGAAAAAAGCGCCGGGTCTTTCCCGCGTAAGTGCTCCGCTCGCTTTGAAAGCTGGCAAAAGCGGCTGAATCGAAAGATTCAGCCGCTTTTTTGTGTGCTTTTCCGGAGTCGTCCGCTCATTCAACAGTCGGGCCAGCCCTAGAGTATTTCCACAGGCCAAGCCAAACCGACTCAGGCCGCGCGGTGGGCCTCAGATGGTGGTCCAGCCGCCGTCAATGGCCAGATACTGGCCGGTGGTATAGCTGGATGCGTCCGACGCGAAGTAAATCACGGCTCCGTCCAGCTCGCCGGGCTTACCGGGCCTTCCCATGGGGCAATAGGCCTGAACAGCCAGCTTAAATGCGTCGGTCGTAATGACCGACTGAGTCATCTCGCTGGGGAAATAAGCGGGGCCGATGGCGTTGACGGTGATGTTATGCTGCGCCCATTCGTTGGCAAGGGCCTTTGTCAGCATCAGAACGCCGCCCTTGGACGCGCAATAGGCCGAGATGGGAGAGCCTGCCATCGCCACCATGGAATGAATGGAGCCAAGGTTGACAATTTTTCCGTAATTCTGCTCGATCATCACCTTGCCCACCTCGCGGGCCACGTAGTATACCGCGTCCAGATTGATTCGGGTGGTGGAAAGCCACTCCTCGTCGGTCTGCGTGGCGGCAGGAATCCCCTTGCCCACGCCCGCATTGTTCACCAGAATATCAATTCTGCCGAATTCTTTTTTCACCGTATTGACCATGGTGGCAATCTGCTTGGAATCCGTCACGTCGCAGGGTACGGCAAGACACCGCACGCCCATGGCCTCAATTTCCTGTTTTACCTGCTCCAGCCGGTCCGTCCGGCGGGCGGTAATGGCAATGTCCGCTCCCTGATTTGCCAGCGCTTTCGCAAATTGAACGCCAAGGCCCGAGGAAGCGCCGGTAACCAATGCCACGCGGCCTTTCAGGTCGAAGTAGTTTGTCATCAGTAAAACCCCTTTCTTTATTTGTAGGTTAATAGCATTATAAAATATTTTCACGCCATAAAAAGATATAATTTGAAAACTTTTATCAAAATGAGTCGAAAATTTTTCTTGAAAAGCCCTGCGGAAAGAGGCCTTTCCGCAAAATTACCGCTTACCCGAAACATGCTTCCACAGTGAGTACCCCGACATGGAAAGCGGTCTGTCGGCCAGATAGCTCATGGTCAGGTACCACCGCAGGTCATGCCCCTCCATTTTTACAAAGGTAATTTCGTCGATACTCTTCATTCCGGCAATCGAGAAATCCGCCAGCAGGGAAATTCCGTTGTTTCCCGGCTCCAGAAGGTAGTCTCCGATGGAGCTGAGGGCCGGAAGCTCCAAAACCTTTTTGGGCGACAGCCCGATTTCCTTCAGATGATTCCAGATAACCGCATTGATAAAATACGTTTTCGGCGGAATGAGAAACAGCATTTCCGTGATTCGTGGAAAATCGGCCTTTGCCAAAAGCAGCGGATGCTCCCGGGTCCCCGCCCGCCCGCAGGCCAGGCTGCTGTTTCGGTTGCACGCCAGAAACAGGCGCTCCTCCTGAATGATGAAGCTGATGAGCCGCGCATCCTCCGGCGCCTGCGTATGAAAAAATGCCACGTCCACCTCGCCTCTGAGCAGATCTTCCTTGACGGACAGACTGGTGCCGTCCCGAATCGTCAACTGCTTTTCAGAATTTGTGTGAAGAAAGCCCTGCACAAACTCGCGGAACAGCATAGGCGTAAGCTGTGTGGGAATGCCGATGGAAAGCGTCTTTTCCGTCGCCTTTTTGTGGGCCTGAAGCCGGTTTTCAAACCGCCGTTCCGCTTCCGTAACCTCCCGCACGTATTCCAGATACAGCTTTCCCTCCTCGGTCAGGCGAAGGGGCGTGCACGTCCTGTCCAGCAGCTTTACCCCCAGCCCCTCTTCAAGGCGGTTTAAATACTGGGACAGGGATGGCTGAGAAACGTGAAGTTCCTGGGCCGCCTTTGAAATGTTCTGAATTTCGGCAATGGCAATAAAATAGGACATTCTTCTGGAATACATGCGCTCCCCCCTTTTCGGTTTTGTACAGTTGGCGTAACGTCTTCGTTATTTCTTTGCTACGTTATCATTATATCACAGTAGCGTGACAAAATGGAATGTCTCCCAAAAACATTGTCGAAATAATTGTTTTTGGAGGCCTGTATCGCTCTTTCGGCACAAAGGGGCATGGAGATTTCTTTCTCTCCATGCCCCTTTGTTATACGGCTCATTCCAGTTTTTCAGGTTTGCTCAATCCGCCGTCTCCAGCTCACTTTTTTCAAAAAACAGCTTGGATGTGGAAATCAGCGTCATCAAAACCATACCGATGGCACACCCAAGCGGAGAAACCCACGCCGGCGTGGTGCTGGTGGTGCTGGTCTGCCCCACAAGGCCAATGGTCATCTGCACCATCTGGAAGCTGAACGCCCCAAAGCACACCGTTTCAATCAGTCTCTGGATTTTCACCACGGTCCGGTAGGCACCGACGCGGCCCTTTTTTTTCAGAGAGTCGTCCAGCAGCTCCAGCCGCATCAATCCCCCCTCGGCACACATCATGGCAGAGCCGATGAAATAGACGTAAATGCACAGCGTCCTCAGAAATTCATCGGACCAGCTTAAAGAGAGCTTGAAGCAGTATCGCAGCACCACGCTGACGGTCATAATGATAATGCCCGCAAGGCCCGCCAAACCCAGAAACCCGTCAATGCCGCTTTTTAGTTTACGCATTTCTTTCAAGTTAATCTACCCCTTTATCCTCGCCGCCGCGTTGGCGTTTCAGCGAATGGACGCCAGATAATCCTGCGTCGTCTTCAGAGCGGTGTCGTTCCCCAGACGGGTGGTAAAAAGCTCGTACACAGGGCCCACCAGCGCGGCGAAGGAGGCGCGGTCCGGCTCGTAGTTGATCTCCACGCCGTTGTCCTCCAGCAGCTTCAGGTTCACCTTTTCGCTGTCGGCGTTCAACTGGCGCTCGATGTCCCGGGACTCTTCAGATGCCTTCTGCACTGCGGATTGCTGATCGGCGCTCAGCTTGTCCCAGCTATTCTGGTTGATAAAAAAGGGCATGGCGGTGTAGGAGTGATACGTCATGGAGAGATAATCCTGCACCTCATACATCTTCTGAGAAGCGATGGAGGACAGGGCGTTTTCCTGCGCGTCAACGGTTCCCTGCTGCAAGGCGGTGAACACCTCGCCCATGTCCAGCGCCATGGGGATAGCGCCGAAGGCCTCCCAGGTGGCGGTCTGTGTCTCGGAAACCACGGTTCTGATCTTCAGGCCCTTCATATCCGCGGGTGTGTTGATGGGGCCGCGGCTGTTGGTCACATGGCGCATCCCGGATTCCCAGTAGCACAGAAGCTTGATGCCGGTACCGTCAAATTTGTCCTTGAGCAAGTCGCCGGGCGCATTGTCCAGCGCGTCGTGAACCTCGTCATAGGTGTCAAACAGGAAGGGCAACTCAAACACCTGAATGTCCGGCACAATGCCTGAGAAATAGGATGTGCCGGTGGACACGATGTCGATGGTCCCCTGCTTGCAGGCATCCACGCAGGAGGCCACAGAGCCCAGCTCCGTGTTAAAGTAGCAGTCCACCGTCACGGTGCCGCCGGAGTATTCGGAGCACAGCTCCGCAAACTTCTTCAGCGCTTCGCCGGAAGGACTGTCCTCCGTCAATCCGGCCACAATGGCCGTCAAGGTCACGGGCTTGTCCGAGGAGACTGTCTCCCCTTCGGAGCCGCCTCCGGAGGTATTTCCGCCGCTCTGAGAGCCGCAGCCGCTGAGAACCAGTGTCATTGCAAGGAACAAAGCCGCAAGTTTTTTCATGTCTGTCGCTTCCTTTCTTTATTTCAACAACGTTGGCAGATATGTTACAATTCCGGGAATAAACATCACCAGCAGCATTCCGATGACGGTCACAGTGATAAAGGGTATAATCTTTTTAATGACCATGTGCACAGGCCGGTTTCCAAGCTGGGCCCCCATGAAAAGGTTGAGGCCCATAGGCGGCGTAATCAGGCCAATGCAGGTTCCCGTCACCATCAGTCCGCCCAAATGCACCAGCGAGACGCCATACTGCGCTGCAACGGGGACCAGAATGGGCGTGAGAATCGTGACGATGGGAATCGAGTCGATGAAGCAGCCGGCAATGAGGATAATCACGGCGGCAACCAGCAGGAACAGGTATTTGTTGTCCGTCATGTTGAGGAACATGGAGGCCGCCAGCTTTGCGATATGCTCACGGGTGATGACCCATGAGAAGGCGCCTGATGCGCCCACGATGAACATAATGCCCGCCGCGCTTTTGAGGGACTTGGACAGCGCCGCCATCAGCATCCCAAAATCCATTTCCTTGTAAATGAACAAGCCCACAATGATAGAGTAGAAGCAGGAGACGCCCGCCGCCTCGGTGGGCGTGAAAACGCCGGAATAAATGCCGCCCAGAATAATAGCCGGGGAAAGCAGTGCCCAGAAGGAATCCTTAAAGCCTCGAAGCACATTTTTAATATGAAAGGACCCCTCGCCCTTGTAGCCGTGCTTACGGCAAATCAGCACTGCCACAATGGCCACCAGCGCGGCCTGAAGCACGCCGGGTCCCACGCCCGCCATCAGCATGGTGCTGACGGACTCATTGGCAATGGTGGCGTAAATCACCATGACGATGCTGGGCGGAATCAGCGGGCCGAAAATGCCCGCTGTCCCTTGCAGTGCACAGGCAAAATCCTTGTCATAGCCCGCCTTGATCATCTCTGGAACCATGATTCCCCCCACGGCGGCACAGGCCGCCACGCCGGAGCCGGTCATGGCCGCGAAAAACACGCTTGCCACCACCACTACCAGCGCAAGCCCTCCGGTGAAGTGCCCCACCAGAGACTTGGAGAAGGAGATTACCCGCCGGGAAATCCCTCCATACTCCATCAAAACGCCCGCCATAACGAAAAACGGAACCGCCAGCAGTGTAAAGGTGTTGACGCTGGCATAAATCTGCTGCGCCACAATAATCGGGGAAATATTGGTAAACAGCAGAACATACAAGAATGCGGAGCCGCCCAGCGCAATCGCAATCGGCGCCCCTAAAAACAGCAGAATAAAAAAGCTTGCAAACAGCAATATCGTACCCAAGCGATTCCCTCCTAAATCTCTTTTTTACGCGAAGCAACCGCGTCAGTACAGCTTCGGAATTTCCACGCTCTTATTAAAGGAGTATTCCGGAGAGGGAAACGCTCCGTTCAGCGTCTCCTCGTGGAAGCGGTTCAGTCCGGCAACCATCTCCTGGCGAATCCCGGCAAAATGCTTTACAAACTTGGGCTTAAAGCCGTTGTACATTCCCAGAAGGTCCTGCGTCACCAGCACCTGACAGTCCACATACGGCCCCGCGCCGATTCCCAGCAGCGGCACGGAAACCGCCTCGCCCACGGCCTTGGACACCATGCTGGGCATACACTCCAGAACGATAGCCACAACGCCGGCCTCTTCCAGCGCCTTGGCGTCCCGAATCAGTTGGGCCGCGCCTTCCGGCGTTCCGCCCTGCACCTTGAACCCGCCTACGGAGGTGGCGGTCTGTGGGGTCAGCCCGATGTGCCCCACCACAGAGATTCCCGCATCCACAATGCGGCGAATGGTGGGGGCCACGGTTTCGCCGCCCTCCAGCTTCACGCAGTCGCACCCGGTTTCCATCAAAATCCGGTTGGCGCTGGAAATCGCCTGCTCTGCGTTGATGTTATAGGAGCCGAAGGGCATGTCCCCAATCACCATGGTATCCGGCGCGCCCAGCACCACCGGCTTGATGAATCCGATCATCTCATCCAGCGTAATGCCCACGGTGGTGCTGCGCCCCAGCATGACCATGGCGGCGGAATCTCCCACCAGAATAATTTCCGTGTCGCTTTCGTTGACGATGGAGGCCGTTGTGTAGTCGTATGCCGTGACAAAGGTGTATTTCTTTCCCTCTTCCCTAAACTTTTTAAAATCGGGAATTTTCATCTTGACCTTTTCCATGTGTCTCTCCCCCTCACAGTTCCCCGAACCCTCGGATTCACAATTGTTCCGCGGCTGTGCGCGGTTTCGTCGTGCCCGGTAAAAGGCGTCGACTGTACCGATTTAGCTTGGTAATATCATATATGGAAAAGGAACACATTTAAAATACTATTTTTGTGAGAAATTATAACCTTTTAGTTATAATTCTGCTTTTCTCGTCTTCTGCCGCAATTCCTTGTACACCTGCGCTTTCCGGCTTAATCGGCGGCGGAGCGCCACCGCCAATTAAGCCGCCAGATTCCCGCTTTGAGAACCTGACGGCTATTGAAATCCGGAACCCCGTTTTATATGTCTTAGGCGCTCTGGATGCCGCGGGAGCGCCCTTCAAAAGTTGCCTTTGAGGAAAGATCGAAGCTCCTTCCTCTCATAAAAGCGACCGGTCCCTGCAAGCATCGGCGCTTGCAGGGACCGGGCTGGAGCGTTTGATTACAGCTTGCAGGAGGCCACGGCTCTGTATCCGGCGGGCAGGCCCAAATCCTTGTCATAGGCGCCCAGGGTCCAGGTGCGCTTTCCCAGCGTCTGTTCTGCCACGGCGGCAAAATGCAGCATCACGATTCCAAGATTGAGCTTCTGCTCGTTTTCATCGGTATAGCCGTCGTCCTTGGAAATCAGGACCACCGCTCCCCCGTCCAGCACAAACCCGTAGGGCTGGCGGTTGAGATAGCTGGGCGCAAGGCTGGCGGCGTAAAGCGCCTGCCACAGGGGATGGTCCATATCGCCGATTTCCTCGTCCACTCCGGCCTTGTTGCCCCACTTGCCGGAATACACCAAACTTTCAATTCCCAGACGGGGGGAATAGAATTCCCGCTTCACAGCGTCCACCTTGGAAATGTTCTGAATGTTGAGGAAGAGCCGCTTGGCGGCCTTTTTCTCAACGCCGAACGCAGCCAGAACCACCACGCGCCTGTCGGATTCGATTCCCAGCGCTTTTTTCACAGCCTCTCCATCCTTAAAGGTGAGCCAGCAGGTGCCCAAATTCAGCTCCGTCATGTGCAGAATGAGGTCCTCCGCAATAAAGCCCGCATTTTCGGCCATATGCTCCGCCTCATCGGACAAAATCACAAAATAATCGGCGTTTCCGATCATAAAATCGTTGTAGCCCGCCGCACCCTTCAGCTTTTCCCGGGAGTCGGACCCGAACAGGCGAAGCTCTGTGCCGATGGAGGACACAAGCCTTCCGCACTTGCTTTCGTAATACTCGTTTATCTCCGCCAGGGTGGTATCGGGGACCTTTGTATCCTGAAATTCCCGCACGGATTTGCGGTTTTGAATCATTGCGCTGTAATCCATAGTTTGATTCCTCCTGTCAAATTTCGGCCTGTTCTTTCCGGAGAATTTCAGGCGTATTTTCTTTCTCCAGTATTCACTGATTTTGGAAAAAAGTCAACCGTCAAAATCAATCAATCGGAAAAATGTATCTCCGCATCTCCACAGCCAGAATAAGCGGGTGGCTATGGGCCACCCGCGGGCAAGCGTCAGCTCTTCTCAGCGCCGCCGTCATGGGCGCAATGAACCCGGACCACCCAGAAAATTGCCCCGCAGCCGCAAAGCCTCGCGGGACGGGATATCCTGCCGCACGAGGACAAAAAAAGAGAGGGCCGCTCGGTCGGCCCTCTCTTTTTTGTCAATAGTCACCGTTGTAGCTGGTGCCATGGGGAGTGGTCCAGCTATAATCGCCCAGAAGCTCGGCCTTGGTGGGCTCGCCTCCGGCCACACGGAGCATCAGCTCATAGAGCTCTTTTCCGCTCTCTTGCAATGACTTTTCCCCATAGAGCATGGGCTTTGTAGAATAGTCGATCATGTCGGAAAGCATCTCCGCGGTGCGGGGATTGCCGGTAATTTTGATGGTGGTCATGCAGGCGTTTCCGATGGGGTTTCCCCGCCCGGTGGTGAACAGGCAGATGTGGCAGCCGCTCATGGCCAGCGTGGTGGTGGCATACGCGTCGTTGGCGCCCTGGGCCTGATTGATGCCCCACATGCCGGGCCGGGGAGGACGCTGTCCGCAGTCCAGAATGCCCAGCATCCGGCCATGGCCCTTGGTCTTGAAGCTGCCCAGATTCTTCTCCGTCATGGTGGTCAACCCTCCTGCCTTGTTGCCGGGCGTGGGGTTCACCTGAGAGAGGCCCTTGCCGCCTCTGCGGGCGCAGTCCTCATTGAAAAAGTCGCCAATCTCCATCAGGCGCATTCCCACCTCATAGGAGCCTGCATCCGTGGGATAGCCGCCCCGTCCGCAGATTTCCACGTTGGTGCCGCCGATGGCGGTGTGACGGTCGATGGCGTCTCCGGCGACGGGGTTGGCGGACAGGCCGCTGGTCCAGTCGGAGCCGCCGTTATAGCCGCTGATGACAAGGCCACTGAGGGGGCATGGCTCCCGCTTCTGGGCGGCGGCCTGTGCCTTAAGCTCGTTTACGGCCTTGATGCCCTCTTTAATGGCGTTGGTGGCGCCGCCGTCGGCCTGCATGCTGATGCTCACCACGGGACGGCCGGTAGCGCGGATTACGCCCGCCACATCCTCCGGGTCGGTCTGCTGGCAGCCAAGGGCCAGCAGCACCACACCGAAGGTGTTGGGGTGAGTGCGGGTGGTGATGAAGCCGTCCCGGGTGCGGGCAAAGTGGTCGGGAAACTCAC
>NZ_DALZCH010000015.1:0-43259 GCF_031978065.1 Oscillibacter sp.
ATCGTGGGCTATAGCGTCACCGTGGCGGGCGGCATTGGGTTTTTGGAAGGTTCCGCCTCCGAAACCATTATTGTGCGGCTGTCGGGCCTTTTGTCCACCTTTGGCATTCCCGCGGCGCTGCTTGCCGGTGTGGTGCTGGCGGGGATTCTGGCCAGCACCATGTCCACCGCCGACTCTCAGCTTCTGGCGGCGGCCTCCAGCGTGTCTCAGAACTTGCTGGACGAGTGTTTCCATGTGAAAATGAGCGAAGGGAAAAAAGTGGCTGCCGCCCGGATGACGGTGCTGGGGATTGCTCTGATTTCCATGATTCTGGCGCGGGACCCCAACAGCTCCGTATTCGGCATCGTGTCCTTCGCGTGGGCGGGCTTCGGCGCGGCCTTCGGTCCCGTGGTCCTGTCTGCTTTGTTCTGGAAGCGGGGCACCTGGCAGGGGGCGCTGGCGGGCATGATCTCCGGCGGCACCATGGTTTTCGTGTGGAAGTATCTGGTGCGGCCTTTGGGCGGCGCATGGAACATCTACGAGCTGCTGCCCGCATTTTTGACCGCCTGTGTCTTCATCGTCATCGTCAGCCTTGCGACCCGCGCTCCCGGCCGCGAGATTACCGACGACTTCGACGCCGTGAAGGCCCTATGACGACCTGCCGACCCTGACGGACGACGGAGCATTTCCCCAAATTATTAAAAGCATAAAACGGAAGCCGCCCGGAGCATTGCTCCGGGCGGCTTCCGTTTAGAAGGGGGTGTGTATGTTCCGCGGAGGGAAGGCTCAGCCGACGTCATCCTGCAAGGCGTCGTAGCCTTCTTCACCGGTGCGGACTTTGATGACATTTTCCACGTCGTAGACAAAAATCTTCCCGTCTCCGATGTGGCCGGTGTACAGCGCCTGTTTGGCGGTGGACACCACGAGGGACACGGGCAGCTTGCACACCACAATGTCCACCTTAAGCTTTGGCCGGATATTGACCTCCATTTTTACGCCGCGATAGTATTCGCTGGCGCCCCGCTGCTCGCCACAGCCCATGACGTTGGTGCAGGTCATGCCGGTGATGCCGATATCGAACAGGGCGGTTTTCAGCGCGTCAAACTTGCCCTGGTTGCAGAGAATTTCGATTTTGGTGATTTTAACGCCCGCGGGAGCAACAGGAACGGCGTCCCCGGCGACGGGGACCACCAGCTCCACGGGGACGGCCTCCCGCACGGGGACATTGCCTAAGAGGGCCTCGTCGTCGTAATCGCTGCGGGCAACCGTAAAGTCAGCGTAGGCACTGAGCAGGCCGTGCTCGGTGGAATCCAGTCCCTCCAGCTCTTCCTGCCGGGGGACCCGCAGACCAATCGTATGCTTGATAAGCTGGAACATGCAGGTCATGGTGACGCTTACCCATGCGGCCACCGCCAGAACCCCGATGAGCTGCACTAGAAGCTGGGCAAAGCCGCCGCCATAAACAAGACCCAGTCCCGTGCCCCGGGTCAGCACCTCCGCGTCTGTATAGGGGTCGAAATAGGCGAATACGCCCACCAGCAGAGTACCTACCGCGCCGCAGCAGCCATGAACGCCCACCGCACCCACGGGATCGTCTACCTTCAGCTTCTGGTCGATGAATTCCACGCCGAATACCACGGTAAAACCTGCGATAATGCCGATGATGGCCGCGCCGGTGACGGTGACGGTGGAGCACCCGGCGGTGATGGCCACAAGGCCCGCAAGAGAGCCGTTCAGCGTCATGGACACGTCGGGCTTGCCGTATTTTACCCAAGTGATGCACATAGCGGTGAGGGTCGCAGTGACGGCCGCCATATTGGTGGTGACGAAGATGCGGCCCACGTTTTGGGTCAGCCCGTCAATGGCGAGGGAGGAGGCGGGGTTAAACCCGAACCACCCGAACCACAGAATGAACACGCCCAGACAGCCCAGCGTGATGGAGTGGCCGGGGATGGCGCGGGATTTGCCATCCTTAGTGTATTTTCCAATGCGAGGCCCGAGGATCAGCGCGCCGATAAAGGCGCTGAGTCCGCCCACCATATGTACGGCGGTGGAGCCTGCAAAATCGTGAAAGCCGTATGCCCCAAGGCCGGACAAAAGCCCGTCGGGCGTTCCCAGCGTGCTGAGCCAGCCGCCGCCCCAGATCCAGTGGCCGGAGACGGGATAGACGAACAGGGAAATAATCACGGAGTAGACAAGATAGCTCTTAAACTTTGTCCGCTCCGCCATGGCGCCGGAGACAATGGTGGCGGCGGTGGCGCAGAATACCGTCTGGAAGATGAGAAAGGTCCAGTCCGTGTCTGCCGCCGAGGCCACTGCCGGCGTGCCCATCACGCCGGGAATCAGCTCCGCGCCGTACATGATGCCGAAGCCGATCAGCCAGTAGACAATGGTGCCGCAGACGAAATCCATCAGGTTTTTCATGCAGATGTTGCCTGCGTTTTTGGCACGGGTAAACCCGGTTTCCACCATGGCAAAGCCGGCCTGCATGAAAAAGACCAGCGTGGCCCCCAGTAGGACCCATAAGGTGTCGATAGCGCTCATAGTTTTTCCTCCTCCATTTGCACACAGCTACAAAAATTGGCAAAGGCGCCGGAGAGCGATTTGCTCTCTCCGGCGCCTTTGCCAGTTATATTGATATGACTTTACTACGAAAACGAATGTGCGTCAACTGGCGAATCTCTCAACAAAATTAACATACCAAACAAAAATTTCTGCAATATTATACACTTTGGACAAGATTTGTGTACCCGCTTAAAAACCGATCCACCTCTGCGGCTGCTGTGCGCCCCTCCGCAATGGCCCAGACCACCAGCGACGCGCCACGGCGCATATCTCCGGCGACGAAGACCTTTCCCACATTTGTGCAAAATCGGTGCGCGTCTGTGAAAACGGCGTCGCTTTGTTCCACGCCGAAGGCGCGGCAGACGGTTTCCTCGCAGCCGGAAAAGCCGGTGGCAAAAATCAAAAGCCCGCAGGGAAGCGTTTCACCCTGCGCGGTGACGACGGCGGTCAGCGCTCCGGCCTCTCCAGACACAAGGCTTTGGACCTGCGTGCCAAAGCGCCGTGGGTCCGCCCCGAATACCGCAGCGGCTTCCTCGTGGGCATAGTCCGCGGGAAGACTGCCGTCAGCGGCAAGATAGTCCTCCTTGGGGCGGCGCACCAGCTGAACCACGGATTTGCAGCCCTGCCGCAGAGCGGTGGCCACGCAGTCCGAGGCGGTGTCTCCCGTGCCGATGACCACTACGTCCTTGCCGTTTGCAAGGGCGCTTTCTGGAATTTCCAAGCGAAATGCCTGCCGCTCCACGGCGACTTTTAAATACTCCGTGCCATAGAGAACGCCTGTCAGCCCCGCCGTGTCAAGGCCAAGGGGACGGGGCTGCTCCGCGCCGCAGCAGAGAATCACAGCGTCGTACTCCTCTGTGAGCCGCCGGGCCGTTTCGGGCGCTGCCGCATCCACGCCGGTGACGAAGGACACGCCCTCGTCCGTCATCAGGCTGACACGCCGCATTATCACGGACTTGGGCAGCTTCATGTTGGGGATTCCATAGGTCAGAAGTCCACCGGGGTAAGCCTCCCGCTCAATGACGGTAACGGAATGGCCCCGGTGATTGAGTTGGTCCGCAGCGGCCAGCCCCGCCGGGCCGCTGCCTACCACGGCAATCTTTTTTCCGGACCACTGAGGCGGGCGGCGGCGTTTCACGCCGCCGGAGGAAAACGCATCCTCAATCACGCAAAGCTCGTTGTCCCGGATCGTCACCGCGTCGCCGTACAGCCCGCAGATGCACGCGTGCTCACAGGGGGCGGGGCAAACCCGTCCGGTAAATTCCGGAAAGTTGTTGGTTTTGAGAAGGCGGCTCAGAGCATGGCCCCGGTTGCCGGACCAGAGCATGTCGTTCCACTCCGGAATCAGGTTGTGAAGCGGACAGCCGAACACCGCTCCGTTGTAAAGCATTCCAGCCTGACAGTAAGGCGTGCCGCAGTTCATGCACCGCCCGCCCTGCTGGGCGCGCTCGGTATCGGGCTGGGGAAGATGAAATTCCTCCCAGTTTTCCACCCGCTCCGCAGGAAGACGTTGCGCGTTGTCCCGGCGGGAATAGTCTAAAAATCCGGTAATCTTACCCATATGTAGTCTCCCTTCATGCCTGCGTCCGGGCATAAAATGCCTCGATTTCTGCCTGATTGCGGCTCATACCCTTTTCCTCACGCTGGGCGATGGCCCGGAGCATCCGGTCATAGTCGATGGGCATGACCTTCTTGAAGCAGGGGATGTAGGACTGGAATGCCGCCAGAATCTTTTTGCCCCGGGGAGAACCGGTGGCGGCCACATGCTCCTCAATGAGGGCACGAAGCTCCTGAATGTCGTGGGCCTCGGTCAGCGTGTCTGTCAAAACCTGCTCCTTGTTCAGCCGCAGGTACAAATCGTGCTTTTCGTCCAACACGTAGGCAACGCCGCCGGACATGCCCGCCGCGAAGTTTTTCCCGGTGGGGCCGAGAATGACAACCCGGCCCCCGGTCATGTATTCGCAGCCGTGGTCGCCCACGCCCTCCACCACCGCCACGGCGCCGGAGTTGCGCACGCAGAACCGCTCACCCGCCATGCCGTTGATAAACGCCCGGCCCGCCGTGGCCCCGTAGAGGGCCACATTTCCAACAATGACGTTTTCACCGGGCTTGAAAACGCTGCTTTTAGGGGGATAGAGAATCAGCTTGCCGCCGGACAGGCCCTTTCCAAAGCCGTCGTTGCAGTCGCCCTCCAGCGTCAGGGTCAGCCCCGTGGGGATAAACGCGCCGAAGGACTGCCCGCCGCCGCCGTGGCATGTGACGACATAGCTGTTGTCCGGCAGGGTATTGCCGCACCGAGAGGTAATCTCGGAGCCGAAAAGCACGCCGAAGGATCGGTCGGTGGACGACACACTCAGCTCCAGTCGTCCGCCGCGTTTTCCCTTCAGGGATTTTCCCAGCTTTTCCATCAGGATGCGCATGTCCGCCGTCTTTTCAAGGGCAAAGTCATACACGTTCGCCGGGTCAAAGTGGGGAGCGCGTTCGCCTGTGGGATTGCCCAGTAGTCCGCCCAGCTCCAAAGCTTCCGCCCGATGGGTGACAAGCTTTTCCCGGACCCGCAAAAGGTCGCTGCGGCCCACCAGTTCGTCCACGGTGCGCACACCGAGCTGCGCCATCAGCTCCCGCAGCTCCCGGGCCACAAAGTACATGAAGTTGACCACATATTCCGGCTTTCCCGCAAAACGTTTACGCAGGACGGGATTTTGGGTGGCGATGCCTGCGGGACAGGTGTCCAGATTGCATACCCGCATCATGCAGCAGCCCATGGTCACCAGCGGGGCGGTTGCAAAGCTGAATTCCTCCGCTCCCAGCATGCAGGCAATGGCCACGTCCCGGCCGGTCATCAGCTTGCCGTCGGTTTCAATGACCACGCGGCTGCGCAGTCCGTTTTGAATCAGAGCCTGATGCGCCTCGGCAACGCCCAGCTCCCACGGAAGGCCCGCCCCCTGAATGGAGCTTTTGGGAGCCGCGCCCGTGCCCCCATCGTGACCGGAGATGAGCACCACCTGCGCTCCCGCCTTGGCAACGCCGGAGGCGATGGTTCCAACCCCCGCCTCGGACACCAGCTTCACGCTGATGCGGGCGCGGCGGTTAGCATTTTTCAGGTCGTAAATGAGCTGCTCCAAATCCTCAATGGAGTAAATGTCATGGTGGGGCGGGGGAGAGATCAGCGTCACGCCCGGCGTGGAACAGCGGGTTTTGGCAATCCACGGATAGACTTTGGCACCGGAAAGGTGGCCGCCCTCGCCGGGCTTGGCTCCCTGCGCCATTTTAATCTGAATTTCCTCGGCGCTGCAAAGGTATTCGCTGGTCACGCCAAACCGGGCGGAGGAAACCTGCTTGATGGCGGAATTGCGGTTGGTGCCAAAGCGGGCGGGATCCTCGCCGCCCTCGCCGGAGTTGGACTTTCCGCCAATGCGGTTCATGGCGAGTGCCATGCACTCATGGGCCTCCTGAGAAATGGAGCCGTAGCTCATGGCTCCGGTTTTAAAGCGCTTGACAATAGAGTCCTCGCGCTCCACCTCGTCGATGGGAATGCCGCCGCCCTCGTCAAATCGGAAATCCAGCAGGCCCCGCAGGGTATGGGGCTTGTCAGCCCGGTCTACCTCGGCGGCGTATTCCCTGAATGTGTCGTAGCTTCCCTCCCGCGCGGCCTTTTGCAGCAGCAAAATGGTGCGGGGATTGTACATATGGTCCTCTTTGTCGGGACCGGAGCGCAGTTTCAGGGCTCCGACGGAATCCAGCGTGGTGTCATAGCCAAGGCCCAGAGGGTCGAAAGCCCGGTTGTGGTTCCACTCCACGCCTTCGCCGATTTCCGCAAGGCCCACGCCCCCCACTCGGCTGACGGTGTTGGTAAAATACCGGTCGATTACGGAGCGGTGGATGCCCACACACTCGAAAATCTGGGCGGACTGGTAAGACTGTATGGTAGATATTCCCATTTTGGAGGCGATTTTTACGATACCGTGAAGAATGGCGCTGTTGTAATCGCTGACAGCGGCGCCGGGGTCCTTGTCCAGAAGCCCCACCTCCACCAGCTCCGCCACGCACTCCTGCGCCAGATAGGGGTTGACGGCCTGCGCGCCATAGCCCAGCAGTGCGGCAAAATGATGCACGTCCCGGGGTTCCGCGCTCTCAAGGAGAATGGAGAGGGCAGTGCGCTTTTTGGTGCGCACCAAATGCTGCTGCAATGCCGAAACCGCCAGAAGGGAGGGGATGGCCATGTGGTTTTCATCCACGCCCCGGTCGGAAAGGATCAGGATATTTGCCCCATGGCGGTAGGCCCGGTCACAGTTGATAAACAGGCGGTCCAGCGCGTGCTCCAAGGGCATGCCGGGGTAATATAGCAGGGACAGGGTTTCCACTTGAAAGCCGGGGCGGTTCATGTAGCGGATTTTCATTAAATCCAAGGAGGTGAGAATAGGGTTTTGGATTTCCAACACGGTGCAGTTTTCCGCCCGCTCCTGCAACAGGTTTCCGCCCGCGCCCACGTAAACCGTGGTGTCTGTGACGATTTCCTCCCGGATGGCGTCCATGGGCGGATTAGTGACTTGGGCGAAAAGCTGCTTAAAATAGTTGAACAAGGGCTGGTGCTGTTCGCTGAGCACGGCCAAGGGCGTATCCACGCCCATGGCGCAGGTAGGCTCGGCACCATCCCGGGCCATGGGGAGGAGGGAGTCCTTCACCTCTTCATAAGTATAGCCAAAGGCCTTGTACAGCCGGTCCCGCAGTTCCTGCGGGTGGTGCTCCACCTGCCGATTGGGAATGGAGATGTCCTTGAGGTAAACCAGATGCTGGTCCAGCCATTCGCCGTAGGGCCGACGGCGGGCATAGTTCCCCTTCAGCTCCGCGTCGTCCACCAGCCGCCCAAGGGTCAAATCCGCCAGCAGCATCCTTCCGGGCTGCAAACGGGACTTTTTCACGATTTTTTCCGCCGGGATGTCCAGAACGCCCACCTCGGAGGAGAGAATCAGCGTCTCGTCGTCCGTGAGGTACCAGCGGCAGGGGCGAAGGCCGTTCCGGTCCAGCACCGCACCCACCGTGTCTCCGTCGGAAAAGACGATGGCGGCGGGGCCGTCCCAAGGCTCCATCATGGTGGCGTAATAGTGATAGAAGTCCCGCTTTTCCCGGTCCATTCTGCGGTCGTTGGCCCACGGCTCGGGAAGGCACAGCATCACCGCCTGAGGCAGGGGAACGCCGTTCATCATCAGAAATTCTAGCGTATTGTCCAGCATGGAGGAATCAGACCCGTTCTGGTCCACCACGGGGAGAATTTTGTCCATGTCCTCCTCCATAACCGACGAGAACATAGTTTCCTCCCGGGCCAGCATCCGGTCCACATTGCCCCGGATGGTGTTGATTTCTCCGTTGTGCATGATATAGCGGTTGGGATGGGCGCGCTCCCAGCTTGGATTTGTGTTGGTGGAAAACCGGGAGTGGACCAGCGCGATGGCGCTTTCGCAGTCCGGGTCGGAGAGGTCGGGATAAAATTCCCGAAGCTGCCCCACCAGAAACATCCCCTTATACACAATGGTGCGGCTGGAAAACGAGGGGACGTAGGCGGCAATGCTGGACTGCTCGAAGACCCTGCGGGCAACATACAGCTTCCGATCAAAATCCAGTCCCGTGGCGCAGCCCTCCGGACGCTTTACAAAGCACTGGCAGATATGGGGCATACAGCTCCGGGCCTTATCGCCCAGCACGTCCGGGCGGATGGGAACATCCCTCCAGCCTAAGAATTCCATGCCCTCTTTGGCAACGATGATCTCCAGCATTTTCTGCGCCTGCGCACGCTTGAGCCGATCTGCGGGTAGGAAAAGCATGCCCACGCCGTAATCTCGTTCTTTCCCCAGAGAGAAGCCTTCCTCCAGCGCGGCCCTTGCCAGCAGCTTGTGGGGGACTTGAAGCATCAGGCCCACGCCATCGCCGGTTTTTCCGGTAGCGTCCTTTCCCGCGCGGTGCTCCAGCTTTTCCACGATTTTCAGCGCGTCGTCCACCGTGCGCCAGGTTTTTTCGCCTCGTAGGCTGACCACAGCACCGATGCCGCAGGCGTCGTGATCAACGAGGGGATTGTAAAGGAGTGTGGGCCGCTGAGTAGGGTCAATCATGGAAAACAGCTCCTATCTGTGATAAAGTGAGCCGCAGGGTGGATTGCTCCCCCCGCGGCAGTTTATAAAATGCACCTTGGGCAATACCGGAATGGCGTTTGGCAGAGAAAATGCGAAATTTCAGCCGTGGACGTCGGTATAAGCTTCTATCATCAACTGTGCGGTTTCCGCCAGCTTCATGCCCGCGTCCATGCTGCGTTTTTGCAGAAAACGGTGGGCCTCGGCCTCGGACATGCGGTTAATATCCATCAAAAGCTCCTTGGCTCGGCGAATCAGCCGCTGCTCCGGTTCGTCCCGCAATGGCGAGGGATGGCGAGGGCTGGTCGGACGAAAGGCCAGCAGAAGCTCCAGCGAGGTAAAGAAATCCGCCTTGCGGGTGGGGGAGGCCAGCTTGAACAGGTTTTCTCCTTCGCAAAAATCCAGGTTTGCGGCGGTGGACACCACCAAAAGGGCACTGACGCCCCGGAGGGAGGCCGCCAGATCGTTTGCCGTCATATCCCGCAGGCGAAAGCCGCAGATGATGGACGCGCCGCCAAGCTTTCTGGCGGCGCGAATGGCCTCCGCCCCCGTGGCGCAGCAGGCGGCAGGGATATAGCCGCCCGATTCCAGCAGCAGCACGGTGCGCCGCTGCGCTTCCTCGTTGGAAAACGCGACGATGATTCCGGACATGGCTTCCATCCCTCCTCTCCCGGGCAACAGGCCGCGCTGATTTTTGCCCGGCGGGCGCAAATCTCCGCGCGGATACCCATGCCGTGGCCGCGTATATGAAAAGCGACCGACGGCGCGTCCGATGACGCCTTACAGCCCCAGAGAAATCAGTAGGTCACGAGATATTTGCCCAGCTCCCAGGCCGTGACCTGCGTGCGGTATTCCGCCCATTCCCGCTGCTTCCCGGCAATATACTGGCTTGTGACGTGAGGCCCCAGCGCGTCGGTGACGACCTGGTCGGATTCCATGGCAAAAACGGCCTCCTCCAGCGTGGCGGGAAGATTGGCAATGCCTTGGCGGCGGAGAGTCTCCACGTCCATGGCGTACAGGTTTTCCACCGTTTCCTCCGGCGGCGTCAGCTTCCGCTCGATTCCATCCAGCCCCGCCGCCAGACACACGGCCAGCGCCAGATACGGATTGCAGGAGGGGTCGGGACTGCGCAGCTCCACCCGGGTGTCCTGCCCCCGGGGGGACGGAATGCGGACCAGCGCGGAGCGGTTGGACGACGACCACGCAAGGCAGTTGGGAGCCTCGTAGCCGGAAGCCAGCCGCTTATAAGAATTTACCAGCGGGTTGGTCACCGCGCAAAAGCCCCCGGCGTGAGCCAGAAGTCCCGCGATGAAGTGATAGGCCAGCGGCGAAAGCTTTCTTGCGTCCGCTTCGTCGTAAAAGGCGTTTTTCCCGTCCCGGAATAGGGACATGTTTACATGCATACCGCTGCCCGCCGCGCCGAAAACCGGTTTTGGCATAAAAGTGGCGTGAAGCCCGTTTTTCTGCGCCATAGTCTTTACCGCCAGCTTAAAGGTCATAATCCCGTCGGCGGCCTTCATGGCGTCGGCGTATTTCATGTCGATTTCGTGCTGACCGGCGGAAACCTCGTGGTGGCTGGCTTCCACTTCGAGGCCCATGGCCTCCAGCGCCAGACAGATTTCCCGCCGAGTTCCCTCTCCGTGGTCCAAAGGACCCAGATCGAAGTAGCCCGCCTGATCTCCGGTGACGGTGGTGGGGTTGCCCTCACCGTCGGTCTGGAACAGGAAAAATTCCATCTCCGGCCCCACGTTAAAGGTAAAGCCCATATCTGCCGCCCGCTTGACCACCCGCTTTAATACGTTTCGCGGGTCCCCGGAAAAGGATGCGCCGTCCGGGTTGTGAACGTCGCAGATCAGCCGGGCCACCTTCCCGTATTGGGGCCGCCAGGGCAGCACTGCGAAGGTGTCCAGATCCGGCCAGAGACACTGGTCGGATTCCTCGATGCGGACAAAACCTTCGATGGAGCTGCCGTCCAGCATAATCTGATTGTTCAGCGCCCGCTCAAGCTGAGAGACGGAGACGGCCACGTTTTTCATCTGGCCGAAAATATCCGTAAACTGCATGCGGATGAACTGAACGTCCTCCTCCTGAACCATTCGGAGAATATCTTCCTTGCTGAATCCGCTCATAAAAACAGTCTCCTTTCAACTGAGAGTTTATGCGTTTGCGCTCGGTTTCTCACAATAGCGCAATAAAGCGTGGAATACAAAAAGAACGCGGCAAAGCCCCTGAGGGTGCCCCGTTGCGCTCTCTTGCTGGGAATTATAGCGGCGAAATGGATTGTTGTCAACGCTTTTGCCCCGGATGACGGGAAAAAAGTGCTCATTTCATGGCTTTTTCTAAAACCGGAAGTTTCCGCAAAAAAACTTTGTGCAATTTCATATGACTTGCGGCTGTTTTCATAAAGCGGACATTTATATTCAAGAGACATACGATTTCGGAAAATAAAAAATTTTTTAAGAATCTTGAAGCTGGCGCGAAGTCAAAGCAAAGCCAAATGGCGGGGGGCGGCGTATCTGGCGGCGCGGAGATCTTGGAAGCGGAAAAACGGAACTTCGCCGCGCCACAAAGCAGCTCTGCGCCCAAAAATTTTAAGGCAGGGATTGCCGGTCTTGACGGCGCATTCCGGGGACGGTATACTAAAGTAACATACTGTAAGAAGGGGCTTTTCGGTGAGGATGCGTATAGGCCCTCCCGGAGAGGAACGTCAGGAGGCATTTTGTGAAACAGGCATTGTATATTGACTGCTGCATCCGGGGAGAAGCATCCCGTACGAGGAAGCTGGCGGAGTCGTTTTTTGCCGCGCTGCCGGATGGTTGGCAGGTGACTGCTGTGAATCTTATGGAAGAGGATTTTCAGCCTTTAGCTGGCGAGTTTTTTGAACGGCGGGAAGCGTTGCTGAAAGCCGGAAAAACGGACGATCCCCGGTTTGACCGGGCGCGGGAGCTGGCGGCGGCGGACCTGATCGTAATTGCCGCGCCGTTTTGGGACATGAGCTTTCCCGCACTGCTGAAGGTCTATATTGAAAACGTGTCGGTGGAGGGCATCACCTTCCGCAGCACTGCGGAGGGCCTGAAGGGCCTGTGCGCGGCGGAGCGATGCGTGTTTCTCACCACCCGGGGCGGCGCCTATCCCGCCGGGGACCCGCTGGAACAGGCCGTGCCCTACTTGCGGGCCATTCAGATATTTTTCGGAATTGGCGATCTGACCTGCGTGGCGGCGGACGGGCTGGACTTGGACGGCGCGGACCCGGAGGCCCTGCTGGCGGACGCCTGCGCCGAGGCGGCGGCCCTTGCGCGGACCCTCTTGCCCGCCCAAACCTGCTGAGTGGCGTCCCGGCAATGGAGGTCTGCAAAGCTACCAATAGGCTAAAGCGCCTGCCCCGGCATTGCCGGGGCAGGCGCGTTTTGTTTAATAAGGAACGGGGAGGCCATGGCTTGGGGGAAATAACGCTCACGGCGCGCTATACCCGCAGAGTTTGAATCAGGTGCTTCATGTGGATGCTCATGGCGTAGCGCGCGCCCACGTCGTCCCGGCGCAGCAGAAAATCCACAATCAGCAGGTTGTCGGCCACGGCAATTTCCTGCATGTGCTTTTGATTCTCCGAAATCTGCATAATCTCGCTCACCGCGTCGTTGATGATGGGATAAAGGCGGCGCATGTATTCGTTGTGAGACGCGCGGATGATGCTCAGATGGAAGTCCTGATCCGCGGAGGGCCAGTCTCCGCCGGAGGCGGCAATCTGCGCCATTCGCTCCGCTTTGCGGCGGATTTGGTCCAGTTCCTCGTCGCTTGCCCGCTGGCAGGCCAGCGCCACTGTGGCAGGCTCGAAAATCAGGCGCATCTCAAACAGGTCCCTGGCTCTGGTCCGGGACCTCAAATCCGTCAGCGCCGTCATATCCACCGGGAAGCGGGGCAGTTCCCGGGCCACAAATGTGCCCTTGCCCCGCTGAATTTCCAGCACGCCCTGTGCAACCAGAAATGAAATCGCCTCCCGCAGCGTAGTGCGGCTGACGCCTAAAAGCTCGCTCAGCTCGTTTTCGTTGGGCAGCTTGCCGCCGGTTTCATACCGGTGCTCCTCTGCGATCATGTCCAGCAATCGCTCCGCCGCCCGCTGAGACAGCTTTGCCTTTTTTGGTCCCTCCATAAAAGTCCTCCTTCGCCCCTGTGGGGGCGTATTTCATGTTTTAAAGTGCTGCCGCTTTGCCTGCAAACTTCTTATTCACATCAAATTTCAAGAAAAGATCGACAGAGTTTCGGCAAAAGGCACAATAACTTCCCTTGACATCTCCAACCAAATCAGTTATACTGACATCATACAACGCATACGATAATAATACAACTCTTTTTTGATATTTTGAAAGCGAGGGGGCCATTTTGATTCTGACATCCGATCAGGTCTGCTCCAACCGCGTCGTACTTGTCTGTGGGCATTACGGGACGGGGAAGACCGAGTTTGCCGTAAACTATGCGCTGGGGTTGGCCCATGAGGGGCACGCCGCCATGCTGGCGGACGTGGACATCGTGAACCCCTATTTCCGCTCCAGAGAGCGGAGAAAACTTTTGGAGGGGGCGGGGATCCGGGTGATCTCCTCTTCTCAGGCGTGCAGCGACGCGGACGTGCCCGCCCTTCCGGCGGAGCTTTTGACCATTCTGGAAAACCGGGAAATCCGGGGCGTGATGGATGTGGGCGGCGATCCGGTGGGCGCACGGGTGCTGGCCCGGTTTCAGCCCAAAATTATTGCGGAGGATTACAAGCTTCTCTTCGTGCTCAACGCCAACCGGCCCGAGGTGCGCACGGCAGAGGCCGCCGTGGCCTATCTTCGCAGCATCGAGGTCGTGACGGGTCTTGCGTGCGGCGGCATTGTGAACAATACCCATCTGTGCGGCGAGACGACGCCTGAAGAGATTCTCAAGGGCGCGGAGCTGGCCGAAGCGGTTTCGCGGGAAACCGGCATTCCCGTTATGTGCCATGTGGCGGAGCGGCGCTTCACCGGCGAGGAAAGCCTCGCGGGCCTTAAGCTGTTTCCCATTGACATTTATATGAAAAAACCGTGGGAGCTGTAAAAGGCTCCCAACAACATGAAGGGAGGCAAATGAGTATCATGGCAGCAAGGGTAACATTTGACCGGGACCGGTGCAAGGGCTGTGAGTTGTGCGTTTCCGTGTGTCCCAAGCATATCGTGGCAATTGACATGGACGTCATCAACCGCAAGGGCTATCATCCCGCCGGGGTGGTGGATATAGCGGCATGCATTGCCTGCGCAAGCTGCGCAAAAATCTGTCCGGATTCCGTGATTACCGTGGAAAAAATCTGACGAAGGAGGTTGAATTTTCGTGGGAAAAGAGCTTTGGAAAGGAAATGAAGCGATTGCAGAGGCCGCCATCCGCGCGGGCTGCGACTGCTTCTTTGGGTATCCCATTACCCCGCAGAGCGAGATTCCGGAATATCTCTCTTTGCATATGCCGCAGCACGGCAAGGTGTTTGTTCAGGCGGAGTCCGAGGTGGCCGCTATCAATATGGTATACGGGGCCGCAGGCGCCGGAATGCGGGTTATGACCTCTTCGTCCTCTCCCGGAATCTCCCTAAAGCAGGAGGGCATTACTTATCTTGCGGGCGCGGAGCTGCCCGCCGTAATTGTCAACTGTATGCGCGGAGGACCGGGCCTTGGAACGATTCAGCCCGGTCAGAGCGACTATTTTCAGGCCACCCGCGGCGGCGGCAACGGCGACTATCGCACGGTGGTGCTGGCCCCCGCCAACATTCAGGAGGCCGTGGACATGGTGCAGGAGGCGTTTGACATCGCCGACCAATACCGCAACCCCGTGCTGGTGCTGGCGGACGGCATGATCGGTCAGATGATGGAGCCCATCGAGTGGCGCGAGATTCCAAAGCGCAAGCTGGCGCCCAAGGACTGGGCCGCCACAGGCCGCAAGGGCCGTGCGCACCACAACGTGATCAACTCCCTGTATATCGATCCCAACGAGTGCGACGACTTTAACGTGGAGCTTGCAAAGAAGTATCAGGTCATCAAGGAGAACGAAGTCCGCTGGACCGGCAAGGACGCGGAGGACGCCGAGCTTCTCATCACGGCCTACGGTACACCCGCCCGCATTGTCCTCACGGCATTGGAACAGCTTCGGGTAGAGGGGATTAAGGCGGGGCTCTTCCGTCCCATTTCGCTGTGGCCCTTCCCGGAGAAGGCGCTGCACGATCTGGCCCTGCGGGATAATGTGAAGGCGATTTTGGACGTGGAAATGAGCATTGACGGCCAGATGATCGAAGATGTGCGCCTGAGCGTGGAGGGCCACAAGCCCATCTCCTATCTGGGCCACGCCGGCGGCGTGATTCCCACTGTGGAAGAAATCGTGGAAGCGGGCAAAAAGGCCCTGAAGGAGGCGGAGTAACATGGCGGTTGTTTATCAAAAATCCAAGGGACTGACGGACGTGGAGTTCCACTACTGCCCCGGTTGCACCCACGGCATCATTCACAAGCTGGTGGCTGAGACGATGGAGGAAATGGACCTGCTGGATACGGCCATCGGCGTGTGTCCTGTGGGCTGCTCGGTGTTTGCCTATAAGTATTTTAGCTGCGACATGCAGGAGGCCGCCCACGGACGCGCCCCCGCCGTCGCAACCGGCATCAAGCGCACCCATCCCCACCAGCCGGTGTTCACCTATCAGGGTGACGGCGACCTTGCCTCCATCGGCACGGCGGAAATTGTCCACGCCGCCATGCGGGGAGAGAAGTTTACCACCATTTTCATCAACAATGCTATTTACGGCATGACCGGCGGCCAGATGGCTCCCACCACCCTCATCGGACAAAGAGCCACCACCTGCCCGCAGGGCCGCACCCGTGAGCAAGCCGGTATGCCCATCCGCATGGCGGAGATGCTTTCAACGCTTGACGGCTGCGTCTATGCCGAGCGGGTCTGCGCCACCGACATTCCCAACCTGAATAAGGCAAAGAAGGCCATTAAAAAGGCATTCCAGCTTCAGATGGAGGGCAAGGGCTTTACTTTCGTGGAGGTTCTTGCCACATGCCCCACCAACTGGGGCATGACGCCGCTGAAGTCCATGGAGTGGCTGAAGGAGAACATGGTTCCCTACTATCCCCTGGGTTTGATCAAGGATACCGGCACGGAGGTGAAGTGAGATGAAAAAGGAAATTATCATTTCCGGCTTCGGCGGACAGGGCGGCCTTGCCATCGGCAAAAATCTGGCGGAGGCCGGCATGGCCGAGGGGCTGAACGTGACGTGGGCCCCGTCCTACGGGCCCGAGATGCGGGGCGGCACGGCCAACTGCTCTGTGGTGCTGTCCGACCGGCCGGTGGGCTCCCCTGTGTTTAACCATCCCACGGAGCTGATCGCCATGAACGAGCCCTCTCTTGAAAAATTCGAAGCGGGCGTGGTTCCCGGCGGCGCCGTGTTCGTCAACAGCTCGGTTGTCACCGACAAGGTGACGCGCCCGGATTTGGCCGCGTACTACATCCCCTGCGGGGAAATTGCCGATCAGGTGGGCAACGCCAAGGTGGCCAACATGGCCATGCTGGGGGCGTATGTGGCTGCCACCAAAATTTTGAAGCCCGAGGCCATCGAGGCGATGATTGAGGAGATGTTTACCGGAGCCAAGGCCAAGCTGGTTCCCCTGAACATCGAGGCATTCCGTCGGGGCATGGCCTGCGTCGGATAACGCTGTCTGCTGTAAATTGAACGTCCCCCGTCCGCCGGAAAGCCGGCGGGCGGGCGGACAAATATCCCGTCCCGCGCCTGTTCTGTATATTTTAACAGTTGACTTTCTCCTGCCGGGAGCGTATAAATAATTTAATATTCAAAACGCGATGAACGGGAATTGCCGTCAGGAACGCCGACTTCAGAGAGCTGCCGCACGGTGCGAGGCAGCGGACGCGGCTTGATCGGTCTGGCCCGGAAGCGGCCCGCCCAAAGAGAAGTTTCTTCAGTAGGCGGCGACGGGGGCCTCCCGGTTACAGGGGCGGTGCGCGGAAGCGTACATAAGAGGCCGCGTTGCGGCAAAGAGAGTGGTACCACGGAAGTTTGGCTTTCGCCTCCCTGATTTCAGGGGTGCGAGAGCCTTTTGCTTTATCAGTTCAAAATAAAAGTAAGGGAGAATTTCAAATGCTGAACATCAAGATCACCAAGACGACTTCCCCCAAAGTAAAGCCTGCGGACGAGTCCAAGCTGGGCTTCGGAAAAACTTTTTCCGACCACATGTTTATTATGGACTATACCGAGGGTCAGGGCTGGCACGATGCCCGCATTGTGCCCTATGCTCCCATCTCTCTGGAGCCCTCCGCCGTGGTGTTCCACTATGCGCAGGAGTGCTTTGAGGGCCTGAAGGCCTATCGCACCGCCGAGAACAAAATTCAGCTTTTCCGCCCGGACTGCAACGCCCGCCGCATGAACAACACGCAGGAGCGCCTGTGCATGCCCGCCATCCCCGAAGAGGATTTTGTGGAGGCCATCCGCGCGCTGGTGGAGGTCGAGAAGGACTGGGTTCCCCATTCCGAGGGCGCGTCTTTGTACATCCGTCCGTTCACCATTGCCACCATGGCCCAGCTTGGCGTTCACGCGTCCACCACCTATCAGTTCATCATCATCTGCGCCCCCTCCGGCGCATATTACGCGGCGGGTCTGGCCCCCATCGACATCTATGTGGAGGACACCTATGTCCGCGCCTGCCCGGGCGGCACCGGCTTTACCAAGTGCGGCGGAAACTACGCGGTGTCTCTGCTTGCCGCCAAGGTGGCCGAGGAGCGTGGATACAGCCAGGTGTTGTGGCTGGACGGCGTGGAGCGCAAGTATGTTGAAGAAGTGGGCGCCATGAACATCTTCTTCAAGATCGACGGCAAGCTTTATACCGCCGAGGCGCAGGACCGAGACGGCACCGTGCTCCCCGGCGTCACCCGCCGCTCTATCATCGAGCTGCTGAAAGACTGGGGCTATGAGGTTGTGGAGGGCAAGCTGGCCGTCGACGACCTGATGAAGGCCTCCCGCGAGGGCAAGCTGGAGGAGGTGTTCGGCACCGGCACCGCCGCTGTCGTCTCCCCCGTCAAGAAGCTGGACTATGAGGATCAGACCGCCCAGATCGGCCACGGCGAAATCGGCCCCCTGACCCAGAAGCTGTACGATACCCTTACTGGCATCCAGTGGGGCAGAATCCCCGACACGAAGGGCTGGATCGTCCCGGTTTGCAACGCTTGATTTTCGCCTGATTTTTAATTCCCCGCCCGGTTGCTTTTGCAGCCGGGCGGGGTGCTTTCGGGGTGATAAAGCCATCCTCTACCCGGTGAAACCTCCGTCCACCGTGAGGATCTGTCCGGTGATAAAGGCGGCTTCGTCGCTCGCCAGAAACGCCGCCGCAGCAGCCACGTCCTCCGGCATTCCCAAACGGCCGAGGGGCGTTTGCGCGGCAAGATCTGCCAGCGTCTCCGGGTCGAGGGTGCGGAGCATGTCCGTTTCTATGCAGCCGGGCGCCACCGCGTTTACCCGGATGCCGGATGGGGCCAGCTCCAGAGCCAGCGAGCGGGTAAGTCCGATCACAGCGGATTTTGTGGCGGCGTATACCGTTTCGCAGGAGGCCCCCCGCAGGCCCCAGATGGAAGAGATGTTGACAATGCTGCCTCGCTTTTCGTGGAGCATGTGAGGCAGAGCGCGGCGGATGGCACCGCGCATTCCGCCTACATTCACCGCAAAAGTGCGATTCCAGCTTTCATCGTCCGCGTCTTGAAACAGTCCTCTGGGAGGGGCAATTCCCGCGTTGTTGATCAGCGTACCCACTGGCCCCAGTGCGGTTTCAATGGCGTGGAACATCGCGTCCACTTCGCCGGAATCCGCCATGTCCGCGCCAAACGCAGCGGCGTTGCACCCGGCGCGGTGCAGCTCGTCCGCCAGATCCTCGGCGGCTTGGCGGCTGCGGTGATAGTTGATGGCCACGTCATAGCCCTGCTGGGCAAGCTTTCGGGCAATTGCCCGACCAATTCCCCGGCTTCCTCCTGTCACCAGTGCCACGTTTGTCATGCCTGTTCGCTCCTTTGCTCCTGCCCGTCCGGAGGGCAGAACTGTGGTTTGCGGGTTGGACGCGCTGAATTCTCTGGGTGTGCCGTCCTGTCCGTCTGCGGATATTATAAATGCTTTTTATCAGGACTGCAACGGCCTTTTCAACCGAATCGCCGCGCTTTAAAGCTTTTTTGCCGTTTGAACCAAGGAAGGAAAATCCGGCCGGGGCAAAGTTGTGCCGGGCTTTTCAATTGACAGCGGGGCGGAAATCGGGTAGAATAGCAAGCGGTTCCACTCCTCCGCACTTAGATATGTCTCCGTAGCTCAGCCGGATAGAGCATCCGCCTCCTAATTCTTCGCTCGAGTGACCGCCTTACCGTCGTCTGCGTATTCAATTAAGTTCATAAGCCCTTGTAGCTCAGATGGATAGAGCGTCCGCCTCCTAAGCGGAAGGCCACGCGTTCGAATCGCGTCAAGGGTGCCAAAAGTGGCTAAAACCGTCGTTTTTACGACCGTTTTGGTCGCTTTTTATTTGTTTTCTTTTGCTCAACCATTGCTAATATTTTGATCTGCATTGCAGTATGGAAGATGAATTAGGCTTAATTTTTGATCTATGATGCAGGCTAACATATCTTTATGTCTCTTGAAAACCGCTGCCGTTTTACTAACAAAAATGCTAACATCGTCATATCGTCCATCTGGTGTGCGTCATATTATCTCGTTTTAACTGGTTAGTCTTGTTCCTCTTCGTCCGGCGCTTTCAGCTTTGCGAGAACCAACTTTTCCATTTCATCCGCCGTAACCTTACGGTCTTTATCAACCACTTTGGCATACAGGCGTAGCGTCATATCCGGCGTAGAATGCCCAAGGTCTGCTTGTATGCTTTTTACATCTTTTGTTGCGCTTAACTTGATCGTAGCGCCGGTATGACGCAAGGAATAAAACGTATACCCCTCAAACCCAAGGGGGTGAATTAGTTTCTGGAATCTCTTGTTAAACATATCGTTTACATACGGGCGTCCATTTTTCTGTGCAAAGACAAGACCGTAGTCCTGATATAGGCCTCCGACTTGCTCTATGTATGCTTTCTGACGCTTCTGGAGCTCCAATAACATCAACCGCAAAGAATCGGGCATATAGATGTCTCTGACGCTTTCCTTTGTCTTGGGAAGCTTTAAGACAAGGCTGGATGTGCAACTAGGTGAAATATCTGGAAACGCGAACAAAATAGGCGTGTTCGGAAAGTTTTGCTTGTCAATTCTCGCAACTGACTTTCCGATATGCGCATACGGCTTCCATTCTGGCCGGTTGCTTTTATTGGTTAGATGTAGGCAGTCCCAAGTAAGCGCTTCCATTTCACCTGTCCGCAATGTCAGCGACGTCATGGTCAGCATGGAAAGGAGCAAATATTCATCACTACAAGCTCTTACCACCTGCAAGAATTCTTCTTCGGTCAATACTTTGCGATCATACGCCGGTGGTTTGGGCAGCTTTACGTCTACAACCGGATTATCTTTGACGAAACCATAACGCTTGGCCATATTATAGGCCGGGCGTAATATCTTTTTTATATCATCTAAGATATTTGGTCCTATCTTATCAGGCTCGGATGTATGGTTGCCTGACGCGGCGCTGTGATTCTGTAAATCATCAAAAATTTTTTGAAAAACCAGAGTGTTTGCCTCAGTTACCTTTAATTCTCCGAAATATGGGATAATGTAGTTGTTAATCGTTCCCCATGAACTCTTGCTTGTGCTGCCCTCCCACTCCTTTAAGGATACCTGCAAACGCGCATATTCTGATACCAAAGCAGCTATGGTCATGTCTTCGCTTGATTGAGATACATTTAAATCACTTGTACTTGAGGCGCTCTGTTTTAGAACAGCAGCTTTGTCAAAGATACGATGCTCATCCTCCGCTTCTTGAACAAAGGGGAGTAATTTTACTGCTTCTGCTTCGTCAGAACAGCTGACCGTTCTCTGACGCTGCTTTTTGATCCCTTCGCACAATTCGGCGCGGTATGATATGTTATAGCGCAACTCGTCCTCGTCGTATTTGCGACGCTTCTTTAGCTTACTGCCATCCTTGGGGCGTTTTTGTATGCTTGCCATAAGCAGCCTCCTTTATAGACCATGTACATCCAAGTATTCATCAAACGATTTTTTGGATATAAGAAGCGCACTTCCAACGCGTATAACCCGAAATGGTTCTCCATGATCTGCGGCATGGTTCACCATGCTATATGCTTGGGAACGCCCAATTCCCAAAATGTTTTGAATGTCCTCTACCCTAAGGGTGCGGCATTCGTAGTTTCGTGAGTCTTTTTGAGCAATAGTCTGTACCATAATCGTCAATCCTTTCTTAAAAGCTAAAATTTCTACTATCCTATTCATTTCGTGTGTGATAAAATAGATATGCAAACAATTTCTGAACTGTGGCCGTTTTCTAAATAAGGTCCTTACTAGGTCCGTATTTTGGATCTGTTATTTCTTATAATAATTTGTCCGCCCAGTTTTGTCAATAGTAAAATCCAATTTGATATAATGACAATAATATTCACTTTTAAGTGTTAGCGGGGAACATGATATGACAGTAGGCGATAAAATTAGAATTGCGCGTAATATGCTGGGTTGGACACAAAAAGAACTTGGTTTTGTCACAAAGGAATCTGATTCGAGAATTCGGCAGTACGAATTAGGAATCCGTGTCCCATCCAGGAAAAAAATAATTGATTTGGCAGGTGCTCTTGGAGTTCCTGCATCCTTTCTCGCTGCAAATAACACTGATACCAACATAGAGATCATGTATTATCTGTTTGAACTTGAATCATTAAAAAAAATAACAATATCTAACGATGGCGACGGAGGCTCTATTCTTATTACTGACCCGGATTTAAGGTATCGGGTCGAATATTGGGGCAAGCAAAAGGAAGCCTACGAGAACTGCACTCTCGAGGCAAAAGATTATGAGGAATGGAAAATAAAATATGCGAAAGTATTTCCCCCGCATCTTGGAGAGATGAATCAAATGCCACTTGAGGAAAAAACGGAGGATTCTTCAGATTAGATCACAGAAATAGCATTAAGCCGCCTTAACGCTCGTTAAGGCGGCTTTCATATCATCAGCGGTAATTATTCATGTCTCAGGAGAGAGACGCGTTAAAACGCCTTACAGACGATTTCAGCCATAATAGCATAATGTCAAGTATTTGTCCGTACACAGCTTTGCAGATATAGAGATCTCTCACGGTGAGAGCTCTCACCGTGAGAGATTTGCTTCCATGCTTTCAGCTTTTACAGGTCTTTCAAAATGCCTGCAAACTGATCCAGCGTATATGCGCCATCCAGTCCCAATTCTCTGTCCTTGAATACCATGAAGTAACGGTATGTATCACCAGCTTTATCTTGCCACTTCCGTCCCAATTTCAGCTTTGTCTTACTATTGCTATTGTCGCGGTCAGCGCCTTTATACTCAATCAAAACCAGTTTTCCAGATTTCATCATTACCATAAAATCAGGATAATGATTGATGCAGCCGTTAATCCTGAAATCCTTTTTCTCAATAATCCTATGCCACCAGAGAACATTGTCCATCCCGACAACCACGTCAAGCGTATTCAGCTCCTCCGGGTTCATATCGTCCCGTTCCGCCTCGTACAGCGAATTGGGAATGGAATCCGTCGTTTCAGCAGGCGTAATAACAGGGGGCAGGGCATAGGACTCCCGACAAACAATTTTTCCACTGTCCAGCCAGCGATAGAACTGCTCTTCGCGGAAACTATCTTCCAGCGTATCAATCTTTTTCTGAATCTTCTGCGCATAGACAGGAATTGCCGTTTCCATGGCGGCAATCTCATCTTCTTTCATATTCCCGACAATTCGCCGTACATAGTCTGTGATCTCCGCTGCGGCATACCGATTGTTCCGGTTGATTTGGGCGCAGATCATATCCGTACACTGTGCTATTTTTTGTTCCTGCGGCATTGTCGCCAGCTTTGCCCGAATGTACTCGCTTTCCAGCTTAGAAGTCCGCTTGTACTTCGGCACGGCCTCGCCCTGTTCCTGAATATCAACCTGATACATTTCGCCGGTAGCAAGCTCAAAGCTGATTTTGGCATCCTGTCCACTGAGCGAGAAACCGTCAGATAAGTTTTCTGGTTCCAACAGCGAGAATTCGTCGCCGAATAAATCCGGGACTGTTTTTAGGAAGAATTGCGGAACCCGCAATTTTTCTGCTCCTTCGGCAAACTGAGGCTGCATGGCATTCTGTTTCAGCATTGTCCCCAATTCACCTCCCAAGAAGCCAGAATTGGCGGGGCCATTCATTGTTCCTTCGTACTGCGCGGCCTGCTGCGTGGCTGCCTGCACCATTTCGTTGACAGCGGGGCTTGCCGTGCCGGTCTCACCCTGCGTTTCCAGTGATGCTTTTATTTCGGCAGAAACGATATCGTCAAAGCTGTCTGGCTGCCCTTCCGCCTGTGGCGGTATTTCCATCTGCGCACCAGTCGGCTCCGGCATAGGTGCGGGAACAGGTTCTTGTGCTGCATAGCAGTCCTTGCGTGAAAAACCGGCGTTGTTCAGCCCACGCACGACATTATCCAGTGTGTTGTGAAAGTCATTGGAACAAGTCAAAACATAAGAAGTATTCAAAAGTGCGGCAGAGTATTTCTTGGCGTGTGGCTGGCGCAAGATACGCCCAACGATCTGCTCAACATCCACCGTAGAAGTCTTATTCGCCAGCGACGCCAAAATATAGGCAAAGGAGCAGTCCCAGCCCTCTTTCAGCGCATTGACGGTAATGATGTAGCGTATGGGGCAATCCCGGCTCATGAGATCAGTTTTTCCCAGATCATCCACCTTAGACGTTTTGATCGCAATTTGCTCTTTGGGGATTCCCATATCCACCAGCATGGATTTTACTCGGTCAAAGGTCTCGCTGTCCTCATTGGTTTTTGGCTGAGCCTGAAACAGGACAATGGGACGATTATACGGCCCTCCGGCCTTTTCCTCTGCCTCGGCCTGCTGCTCGATGCTGCTGCGCAGTTGGATGGCATCCTGAATCACGCTTTGTCGCGTGGTGCGGTTGTAGACCACGACAGGCAGCTTCACCATGTTTTCTTTTTTCAGTTCACGGGCGTCCACATAGGAGATGATATTGCTGTTTCTTCGCGGCGTCGCCGTCAAATCCAGCACAAGGGACGGATTGAGATTGTTCAGCATTTCAACGCTCAAATCTGAACCGGCGTTGTGGCTCTCATCCACCACCGTTACCGGCGACAAATGGCGCAATACCTGAATCAGCGCTGTGTCCGGCGTGTCTGCCAGAAGCACATCGTCATCCTTGAAATATTCTGCAAAGCGCAGGAGATTTCCGTTTTCCTGATAGACCTTGCGTACATCTTTCTTTTTGCTGTCGATTCTAAGAGAACCGTAGCTTAAAATACAGACCGTCAGCATTTCACGCACGGTATCCGGCGAGAAATTTTGTCCGTTCAGCAGCATTTCTTTGGTATAGACCGCCACGCGCCCGGCAAAATCTGCATCTAGCCTTTGACGGTAGGGGTGCGTCACTTCAGACAAATTTTTTATTGTCTGGTTCAAAATCGAATCGGACGGTACCAGCCAAACCACCACGCGGGGCTTGTCGGAAGGCATGGCGTCAAAAATGCGTTTGACAGCGGCACAAGCCATAAAAGTTTTGCCGCCGCCGGTCGGTACTTTGGTACAGATATGCGGAACGCCGGAAATCGCGTTGTTATAGGCCGGAACGCCACCAAATCCGACGTAAACATCTTGCTTCATCCAATAGTTTTTCCATGCGGCAAACAAATCCGGCTCCACATTCACGCTGTTTAGATAGGCTGTTAAATTATTCATGACCGTCGTTTGATAGCTTTTCAGTTCCATTTTTCGGCCCTCCTTTACAGTTTGGTAATGTCACGTGGGATTTTCTTGAAGGTAATATGGTATTTGCCCAACTCCGTTTCGCTGAGTGTACAGAGGTCTGCATACATAACATAACTGCCTGCGGCGGTCTTGACGGTATGCAGAAACTCCCGGTTTAATGTGGTGATCTGCTCTTTTTCATAATAGAAGTAGAATGCGGAATCGAGATGAGCGCCAAGCAAATATGGCTCGTCCGCTTTGGGTGCGGGCAGACGCTGTTTGGTTTCTGTGAAATACACGTATTCCCGGATTTTTTCAACGCCCACTGCTTCGTTCAGATTCCGCCCGTTCATCAACTGCTTTCCCAGCTCGTAGTAGCTGAAATCTCCGCCCGTACCGGGAACGGCGCTCTTGCCTTCTCCGTAGCCACGAATCACGCGCTTCACGCGTTCTGCGGTGATCGAGTCTGCATAGTCCATCATTTCAATTAAGATAAACTTGCGGTGGCCGCCGTCGGTTTTGTTCAGATTCAGCGCCGCATGGGCGGTCGTGCCGGAACCGGCGAAAGAATCGAGGATAAGCGCGTTTTCGTTTCCTGCAATACGCAGAACAAACTCAACCAGTCGGGAAGGTTTTGGTGTATCAAAAGTCGCTCTGCCATCAAAAATAGCCAGCATTTCCTTTTTTGCTTCATCGGTATGGCCAGTTTCAGAATATGGCCAAAAGTTTGTGGGCAGACGCCCGCCAACATTTTCAAGATAAGTCTTTCTACGCACGCCGCCTTTTCCGCTTTTTGTAAAGTAAAACCGAGGCCATTGGCCGCGTTCTAGAATTTTCTGCGCATTCTCTTGCGCAATTTCTAACGGGTCTGCCAATACGATAGCCTGCACACCGGGGCGTACACTATTCTCCGAAACACCGCATACATGGGCACGTTCCTTTTCGTCGTGTAAATCTTCCAACTTGTAGCGTGTCCAACCATTCATGATTTCCAACATGGTATCTTGCTGATAGCGCCAACAGGCATTATTGCTTGGGTAAATCATTTTTCCCGTAAATGGATGCTGTATTGCGTAAACCATGCCTTGATGCGTCGCAGCCCCAGGCGCAAACGGATTATCGCTTGTCCATAAGGTCGTGTCGTTATCTGGGTTCTTGTATATAGAATTCATTGCTTCTGTCCGAGGCAATTTATTAGGACTCCACTCCGGCTGCTTACTGTATACAAGAATATGCTCCACTTCATTGACAATGCCCTTAGAATCATTGCGGGTAGAGTAGGTTCGCTGCCACGAAATGTTGGATACAAAGCAGTTTGCGCCAAATATTTCATCACAGATTGATTTCAAATTAGCATACTCTGTATCATCAATACTGATAAAGATTACCCCATCTTCCGCCAGCAACTTTTGCAGCAGCCGCAGGCGAGGGTACATCATGCACAGCCACTTATCATGGCGCGACAAGTCCTCGCCCTCCTTGCCGACCACATCCCCCAGCCACTTCTTGATGCGTGGGTCATTTACATTGTCGTTGTACACCCAGCCCTCGTTGCCAGTGTTGTAGGGCGGATCTATATAGATGCACTTAATCCGCCCCTCATAGCGGGGCAGCAGTGATTTCAATGCGGAAAGGTTGTCCCCGTGGATAATCATGTTTTCACTGCCGTTGTCCTCTGTGCGCTGTCCCTGCTCGTCAAAGCTGTACTGACGCTCCAGTACCCGGTACGGAACATCCAAATGATGATTCACAACTTTATCTTTTCCAATCCATTCCAATGTGGGCATGGACGTTTCCTCCGTTCTGAGCGGCTGTTAATCAGCGGCTTTTTCATGATTATAGGTGTAGGCCGTATAGCGGCCTCCGCCAATTTTCAAAATGGTTTCTGCCTTGACGAGCTCGGTCAAAGCCCGTTCGATGGTGCCGCTGTTCAAATCGGGACACATGGCGGCAATTTCTGCTTTTGTGATCTTTCCGACCTTCTCTCTGACGATCTCCGCGACGCGCTGCGCTGCGGTCATACCTTTGGTGGAAATGAATTCTACCCGCCGAGAGAAGTCCTTGTAGGCGCTTAGAAGTGCGCCCAGATAGTACCGCACAAAGGGTTTGTAATCATTTTTACCGTCCTGCCATGCGGTGCTACTCTGCTGCAACACATCGTAGTAGGTGTCCTTGGTCTTTTCGATAATCATTTCAATGCTGATATACTTGCCGACAATGTAACCGGCACGGTAAAGCAGCAAAAGGGTAAGTAGGCGGCTCATGCGCCCGTTGCCATCGTTAAACGGGTGAATACATAGAAAGTCCAGAATAAAGGGCGGAATCAGCAAAAGAGGCTCTGCCTCTGGCAAAGTAATTGCGTGTTGGTACGCCTCGCAAAGATGGTCAACCGCATCCGGCGTTTCAAAGGCGGAAACGGGCTTGAACCGCACTCTGTGCTGTCCGTCAGAGGTCACTTCCTCGATCACATTATCGCCGTTTTTGAAAGTACCGCCCATCCCGGCGCCATTGTAGCGGTACAAGTCCCGGTGAAGTTGTAAAAGGATAGAGGGACGCAGAGAAATAAATTCATGATTTTCATGAATGGTAGCTAACACATCGCGGTAGCCCGCAATTTCCTGTTCATTGCGACTGGCAGGCTCGGCCTTTTGCTGCATGATCTCGGCAAGACGGGCATCCGAAGTATAGATGCCCTCAATGCGGTTGGATGCCTGTGTGCTTTGAATCTTTGCAATTTCAAGCATACTGGTTAAGGAGTCGGCCTTGGCCTCCAAATAAAGTGTCTGCTTGCCCCTATATTCGTGAATTGCGGAAACCAGATTCACGATCTCCGGCGTCAGCAACTGGTCAGTAATATGGGAGTAGTCAAATTCGCGCATGAAACCGCTCCTTTCAATTCCTACACGCAAAGTCCATTTGCTACATTATAGCATTTGTTGTTGCAGATTAAAAGGCAAATGTGGCAGATAAAATTATTTATTATAAAAAAATCGGCGTTGTGCGGCATTGCACAGCGCCGATTTTCACTCTTGCCCTTCGACCACACAGCGGTCAACGGCATATTCCAGAAACATACCGATCAACTCATTCCTGCTGCGCCCCGTTTTCGAAGAAACAGCATCAATTTTAGCGACAGTTTCTTCCTTTATACGCACAGAAAATGTTTTATAGCCGTCGTCTCCCTTGGAACGCTTTGCTTTTACAATGAGGTTATCGTTGCTCATATCATCGCCTCCGACAAACATATTTTATGTTTGATTCTCGGTGATATATATGTTATAATTTGTGTTATAATAAGTCGGAGGTGAATTATGAGTGTGGTATCACGCAGAGTTTTGAAAATACTTGCCTTTTTTGCTGGGCTTGGTGCATATCTAATCTGGGCAAACGGTTATTACGGAGGCCTTTCCCTTCAATATCTTGGTACAGGCTTTTTGATTGCGTCTGCTGCCTATGTCGCCGTTTCTATATTTAGCTTGTTAAGTCCCATGATGGGCGGTTTACTGTCGCTGATTGGTACAGTCGCGGGCTTTTTCTGTATAGCATGGGTCATGGATAAAGTTTCCATGTCTGTATCGTGGCTGGATGACGAGCGTATGTACTGGATTTTTATCGGTATTGCTACGCTCTGCATGATACTGGATATTCGTTACATCATTCGCAGCCTGCGCCAGTCTAAAGCAGTACAGGCAGTTGCAGTACAGGCTGAACCGTCCATATCTGAAAATACAGAAGCCAACATGCCGAGTATGAATGACCTGAAAAGCAATCCGACCTTTGTACTATCCGTTGCAGATGTCTTGGAGCAGGAGTTCGGTCGAAAGCCGACCACGGAAGAAGTACTTGACCGAATGGAGCATATGCGGGTAATTGACCCGTCAGAAATAAACCAGTCATAACAACGCACGAAAGCAAACAGTAAAGGGATGAATGCCTGTGGATAGAGAAATCGTTGATATGATAGCCAGTATTGCAATCAATGAGTTTGATGATTCAACAGTGGGGCTGCATGCCATGTTGAGCGCAGGAAAGGATATTCAGTCTTTTTTTTCTGATCCAAACAGAATTGATATATACAAGAAGCTTGGATTTTTCAACATGTCTCAAAACGAACGAAATTTTCATCTGATTGGCTTTATGGACGCCATTGTATGGCTAAATGAGATCGGGGCGCTGGTCGAGCCACCACAAGAAGATTTCTCTGATGTACACCCTGCCGTGAGAGATTTGGTCGAGGCAAGTACGTCCGACGGGGAATTGATTCAATCTGTTTTGGATGAAGTAGCGCACGTTCGAAAATGGCAAGAGAAGAAAGCGCCGATTTGGGAGCGTAATTGTTCCCGTCTGCCCTTGAAGTCTTAAAGCTAAATGATACCGCTTCCAGAGAAAGTTGAAGGAGAGATCGGTTATGCCAAACTACAAGGAAATGTATTTTCAGCTTTTTCGGGAGACAGAAAAAGCAATCGATATTTTGATCGAGGCCCAGCGCAAGGCGGAGGAACAATACATAAATTCGCCTGAACAAGCGCCGTACATGATGCCAATGCGGCAAGAGCAGGGAGAACCGTCGTGCAAGTAAGCGCATAGCTCTCACGGTGAGAGTTTTCCGCACAGTGTGTTGACTTGACGAATTATGCACATTCTGCTAAAATACAGCTATCAAATTGAGCCGCAGTTGGAGTAGGCGGCGGTAATAAATCGCTCCGAAAATCTGGTGCCGTCTTTACGGGTAAGCGGCGTTGTGAAAGTTGCCCGTTTCAAATGAACGAGAAGGTCGGCAGGGATTCCTGCCGACCTTTTATAGTTTCGATGCCAAATCTCTCACGGTGAGAGCAAACTATTCCCGTTCCTGTTCCCGCTGCTTTTTCAGCTTTTCCGGCACGATATATATATCGGCTTGTTCTGACTTGCCGCGCTTCATAGCCTCGTATCTGCGGATGAAATCAACATCCTGCTTTCCGGCGGCAATGTCAATGCGGTCATAGGTTCTTACGCAAAGGTCAATTTGTTGCATTCGTTCCCGCACTTCCTCAATAATCACATCGACCTTCTGCAACCGTGCCTCAAAACCGGCAACGGTATCTCTCAACTGTTGCTGCTTTTCCAGCGCATCAATTTTGTAGCTCCGCATCAATGCTCTGCACTTCTCCAATTCCGCTTCATCAAAGCGGCACTCGTCGAATATGTAGGCTGCATTGCCTCTGTGATCATGAATGCGCTGCTCCAGCGCCTGTGCTTTCTCTGGTAGCGTTGCCGCGTCTTTCAGCTTTGCAATCGTATCAACAATGACCTTCCGCTTTTCCATATCATCGTTATAGATTCTTTGATAGTTTTGATAAGACGCAAAGAACTGCTCATAAGAAAACAGGCCATGCTTTTCTGTAAAGCGTAGGCAATCTAAACTATCATTGATCTGGGCCACCAAGCGTTGTTCCTCCGTTCGCTTGAAATACGGTCTGCGGTGGTCCTTTTCGTTAAGCTGTAATGCAATCAGATTGGAAAGCGCCTCCATATCCATCATATCCCATGCCTTAGCGTTACAGGCAAGCGCAGAAGTAATGAGCTTCTTTTCTCCTTCTGTCCTCGGAACGACGGAATAGCCGTCCTTCACCTTAACGCTTCGATAATTAAGGTCGATACTTGCAAGGTCTGTTTCGCCATACACATAGTCGGCAAAATAGGGGATTACCGGCGCGTCAGTTGTCTCATAGGATCGCTCTTCGCGTTGTGCCTGTTCTTCCAGATAAGCCGTCAGGTTCTCCCGCAGATAGAACGCGCCGATTTTATCCTCCCGTGTCGCTTTGTCGGCGGTTAGCGGCTGGAACGATACATGGGCAAGCCAATCTCCGTTTTTCTTCTTCGCACGGATAGTATACCCGATATCCTGCAACCGTTTCAGCAATTCGTCATAGCTTGCGCATATCGGCAGGAAACTGTCAATATCCATCTTAATCAAATCGCAATTCCGCTTTCTCTGGTATTGCTCGCGTTCATATGGCAGCGTAATCCGGTAGCTGTTGATGCTGTCCTTGATGGCTGTCCGATCTTTGCGCTTTGCAATCAGCTCGGCTTTACGTTCTGTCGGCTCGTAGAAGCGCGTGACGCCAACGTTGTCTTTGTATTTGACTACTTTCATGCCCGCTGTTTTATCAAGCGTAGACAGGCCGTGTTCACGGCAAAGTCTGTCGGACACGCGGCGTATCTGGCGTTTCAGCGCAAGGCAGTCATTGACTTTTTTGCCGTCGTTGTCCCATGCGGAAATGATGAAAGGGTTGTAAATGTTGTTCGTGTTGATGTGCGTCGTAACGATGAAAGCAAAATTAGGGAAAACCTCTAAACAGATTTTCATGCCGATTTCATTTGCCAACTCCGGCGAGAGTTCCCGACCGTTGAAGTTCTGCGTCATGTGATACAGCAGCGGTTCTTTTCCATTCTTAGCTCTGCTCCCGCCAGATTGAAACTTTCCCTGCCCGTTTTCACGTAAACAGTTAAAGGAAAGCATTGGATAACGGCGGCTGATTCCCATGAAGGAAGCCAACGTGGGATAGTGAACATATAGCTGATCTTCACGGCAAAAAACATCATGCCGGACATCGAAAAACGCCTCATGTTCTGTCTCGATTCTTTCTGTTTTATCGGACAAAACGTAGGAAATCGCGCGATCAGGGGTTGCGGTGACTGCGTGAATCTCTGTGTAAGCCATAGCGTCATCTACTCGTAAAATCAAGAATCAAATCGTTCAGATCGTAGACTGCGGTTTCAATGCTTTCAATCTCATCCTGATTGACCGTTTTTGTGCTGTTTGCTATACGCGCAATCTGGTTTATGTTGTTTCCGATGCAGCTCATTTCCATGATAATTTTTTTCTGATTTTCTGCGGAAAAATAGGTAGTCTTATGCGCCGCGCCGTACAGAATTACATTTCGCAAATACTCTGCTTTTGACATTTGAGCTTCCTCTGCTTTCATGCAAAGCACTTCATTTTCTTCTTCCAGCAGTCGCACGATCATTTGTTTTTTTCTCATTCGTCCTTCTTCACTCAAAGTGATGCACCCTCTTTCGTAAAATGAGCAAACGGGTTTGATATATTTATTCTCTCACGGTGAGAGATTGCGGTATGGATTTTCCGCGCTGCCGGAAAATCGGGGCAGGGGTATTAGGGGGCGTCGCCCCACAAAAACGCGGCGCGGTTTCGGACTAACAAGCCGGATAATGGGAGAGTCAAAGCGGAACGCTGTGGCTATCCGTTATCCACTGCTTGCTACGCTGTAAAACAGGGTTCTAAATGGAGAATAAAAACGGAGCATTTTTGCAGATGCTTAAATTGCATAAGCGCGTATTTTGCAAAGCAGTAAAAGAAAAAATCTGCTGGAAATAAGTATTACATAAGGCAATAGAACATTGTGATTTTAAAATGTACATGGTATAATTTTTATTGGACTATGGTAGGTTCCATATTGAACAAATGCATGTTTTAGCAATTACGCGAAGTTCTATTATCAGAATTAGAATGAGGTGATTACATGCTTTTCAGCATGTTTCTAAATATAATTCTTGGAATCATTGGCGGCATCATTTCCAGTCTTATCGTATCAAGGGTTTTTCTAATTCAGGCAGAATATTTAAACCAATTAAAAAGTGTTGAACACATTCTCAAACATATGGAGTACATCCGTGGCATGCTTTTTGGAATTCGAAAAGTCCTTGAAACCGATTATGATGAGGATTCAAGGAAGCGCAAAGAAACCGCAGAAAGAGGATATAAATCGGAATGTGAATACTATACAAACCACAAGGAATGCCGATGGATTGATGCAGAGGCACTCTTAAGAAAAATGATTAAGGATACTCAAGACAGAGCGTCAATAATGTATGAAGACATCGTTAAAATTCATATTAATGATAGTTCTCTTGTAAATCTTTTGCAACAGATGAGTGCGTACACCCGAAAGGTTAATTCATTAAAAGACTGCAATTTTGCATTAGTGGATGATTTGGATCGCATAAGCAATGGAATTGTTGAAGAGTATAGTACATATAAGCAATTATCAACAAAACAACTTGTAATGTCAGTACTTAAAGATAAAGTAATGATAATTTTGTACGTTTCTTTGGTAATTATTATTCTTGGAGCAGTTTTAGCATACTTTCTTGGCATATAAATTTAACCACTAATTTATTACAACGAGTGTCCATATTATTCTTATCTTGTTAATATGAGTTTTTCCAATAAAAGATGGGCTCGAAGAAAAAACTTTTTTGTCCTGTGAAAGCTATAGCAATATCGTACAGATCGAAAGAATGTGCGCGTTTACCTTTTTGGGCAATTGAGCGAAATGTAAATCTTGGAAGGAGGACGCATAGCGATATGAACACCATTGATGAATTATTATACTATTGCAGAGAAATTGAGCCGGTAGGTGCTCTGCTACTAACAGGAGAGTGGGGGTGTGGAAAAACTTATTTTATAGAGCATGAATTAAAAGATGCTCTTGCAGGCCAAGCAGTAGTTCTCAGAGTATCATTGTTTGGCATATTTTCACATGAAGAAATACATAATGCTGTAAAAAGTGCATGGTTAGGAGAATATTGCAAAGTTAAAGGTTTTGATGGAGTATCCGAAAAAGTTGTTGAAGGGAAAAAGCTTATTTCAAAATTGGAATTTCTTCCTGAATGGGTTAGGGGTATCGCTACTACAGACATAACTTCTTTCTTCCCAATTAGCAACAAAATGGTGGACAAATCAGTAATACTTATTTTCGATGATCTAGAACGTTGTCGTATGAGTAGTGTAGAAGTGTTGGGCATTATCAACGATTACTGCGAGAATCAAAAGTATCATACGATTATCGTCGCAAATCAAGAGAAGATTAAAATCAAACAAGAACCAGTTACAAAACCCGCTCAAGGAGAACAGGGAGAGATTTCGTACTCGGAAATAAAAGAAAAAATTATTCAGCGAACAGTGCAATATTTGCCTGACTACCCGAAAATAGTACATGCCGTTATAAACGAAACAAAACATGTAGATGGTGAGTATAAAGCATTCGTGGAAAAATGCGAGGAAAGTCTATTAGAATTATTTGCGCCGGACAGAAATGCTTTTGGGTATGTTGAGAAACGAAAGTCAGGGGAAAGATGGCCCCATAACATCAGAAGTTTAAAATGTGCTATAAGTGACTTTTATCGAGTGTACAAAATTTTACAAGATAATAATTTTACCAATGTTGCTGAATGGTTTTATAGTTTTACATCATATGTAATTTCATATAAGGCTAATATTGCTAAAGAAAGTTCATACGGTACTCTTTTTTCAGACGAGGAAGTGCGTAAATTATACCCGGCTTTTCAAAATAAATATATGTTTGACGCCGTAAAGCAGTGGATACTTCTTGGCATTTGGAATGGGGATGCTATTTCTTATGAAATTGAAATTATTAAGAAACGTGAAGAACCTCTAAAGCCTTGGGAGATTATAAAAGTCAATCGAATAATGGATATTGAGGAAGATGTACTTGACAAAGGCTTTGGTGAGTTTCTATATAACGTTTATGATGGCAGTTTAACTTTAGATGATTATGTCCGTTTTATTGAAAATAGCAGTTGGGCAAGGAGCTACGGCTACTCCTTCCCAGAAGCCATAGATTGGGAAAAAGCTATGAGTGGAGTCTGCAAGTGCATAGAGAGCATTAAAAGGGAATTGCCGGATGGACAAATATTATTTCATGTCATTGGTGAAGAGAATAGAGAACATTTCACATGTGAGGAATGGAGTATGTATAAGCTTATTTATGACTTTGCACTTGATGATGGATATATGTTTTTCAAGAATCGAAGATTATATATTGAAAAAATGAAAGAGCTTGCATCTGCATCTTTTGTAATCATTCAAAATAAGAGGTTTAATGTGTTCGATGATGAAATGGCAATCATTACAGCGAAAGCGTTCGCCGGAGAAAATAATGCTGGTAAAGATTTATTTGCTAACTACTTCCAAAAAATTTGGGTATGCAATATTCAAACCGGAGATTTAAAGATTGAAGAAGGTCTGAAAGGATTTTCGGAACTTAAGGATTTATTGAAAGAGCAAATTGAAGATCCTCAAATAAAAGAAAAAGCTTTTACAATATTACATATACAAACATTTATACAAGTGGTTGAAGAATTGACCAATATGCTTGAAAAACTTAAGAGTGATGACATAGCGTAAGTAAGTGATTTTTGCTATTACAGCTTCGTGTAATGTTTATAATGCTTTCTATCCGATATATTCCGCGTCCTGCTTCACCTTATAGGTAGAAAAGCAATTCCAAAGGACAGACATAGCATACTTCCGCTTATCTCGAACATCCGTGTTCTCATACGCCTTGATAAAATCGTCCATAGCTTCTTCCAAAAATTCAAGCAGTCCACCCTCGCAGCAATGATTTGAGTTATTGTTGATGGCGTCAATTACCTTGGCATAGGAAATGCTGGCTCCACGATAATTGCGGATTTCCTGCGCACAGGCCATATCAATAAGGCAGTCCACGCAGAAATTAAAAGCGTTCATTCTCGGCTCATCAACGAAACCACGCAATGTGGTATAGGGATGCTTCTGAAAAAAATCCCATTCAGTCAAATAGTGAATGGCTGCTTGCATTTTCCGCTGGTCGGAAGCATAAACGTATGGAACTTTCTGTTGATCTCCCAATTCGTCAATAACCTGTTCTTTTATTTCAGCTTCACTCAATCCATCGCTTTCCGATGCCTGCACTGTTTTAACGTCCGATAGATTGATAGAGTCTTTATTTAGAGTATTATCTTTAGTATTTAATGGGAGTATTATATTACCACCCCTGTTACTACCGTGGTGGTCACCACTGGCATGGTCACCACCGGGGTGCTTACCACTGGGGTGGAAATCGGGGTGGTGGGCAGGCAGGGGTTCTTTCACTGTTGGCTCATCAGCCCCCGCGTTTGTGCTTGACACTTCTCCTTTAGAATTATAGCGATAAAGATATACGCCGCCGCGCAAGTTGGCTTCATCCAAGAGCTCGTATTCATAGCAGAAGCGCCCGCGTTCTGCCGGATAGATATGGACCTTCAAATATCCGTTCTTCTTCAGCTCGTTCCAAGCAGAGTCGAATGCTGTGTCTCCCTCATTGCAATGTTTAACCAGATAAGTTTTTGTCAGATCGATGGTTTCCAAGGTGATATAGGACTGAATCAAGACGTAGAGTCCCCTTGCTTTCAGCGACAGATTTGCATCTCTGATTGCACTGTTGCTTGAAATTGTGAAACCCTTTTTTTTGCGAAATACGCCCATATCTACTGAACCGCTTTTCATGCGTGTATCCTCCCTTATCTTGTTACAAAAAGAAATCACCTGCAAAATATGCAGGTGACGGTAAGGGGCGACCGCCGTTTTCGTGCTAACATGATGCTAACAAACCTGATAACATCCATTAGAGCAAAACAAATTTCAAAGCCTATTCTGACGAATCAGCACCAATAATCTGCATAATTTGCCCATTTTCGTATGAAACAGCACCCGGAAAACAGAGGAAACTGAGGCCTTCCGCCTCCTAAGCGGAAGGCCGGCAGTTCGAATCTGCCCGGGGACGCCACATATAAAAAAGCCGAAGACCCTGATTGATCAGGGTCTTCGGCTTTTGTATTTTGCACTCTATGGATTTGCCAATAGTATTAGATTTTTACAGATGAAAAGTTTATGGAACCACACGCTAAACAGAAGAGCAGGCTCCAATCCGCGGGAGCGTGCTCTTTTAAACAAAAGGAAAGGCTATCCGCGCTACTCCGGCTTCACCCCGAGGTGCTTCATCTTTCGCAGAATCGTCGGCTGGGAGACGCCCAGAGCCTCAGCCATCTTTCGGCTGGTTTTGTATTTCTTCGCGGCGTTTTCCAGAAGCTGACGCTCATAGGCGTCCATCATATCCTGTAAATGCGGCATTTCCTTAACCGGCGACACACGGTCCCCGTTAATGGCCATTTCGATGTCCTCACCGGTAATTTCGCTTTGGTCGCCAATGATCACCAACCGTTCCACCGTGTGCTCCAAATCCCGCACGTTTCCCGGCCACTCATAGGCCTCCAGACGGGTAATGGCCGAAGGCTCGAAAAATTTACTTCGCTTGTATTTCTCGTTGGCCCGATTTAAAAACGTACCCGCCAACGCAACAATATCCTCTCGCCGCTCCCGCAGGGGCGGGATGTTGATGGACACCACATTCAAACGATAGTAAAAATCCCGGCGAAACAGGCCATCCTCCACCATTTTTTTCAAATCCTTGTTGGAGGTCGCAATGACGCGGATATCTATTTTTACAATTTCATTTCCGCCCACACGGATAATTTCCTGCTCCTGCAATGCCCGCAGAAGCTTTGCCTGCATGGTGAGCGGCAGATCCTCGATCTCATCCAAAAGGACCGTGCCTTCATTTGCAAGCTCCAAAAGGCCGATTTTGCGGGTATTCAAGGCGCCGGTAAAGGCGCCTTTTTCATATCCGAACAGCTCTGATTCAAAGAGCGCATCAGGAATGGCGGAGCAGTTAATGCGGATATACGGCTTGTCCCGCCGATTGCTTTTGGAAAAAATGTCCCGGGCGACAACCTCTTTTCCGGTGCCTGTCTCCCCGCTGATGAGAATGGTGGCGTCCGAGGAGGCGGCCTGACTGATCAGGTATTTTACCCGTATCATTTCAGGGGAGCTGCCAATAAAAGAGGAGCCGAACTGCAAGGTCTTCAGATACTCCAAATCCTGCGCCATTTTGCCCAGCTTGCTTTTCAGCAGCATCGTGTCGGTTAAATCCCGCACAATGGAAATTACAAAGTCCAGCGCGCCGCCGTCTTTGAAGATGGGGATACAGACGTATAAAACGATTTTTCCGTTGCTGGCAAGCTTATTGATGCCGGTGACTGCGGTTTTTCGCTCAATGGCATACAGGGAAAGCCGGGGCGCGTCCTTCACGTTATACTCCTCCAGCCCGTTTTCGTTGAGACTGTGAAGAAGTGTATTCACATCTGTATCATCGTAACCGAGAAAGACGTTGACTTTCTCGTCGAAAATGCCCGCATCCCACAAGTCGTCCACGGTTTTCCCAAGAATATCGTCACGATGAATCCCCAAGATTTCCTGACAGGTGTCATTTGCCTCAACAATCCGTCCGTCAGGCATTACGATGTAGGCGGCGTCGCCGGTGTATTGAAAGAGCAGCATGCACGCTGCCACCAAGTGCCAATTTGACTCCTGCATAGGGATTCTCCTCTCGATGATTTCCTTCTATTTTAAATGATTGCGATTTGTTTTGCAAGGCGGCAAGGACTGGAAAAAGAAATTTGATACAATTCTGTATCAATTATCATAATAATTTTGATTTACAACCGTTTCAAAGCCGGTGTTTGTCGGTTGAAAAATCACAAACCCCTTGAAAACAGGATGGAAATATATGCTTACGCAGGCGGCGATACAGTTTTATATCACCATGATTGGCATTTATCATTTTTGTTTCGCGGAAAAGGCGGGGCGGCGGTATCACCGCGCTGTTTTCCTGCCGCACACAAAGATACTTTGTGAGAGATAAACAGGAAGAAACCCTGTAATTGATATTATAAACAAAAAAGTGCGTCGTTCAAAAAAGTGGCACGGTCATTGCTGTATATATTTGCAGAGCAACGTCCAAATGGAGAAAACAGGAGGAGTTTCAATATGAAAAAGAGGGGCTTAAGTTTTATTCTTGCACTGTGTATGGCATTTACTCTGGCCGCCTGTGGCGGCGGCAATTCCGGCAGCAGCACCCCGTCTTCATCCGGCGATAAAGGCCAGTCTTCCGATTCCGGCAGCGCAGGCGGCTATCCCAAGTACGAGTGGACTGCCGCAAACGTCTTGGCTGAGGACTCCGTTTACGGCGTCGCGCTGCATCAGTTCGCAGATTTGATCAATAAAAAGTCCGACGGCGCAATTACGATAAAAGTATTTGACGCCGGCACGCTGGGTACCGAAAAGGAGTGCATGGAAGGGCTGCAGATGGGCACCGTTGATTTTGAAGTTGCCTCCACCGCAACCTGCTCTAACTTCACAGCATCTCAGACCATCTATGATTTGCCCTATCTGTTCCCCAACTCCATAGTGGCCCGCGAGGTTTTGCAGGGCGAAACCTGTCAGGGGATTCTGGGAGAACTGTCCAATGCTTCTATCAAGGGCCTGACCTATTTTGAAAACGGCATTTATGCCATCATCTCCAAAGAACCCATTAAAGACCTCAGCGACATGGGCGGCAAGAAAATCCGGGCCATTGAATCCAACCTGCAAACCGATACATACGCGGCCCTCGGCGCCACCGGCGTGGCCATCGCCTGGGGCGATTGTTACACCTCTTTGCAAACCGGTGTTTGCGACGGGATTTCCTCCACCACGATTCCCAACATGTACTCTGCGAAGTTCTATGAGGTCGGCAAGTATATCACCAAGACCAACCACGGATACAGCCCCTGCCTTTTTGCGATGAGTCAGGCTCTGTGGGATTCTCTGGATGCGGACACGCAGGCGCTGATTATGGAATGCGCCAATGAGGCCCGCGACTATCAGTACAGATACATTGACGCAATGCTCACCTCCTTGCAGGATGAACTGGAAGACGGCGGCGTCACGTTCTATGACATTGATACCGCCGCATGGGGCGATGCCTGCGCACCGATTTATGAAAAGTACGTCGGTACTGGCGCAAACCAGATTAACCCGGACCTGGTTACCGCAATCCAGAGTGAGGTGGCCGCGATTTCTTGATTTTAGGTCTGTACAAATAAACGCCGGGCGAGACGTTTCTCGTCTCGCCCGGATAGAATTTCGCTAAAGCAGGGAATGGGGAAAATAATTTGAGGAAAGGAGTATTCCCGTTCGGCAGGCGCCGTTCGGGGATCGTGTATGCTTAAAAAAATTGATCGCGCTTTAAACATTGTTGAAAGCGTAATATGCGGCATTATCTGTGGGGCCATGCTGGTGGTCACCTGTATGATTGTCATTTGGCGCTACATTCTGGTGGCTCCGCTTCCATGGGGAGAGGAAGCAGCCAGAGATCTGATGATTTGGTTCGTATTCTGGGGCTGCTCTATTGCGGCCAAGGGAGAAAACCACGTGGGCGTGGAGGCATTCGTCTCTATGCTTCCCGCAGCGGCACAGTGTATTTCTATAAAAATAAAGTATGCCATCACGGTGGTGATTTTTGGTGTTTTGTTTGTGCTCTCCTGCCGGATGTTTGTGCAGTACGGCTCCACAGGGCAGGTTTCCACCATCATGCGTATTCCCATGAACATTGTGTATTCCTGTGTGCCCATTGGTCTTTTTCTGGCCACCTGGCACTACATCGTGCATCTTCTGATGCACCTGCATGACAAGCCCGAAGACAGGGAGGTGGAGAGCGTATGATTACGGCGGCTTTATTCGGCGGCTTTTTAATCTGCATGTTCTTCAGCGTGCCGATTGCGCTCTGCCTTGCCGGCGGCGGTATTTTAGCGACCATGGTGGGCGGAACCGTGGACCTGTTTGTCTGTGCGCAGAGGCTGTTTGCCTCTATCGACAGCTTCACCCTCATGGCAATCCCGTTTTTTATGATTGCGGGCAATCTCATGTCCTCCGGCGGCATATCCAAGCGCCTTTGCGATTTTGCAAACTCCCTGATTGGCTGGCTTCCCGGCGGCCTTGCCTGCGCATCCATTTTGTCCTGCATGATTTTCGGCGCGCTCTCCGGTTCGCCCACGGCGACAACGGCGGCCATCGGTGGGATTTTGGTACCCGCGCTGATTGAAAACGGCTATTCTAAAAAATTCGCACTATCCACCATCGCGGTAGCGGGTCTGCTGGGAACAATTATCCCGCCCAGCACGATTATGATTACCTACTCATCCTGCACGGATGTGTCCATCGGCTCCTTGTTTATGGGCGGCATTCTTCCCGGCGTTGCGCTGGGCGTTTGCATGATGGTGATTGCGGTGAGCTATGGCATAAAGCACAAGGCGGAAATTACCCGGATTCCCTTCAGCATTCGCCGGGTGGGGCGGACCTTTATTCGCGGTATCGGCGCGTTTTTAATGCCAGTCATTATTCTCGGCGGTATTTATACCGGCATTTTTACACCCACCGAATCCGCGGCCATTGCCTGTATTTACGGGCTGATTGTCGGCATTTTCTTCTATCGTGAGCTGAAGGTTGCCGATTTGAAGAAGGTTCTTGTTGACTCCGCGTCCTCCTCGGCCATGGTAATGATCATCATTGCCTGCGCCGGTATTTTCGGCATGGTCATGACCCGTGAACAGATTCCGGCCAAAGTGGCGGCAGTGCTGATCAGCGTGGCTGGGAACAAGTATGTATTCCTGCTGCTGGTGAACATCATGCTGCTGATTGTGGGCTGCTTCCTTGAAACCACGGCGGCAATTTTGATTATTGCGCCGGTGCTGCTTCCGGCGGTTGCGGCATTTGGCATCAACCCCATCCACTTTGGCATCATCGTATGCGTGAATCTGGCAATCGGCTGCGCAACACCGCCGCTGGGCGTGAACCTGTACGTCGCGGCGGGTCTTACCCGCGATAAGGTCGATAAGGTGATCAACAGGCACTTGGTGAACTACATTATTGCCTCTGTGATCGCGCTCTTAATAATTACCTACTGCGAGCCGTTGGTGATGTTCCTTCCGAACATGATGGCTTAAAGCACGGACTTCGAAAGGATATGGCTGTCATGGACAGATTAAAAGGAAAAGTTGTTGTAATTACCGGCGGCGCAAGAGGCGTTGGCTACTGTATGTGCGAGCGCTTCGCGCAGGAAAATCCCGAGGTAATTTACTCCATTGATATGGCAGACGGGGGCTATGCCCATCCGCTGGTGCACCCGGTTAAGCTGAGCATTACCGACCGGACGTCTCTTGCGGCTTTTGCCCTGCAAGTGAGAGAGGAGTTCGGCCATGTGGACGTGCTCGTCAATAACGCCGCCATTACCAGAGATTCCATGCTTTATAAAATGACGGAGAAGCAGTGGGACGCGGTGATCGATGTAAATTTGAAGGGGACATTCAATATTACGCAGGCATTGGTGCCCTTCATGCGTGAACAAAAGAAGGGCTGCATTCTCTCCATCTCCTCCGGCAGCGGCGTTTACGGCAACATCGGCCAAACCAACTATGCCGCCACAAAGGCGGGCCTGATTGGCATGACTTACTCCTGGGCGAAGGAGCTGAATCTCCACGGTGAGCAAATCCGCTGCAATGTTTTGGCACCCGACAACATTGAAACCGAAATGGCAAAAACCATTCCAGCGAAGATTTTGGATCCCCTAATTGCCCGCACGCCGCTCGGGCGCATGTGCCAGCCCATTGAAGTTGCCAATACGGCGCTGTTCCTCGCCAGCGAGGAAGCGTCCTTCATCAACGGGCAGGTGGTTTGCGTAAACGGTGGCCTGCGGCTGTAAGGCGGTACATCCATGCTAAACGAAAAATTTGTGTCTGCCAAAGAAGCCGCCGGTGTAATCCCCGACGGAGCCTATGTCGGCATCGGCGGCTTTCTGGGCATCGGATCGGCGGAGGAAATCAACATTGCCATTGAAACCCGTTTCCTCACGGAGGGGCACCCCAGAGATTTGACGCTGCTTCATACCGGCGGCGTGGGGGACGGCAAGGACGCAGGAAACAACCATCTTGCCCACGAGGGCTTGGTAAAGCGGCTGATCGGCGGCCACTTTGCCAGAATTCCAAAGCTTGGGGCCATGGTGGAGCAGGAAAAAATCGAAGCCTTTAATATTCCGCAGGGCATCCTTTCCCATCTCTATCGTGAGAGCGCGGCCATGCGCCCAAGGCTGATTACCAAGGTGGGACTTGGAACCTTTGTGGATCCCGACTTGGACGGCGCCAGAGTCAACGGCATTACGACGGGGACAATGGTGGATAAGGTACAAATCGACGGAGAGGAGTATCTCAGCTACCACGTTCCGCCGGTGACGGTTGCCATGATTCGCGGCACCACAGCCGACGAACAGGGCAACATCTCCTTTGAAAACGAGCCGCTGACGCTGGAGGGAATCTCCATTGCCACCGCTGCGAAAAATCATGGCGGCATTGTCATCGTGCAGGTGGAGAAGGTGGTGAAAAAAGGCGCGATTCTGCCTCAAAATGTGCGGATTCCCCACATTCTGGTGGACTACATTGTGGTGACCACGAAGCCGGAGGAATATCACCGACAAAACTATGGTACATATTTTGACCCCCGCTTTACCCGCAGCGACATTGTTGTGGAGGGAGCGGCGGTGCAAGCGCCAATGGGCGTTCGCAAAATTATTGGACGGAGAGCCGCCATGTGCCTTGGCAGGGATATGCGGGTGGTGAACTTTGGAATCGGCATACCGGAAACGGTGATGGCTGTTTTAAATGAGGAAGGTCAAAGCGGGCGCTTTACCTCCATCATCGAAAGCGGAGCCATCGGCGGCGTTGCGCTGGGTGATATGAATTTCGGCTCGTGCATTTGTCCTGACGCGATTATCGACCAGCCCTATATGTTTGATTTCATCGACGGCGGCGGTCTGGACATGTCGTTTTTGGGGCTTGCCCAGTGCGACGCCAGAGGAAACATCAACGTATCCCGCTTCGGCACAAAGGTGACCGGCTGCGGCGGCTTTATCGACATCTCCCAAAACGTCAAAA
>NZ_DALZCH010000016.1:0-31349 GCF_031978065.1 Oscillibacter sp.
GCCAGCAGGGCGCAAAACTGCACCTTGGCGCTGAAATTTTTTAAAACCGTTTCATTATCCAAAAACCGCAGCCACCATTCCGAGCAGCCCACGAACAGGAACGAGCCCAGCACGGACCCGGTGACGGATCCGATCCCGCCGATCACCACAATCAGCAGAATTTCGTAAGTCATGGCCGCCTTGAAAGCCGTGGCCTGCACGCTGGCCTGAAACATGGCCAGCAGTGCGCCGGAAATTCCGGCGAAAAAGGAGCTGATGACAAAGCTCATCCGCTTGTGGCTGGCCAGATTGATGCCCATGGCCTCGGCGGCCACCTCGTCATCCCGGATCGCCTTAAAAGCCCGGCCGTAGGTGGAGTTAATCAGCAGCACAACAACCAGAATGCACACCCCCGCAAACAGGAAGGGCATCATCGTGGCGAGCTTCAGCTCGCCCAAATGGAAGTCGGAGAAGCCGGTAAACCCATACAGCAGGTTAGAGCCGTTGGTGACAGGGCCAAGGCCCTCATACTGCACCACGGAGCGGATAATTTCCGCAAAGCCCAGCGTGGCGATGGCCAGATAGTCGCTCTTCAGCTTTAAAACCGGCAATCCGATAAACCAGGCGAACAGAGCCGCCACACACCCCGCCAGAATCAGGCAGAGCACCACGCCCAAAAACAGGCCAAATTGGCCCATAGAGTTTCCCAAGCTCTCCGTTACGGAGAAGCCAAGGCCTCCGCTGGGATATCTCTGATAAACGCTGGCCTGCCGCGCCACGGGGACGGTGAGAACGGCGTAGGTATAGGCGCCCAGCAGCATAAAGCCCGCCTGTCCAAGGGAAAAGAGGCCCGTAAAGCCGTTTAAAAGGTTCATGGACACAGCCACCAGCGCATAAATCGCACCCTTTTGCAGTACCGTCAGCAGCATGGACGGCACCACCTTGGACGGCAGATTGTCAAGTATCACTACCGCCACCAGCACAGCGGCGGCAATGAGCAACGCAATCCAAGTCTTTTTATGGTCTTTTTTCTTGATCATTCCGTCACACCTTCTCCGTCAAATTCTCTCCGAAGAGGCCGGTGGGCTTCACCGCAAGAATCACAATCAGCAGAGCGAAGGTGAACGCGTCGGAAAACGTGGTCAGACCCGCGCCCTTGATGAGGCTCTCGCAGATGCCGATGATGAAGCCGCCAATCACCGCGCCGGGAATAGACCCGATGCCGCCGAACACAGCGGCCACGAAGGCCTTCAGCCCCGGCATCGCGCCGATGGTGGGCGTGACGGTGGCGTAATTGGAAAAATACAGCATGGAGCCAACAGCCGCCAGAAAGGACCCCACCACAAAGGTGAAGCTGATGACATTGTTGATTTTGATGCCCATGAGCTGCGCCGTTTCAAAGTCTCGGGACGCGGCTCGCATGGCCATGCCGATTTTGGTTCGCTTGATGAGCAGCACCAGACCCGCCACCAACACCACCACCAAAAACGGAGTGACGACGGTGACCCGGCTGGTGGAGCTGCCCGCTACATTTACGCTGTCGCTGATCCAAGGCAGTACCGGATATTGCTTGGGAAGACCACCGGTGAGATACCACATGGCGTTTTGCAGCAGATAGCTCATGCCGATGGCCGAAATCATGACGGACATCCGGGGGGCGGTGCGCAGGGGGCGATAGGCCACCTTTTCCACCAGCACCGCCAAAGCCACCGTCAAAACGATGGTCAGCGGGATAGATAGGGTCAGAGGCATGGTGGCGGCGGCGTAGACCATTACAAAGCCGGACACCGTAAAAATATCGCCGTGTGCAAAGTTAATCAGACGTAAAATACCGTATACCATTGTGTATCCAATGGCAATCAGGGCATACTGCCCACCCACGGAGACGCCTGCCAGCAGATAGGGCAGGATTTGTTCTAGCATGGGATTCCCTCCGTTTTCATTGTGTCCCGCGCAAGGGCACGGGCTTCCCGTTAAACCGTTTTCTGTGATGCGGGCCTTGCCCGCGGTGTGAGCCTGCTTCTGTTCTGCATCGAACCCTTCGGCTTCCGGCTCGATGCAAGCCAGAATCGCTGGCCCTGAAAAGCGCGGGCGGGGTGGCTCCCCGCCCGCGCCGTGGGCCCTACGGTTTTGGGGCAGACCTTAGGAATCAGCCCTCCACGGACTGACGCTTCACGAAGGTAAACACGCCGTCGGTGGCCTGCTTGATGTAAGCCTCGGTCTTGTTGGCGTCTCCTGTTTCGGGATTGATGGTGATGTGGCCGGTGACGGCGTCGATGTCCACATTGAACAGAGCCGCCTGAATGGCTTCGCCCTCGGTGGACTGGGCCAAATTGATGGCCTCGATGGCAGTCATGTACGCGTCGTAGCCCAACGCAGAGACAGCCGCCACGATGTCGTTGCCGCCGTTATTGGTCAGGTTCTGCGCATCGGCGTTCAAAAACTCCTTAAAGCCCTTGACAAACGCGGCGGCAGGACCTGCATCGTCGTTCTCGTCGAAGAAGGTGGAGCAGTAAACCTTCTGATCGGTCCCCTTCTGGGCGGCGAGAATCGCGGAGTTCTCCCACGTATCACCGGCGGTGATGGGAATGGTGACGCCGGCCTTGGCGGCCTGACCCACGATCAGGGCGGCATAGGTGGTGGAAGAGGGGGCAAAAATCACGTCCGCGCCATAGGTCACGGCGTTCTGGATATAAGCGGAGAAGTCAGAGGTGCCCTCGGGGAAGCTCTCGGCTTTCACCTCGCCGCCCAGACCCTCAAATGCCTGCTTGAAGTAGGTGCCAAGGCCGGAACCGTAGTCCTCGCCCAGCATGGTCAAGACATAGGCCTTTTTCGCGCCGAACTCCTCGGAGACAAAGTTTGCCATGACGCTGCCCTGGAAGGGGTCCAGGAAGCAGACCCGGAAGTAGTACGGGTTCAGCTCCGTCACGGCGGGGTTGGTGCAGGACACGCCGATGGCGGGAATCTTCGCCTGCTCAAAGGTGGGTGCGGCGGCAATGGACACGCCGGAGCCATAGGAGCCCAGCACCACGGACACGCCCGCGTTCACCAGCGTCTGGGCGGCGGTGATGGCTTTGTCGGTGGTGGACTGGTTATCCACGATTTCCAGCTTCACGTCATAAGTCTGGCCGCCAATCTCCACGGTGGGAACCACCTGATTGGCATACTGGATGCCCAGCACCTCCTGCTTGCCGCCCGCGCCGTTGTCGCCGGACGCAGGCTCAAACACGCCCACCTTCAGCACGGGATTGCTGCCACCGGACGCGCTGCCGCCGTCGCCGGATGCACTGCCGCCGGTATCCCCGCCGCAGGCGGCGAGAGAGAAGGTCATGGCAAGAGCCATGGCAAGCGCAAGAAACTTTTTCATGTTCTTTCCTCCTGTCGTCAATAAAAGAGAACCGTTTTTCAATTCTCTTTGCATAAGAAGTATTTTACGGAATTTCTCCCGGTTTTTCAAGTAGAATTATATACAGTGCAGCGCTTTAAATCCGTTACTGCGCCCAATATTTCCCAAAAATGTTTCTGTGATTTGTCCCCACTCAAAAGACATATGTAGCTATTGTAGAAAAAATTCCTAAAGGATGTCCTTGATACGAAGACAATCATTTTCGTGATTTCGCCGAAGGAAGCAAAAAATAATTACGTACTCTTACGTCTCAGCGCAGATTTTGTTCCGCTTTTCACTCTTTTGGCAAAATACGCACTCTCCAAAGCACCGGGGGGCCGATGTGGGCGCGGAAACGGTTCTCAAAAAAGCCCCGCCGTCGGATGAACGGCAGGGCTTCTATTATGCGCTTACGCCCGGGCAGATGCCTCCACCACGGTCAAAAATTCCTGACGCGACATTGTCTCGTTGGCCAGTAGGAAGTTTGCCACCGAGTCGAGCTGGGAGCGCCGCTCCCGCAGAATCATTTCGCAACGGTCGTAGGCGGCAGTCACGATGCGGCGCACCTCCTCGTCGATCTGGGCGGCGATCTGCTCGGAATAGCTGCGGCCCTGACCCATGGCCCGGCCCAGAAACACCTCGTCGTGGCCAGATTCAAAGGAGACGGTGCCAAGCTTTTCACTCATACCGTATGTGGCCACCATTTTGTGGGCAATGCGGGTGGCTCGCTGAATATCGTTGCCCGCGCCCGTGGAGATATCCCCCAGCACCAGACTTTCGGCGGCGCGGCCTCCAAGGAGGGCCACAATCTGCTCCTCCAGATACCGCTTGGACATATAGGAGCGGTCCTCCTGCGGCAAAGAAATGGTCATGCCGCCCGTCTGCCCCCGGGGCACAATGGAAATCTGATTCACCGGATCGTGGCTGGGCAGCGCGTGCATCACGATGGCGTGGCCCGCCTCGTGGAAGGCGGTGAGCCGACGCTCGTGCTCGGGAACCACCCGGCTTTTCTTCTCCGGCCCGGCGATGACCTTGATCTCCGCCTCCTTCAAATCCGCCATGGTAATGAACTTCTGGTTCCGCCGGGCCGCCAGCAGCGCCCCTTCGTTAGTGAGATTTTCAAGGTCCGCCCCGGTGAAGCCGGGGGTTCCCTTAGCCACCTCGCTCAAATCAACATCCTCAGACAGGGGCTTTCCTCGGGTGTGTACCTTGAGAATTTCTTCCCGTCCGCGAATGTCGGGAAGACCCACAAACACCTGCCGGTCAAACCGGCCGGGACGCAGCAGGGCCGGGTCCAGCACATCCACCCGGTTGGTGGCGGCCAGCACCACCACGCCTTCGTTGGCGGAAAAGCCGTCCATCTCCACCAGAAGCTGATTCAAGGTCTGCTCCCGTTCGTCGTGTCCCCCACCCACGCCGGTGCCTCTCTGGCGGCCCACGGCGTCAATCTCGTCGATAAACACGATGCAAGGCGTGGTCTTCACCGCTTCTTTAAACAGGTCCCGCACCCGGGACGCGCCCACGCCCACGTAAAGCTCCACAAAGTCCGATCCTGAGATAGACAAAAAGCCCACCCCGGCCTCTCCCGCCACGGCCTTTGCAAGCAGGGTCTTGCCGGTGCCCGGAGGGCCCACCAGCAGCACGCCCTTGGGAATCCGGGCGCCCAACTCGGTGTACTTCTGCGGATCCTTTAAAAACTCCACAATCTCCCGCAGCTCTTCCTTCTCCTCGTCGGCCCCCGCCACATCCGCAAAGGTGATGGACTTGTCCCGCTCGGAAAGCGCGTGCGTCCGGGCTTCGCTGAAGCGGTTCATCCGGTCCGGACCGCCCGCCCCGCCGGAACGGAGGGACATGAGATACCACATGCCGCCCAGCAGCAGCGCCGCCGCCACATAGGGCAGCAGAATCGCCAGCCAGTTGGTGGAATGGTCCGCGCGGTAGTTGTAGGAGGTGATGATGCCCTTGGCGGCCTGCTCCTGAATCAGGTCGTTCAAGTCGCTGTAAAACAGCTCAAAATCATACAGCTCGTGGACTGCGGTGGTGCTGCCGTTGATCTGCGTGCGCAGATGCAATGTCAGCGTATTGTTGAAGATGTCAAGGCTCTCCACCTTCTCCTGCTTGATAAGGCGCACCACCTCGGAATACTCCAGCGGCTCGGCGGCAGAGCTGCTGCGCCACAGATACATGGCGCACAGCAGCATCACCACCGCCAGAAAGACAAAGGTCATCGCGTTTGTGGCTTTTGAATTTTTCAACGAGTCCTCACTCCTTTGCAGGCCAATCGCCCGTTTAGCGGGAATAAACCTCCGGTTTCAGCACACCGATATAGGGAACATTCCGATACTGCTGGCAATAGTCCAATCCGTAGCCCACCACAAACTCATCCGGCACCACAAAGCCGACATAATCAGCGTTGACGGCCTTGGTCCTGCGGGAAGGCTTATCCAGCAGCGTTACGATGGTGATGGAGGCGGCGCCCCGGGTTTTGAAATACTCGCTGAGAAACGCAAGGGTGTTGCCGGAGTCCAGAATATCCTCCACCACGATGACGTGCCGGTCCGTGATGTCCTGCTGAATGTCGTGGACAATCTTCACCCGTCCGGAGGAACTGGTGGCGTTTTCATAGGAGCTGACGGCGATATACTCCACGTCACTTTTCACCTGACAGGCCCGCACCAAATCCGCCATAAACAGAAAGCATCCCTTTAACACGCCCAGAAACAGCGGGTTCTTCCCCTCAAATTCCTTATACAGCTCCTCGCCCAGCTCCGCGATGCGGGTTTGAATCTGCTCCTCCGTCACCAGAATTTTGAGGATGTCGTTTTCCATCTCACTTCTCATATTGTCTCTCCCTCTATGTCTTCTGAATAAAATGTCACCCAATCGCCGGACGCTCCGGCGGAAAATTCCAAATCCACACCAAGATACGGCGCGGCCACAGGCCGCTCTCCCGTCCGCAGCACCGGCAAGCGGTCCCGCGTATCCGGGGAAATCCCCGCGTCGGCAAACAGCCGCTTCAGCGTCCGCGCGCCCCGGCTTCCCGGCAGATTCATGCGGTCCCCGCTGCGCCAGAGTGTCACCTCCAGCGGCCCCGGTACGCGTAGCCGATAGGAAACGTTCCCCGGCGGGCCCTCGCTCCCCAGCAGCACGCGCCATTTGCCAAATTCCACAATCTGCCCCCGCAAAAGCGGCACGGGCCGTGGCATGGGTCTTGCTTTATAAAGCTCCAGCGCTTCTCCGTCGTTGCGGGCCAGCAGCCCATAGGGCAAAGAACACTCCCGGCCCTTTCCCAGAGTCAGCACGGCCCCCGCGTGGGCCGCGGACAAATCCCTCCGCCGTCCGCAGACTGTTTCCATCAGCCCCAGCACCATCCTGCCGCGAAGGGCCTCCGGCGCGGAGCGCAGGACTTCCCACGGTAAAACGGCGCGGTCCTCGGACAGCTCGGTCTTTTCCAGCAGCTTTGCCGCAAGCTCATCCAACAGCGCATCCTCCGCCGCCAGAAGCGCGGCGGAGCGGGCCATATTTTGCGCCGCTTTGGGGTTAATTTCCCGCAGCACCGGCAAAACCCTGTGCCGAAGCAAATTCCGGGCCGCGTCGTCCTCGTCATTCGTCTCGTCCTCCACATGGGTAAGGCCCCGGGCGGCGGCGTAATCCGCAAGCTGCTTCCGGGTCAGCTCCAGAAACGGACGGTAGATATTTCCCCGTACTGCGGGAATCCCCAGCCCGGCGGAGCCGGTTCCCCGGCAAAGGTTTAACAGCATGGTTTCCGCGTTGTCGTCGGCATGGTGGGCGGTGAGAATGGCGGCACTGCGCCGCTTGGCGGCGGCTTCCTCCAAAAAGGCATATCGCAGCCGCCTGGCGGCTTCCTCCAGAGAAAGGCCCTCTTCCTCCGCCAGCGCCCGGGCGTCGCCCCGGTCAGAGACAAAGGGAATGCCCCGCTGGGCGCAATAGTCCCGGACGAAGGCCTCGTCCCGGTCCGCCAAAGCGCCCCGCAGTCCGTGGTGAAAATGAGCGGCGGAGACAGAAATATTCCGTCCCTCCGCCCAGCGGAGGACAAAGTCCAGCAGGCACATGGAGTCCAGCCCCCCGGACACAGCGCACAGAAGCTCCGTCCCGGTGGAAAAATGCGCTGTCATAAATTTTTCGGCGGAGGGCAGTTCAGTCCTCATCGTCGTACCGCGTCTCCAGCGTGCCGAACATGGTATACTCCGGCACCCACTTCAGCTCCACCTTTCCCGTTTCACCGTGGCGATTTTTCGCCACGATGCACTCGGCGATGTTGCGCTTTTCAGAGTCCTCGTTATAGTAGTCGTCCCGGTAGAGAAAAAGCACGATGTCCGCGTCCTGCTCGATGGCGCCGGATTCCCGGAGGTCGGAGAGCATGGGGCGCTTATCGTCCCGCTTCTCGTTGGCACGGCTTAGCTGGCTCAGGCAAATCACGGGCACATCCAGCTCCTTGGCCATGATCTTCAACGTACGGGAGATGTCGGAAACCACCTGCTGACGGTTCTCTCCGCCCTTGCTTTTCCCCCCCGCGGAGGTCATCAACTGCAAATAGTCGATAACCACCAGACCCAGATTGTCAAGCCTGCGGCATTTGGCATTCATGTCCGCCACGGAAAGAAGCGGGTTGTCGTCGATACGGATATCCACCCGATTGAGCACCGTGGCAGCGTCCGCAATTCTCTCCCAGTCCGTCTCCCGCAGAGAGCCGGTGCGCAGCTTGTTGCTCTCCACCAGCGCTTCGGAGGAAAGGAGGCGCAAAACAAGCTGCTCCTTGGACATCTCCAAGGAGAAGACGGCCACGGACCGGTCTGTCCCCTTGGCCACGTTCAGGGCCACGTTCAGGGCCATGGAGGTTTTTCCCATGCCGGGGCGGGCCGCCAGCAGAATCAAATCCGACTTGTTTAGGCCCGTGATTTTTGTATCCAGCATGGAAAGGCCCGTAGAAAGGCCCGGCATCCCCGAGGCGGACTCGCTCATCTCGCTGAGCCGGTCCAGCACGTCCGGCAAAACCTGCCGGATGGGGGTCATGCCCTGCGCACCCTGTCCCCGGCGGATGGCAAAAATCCGCTGCTCCGCCGCTTCCAGCGTTTCGGCGGCCTCGCCGCCGCCCTCCTGCACCATGGCTGTGATCTCGGAGGCAGCCTGCGCCACCGCCCGCAGAAGGGCCTTGTCCCGGACAATGGCGGCGTATTCCAGCACGTTTGCCGCCGTGGGAGTAATCTCAATCAACTGGGCAAGATAGGCCCGGGTGGTGTTCTCGTCATAGGTGCCGTTTTTCTGCATCTCCTCCGCCACCGTGATCCCGTCGATAGGCTTGGCGTAGGTGAACATGGAGCAGATGGTTTCAAAAATCTCCCGATTCTGACGCAGGTAAAAATCCTCAGGCCGCAGCTTGTCTACAACCTCCTTCACACAGTCCGGGTCGATGAGGACGGAGCCCAGCACCGCCTGCTCTCCCTCTAAGGAGTGGGGCGTCTGGCGCAGAAGCAAATCTTCAATTGCAACGAAAAATCACCTCCGGATGTGTTTTGGATGCATGGTGACGCTTATTTCTCCTCGTAGACGGACACGTACACGGTGCCGTTCACCTCGAAGCCCAGCTTGGCCCGGACCTCGTAGTTGCCGAAGGCCTTGATGGGGTCCTCCAACGCCAGCTTCTGCTTGGGAATATCCACGCCGTACTGCTTCATCAGCTCCTCGGAAATCTCCTTGGTGGTGATGGCGCCGAACAGCCGCCTGCCGGTCCCGGCCTTGGCGGTGACCTTGACAGGGCACTCCTTCAGCTTTTCCACCGTGGCCTCGGCCTCGGCCTTCTGGCGAGCCTCCTCGGCCTTGCGGGCCTTTTCCTTCATGTTCATGGTGTTCACGGCGTCCGCCGTGGCGGCGGTGGCCAGCTTGCGGGGCAACAGGAAATTCCGGGCGTAGCCCTCGGAAACCTCCACCATCTGGCCCTTCTTTCCCTGATCCTTTACATCCTGCATCAAAATCACTTTCATCGGTATCTCTCCTTATTTGTCCGATCCTGCGTGGGATCTTTTATTTTTTCAGATACTCGTCCACGGCCTCCAGCAGCTTTTCCCGGACGGTTTCGAGGTCGCTGTCCTCCACCCGTCCGCCTGCGGTGGTGGAGTTTCCTCCGCCGCCCAGCGTCTCCAGAATCACCTGCACGTTGATATCCCCCAAAGACCGGGCGGACATCAAAACGCTCTCCCCGTCCCGGTAGATCACGAAGGATGCCTGCACGCCCTTGAGCGTCAGCAGTTCGTCGGCGGCCTGCGCCGCCGCCACCCGCTCCACGCCGTCCTCTGTCACGATGGCCACGGCGATGTCGTCCCGGTACAGCTCCGCCTGACGGATAATGTCATAGCGGGAAACCATCTCCGTCAAATCGTTCTGGAACAGGCGCTGCACCGCGCTGGTGTCCGCCCCGGCCCGGCGCAGGAAGGCCGCCGCCTCAAAGGTCCGTCCGCCGGTACGCATGGTGAAATGCTTGGTATCCAGCACGATGCCGGCAAGGAGCGCCTCTGCCTCCTCGGGAAGGAGATCGCTGGGCTCCACCAGATACTGCAAAAGCTCCGTCACCAGCTCAGAGGCGGAGGAGGCATACGGCTCGTGGAAATTCAGCGCGGCATTTTCAATATAGCTGGCGGCACGGCGGTGGTGGTCGATAACCGCCACCCGGTTGCAGGCCTCCAGCACGGCGAGGCTTTCCACAAAGTCCGGCCGGTTGGTGTCCACCACGATGAGCAGCGCCCCCGGCTGCATCCGCAAAAGGGCCTCGCTGCCGCTGATAAACACACCGGCATACTCCGCCCGCCCCCGCAGCTTTTCCAGCACGGCTTCTGCCGCGTTGTGGTTCAGATCGATGACCACCTGAGGGTGCTTTCCCAGCTTCCGCGCCGCGCAGCAAAGGCCCGTCGCCGCACCCACCGCGTCCATATCGGCAAAGGAGTGCCCCATAATATAAACCTGCCGGGCGTCACTCATCAACTCGCCCAAGGCGTTTGCCATGACCCGGGTCTTCACTTTCGTGCGCTTTTCGGGACTTTTAGTCCGTCCGCCATAAAACTCAAAATCCAACTTGCCCCGGACCACCGCCTGATCGCCGCCCCGGCTCAGCGCCATCTCCAGCGACAACGACGCGTTTTTATAAAGCTCCGCCATCCCGTCGGCCTCCCTGCCCACGCCGATGGACAGCGTGGGGTGGGATCCCTCGCCGCCGATTTCCCGCATGGAATCCAGCACAGAAAACTTCTCTGCCACCAGCGGGGCATAATCCCTTTCCTCCGTCAAAAGAAGGTAGCGGTCCCGGTTGGTTTTCACCAAAAGCCCCGTGTCCACCGCCCACGCCGTCAGTTTTTCGTCAATCTGGGCCTGAATGGCGCTGCGCTGGGCCTCGCCGCTGACCTTCATCAGCTCCTCGTAGTTGTCCACATTCAAAAGCGCCACCACGGGACGGGAACGCTCAAACTTCTCCCGCATGGCGTCGTATTCCGTGGCGTCCACCCAATAGGTGGTGGCCACCAGATTCTGGGTCCCGTCCCGGTCCTTTGCCCGGACAAGACTGCCATACACCCGGAAGCGGCGGTTGTTCATCACCACCCGGTCAGGGCACTCTTGCTTCCCCTCCAGTAACCACGCAACCGGCATCCCCGGCACCGTGTCTTCCACCTTAATTTCAAACAGGTGCTCCCGCACGCCAACAAGCTGCAAAAAATCCTCGTTGCTCCAGATGATTTCGCCGGTATCCGGGCGAAACACCATGATGGGCAGGGGCGAGTTAATCAGGGTGGATTTGCTGGCGGCGTCCACGCTGCCGGTCAGGCTGTTGATATACTGCAAAATCCCCTGCTTGCGTTTCTGCGTGCTGGAACGGAAAAAAAGATACATTCCCACCGTGACCGCGCCCTCGGCCGCCGCCAGCAATGGCTGAACCGGAACGGTCACCGCCGCGAACAGCAGCAGGCACAGAAAATAGAGTTTTAGATTGGGCTCCAGCAGCCGGGAAAACTTTTTATTCATAATCGGTTGCCCTCCTCCGGAGCGGCGCCGCCCGCGCGGCGATGCTCCTAAGCCATAGATTTTATTAGTATACCACCCCTTTGTTTTTCGGGCAAGATTTTTTCTGTTTTCGACCCGTCCTCAATTTTTTAAAAAGGTGTATACAAAGCCGGGGGCATGTGCTATACTATCCTATACAGTATCATTCGGGAGATTGCGCGCAGGCCGATGAGCCGGGCATTTTTTGCCCCTAGCAGCCGCCGCAGCCCGCTGATGTTTTTGTATTTCACTGGACAGGACCGCGGTCCCATCCCGGTTTAATAAACGGACAATCTCACAGGGTACAGCGCGGACGCAGTTCATTCTTCCGCCGGCGAGACGGGGCCGGACGAAGTTGGACCGTCCTTAATTTGGTGCGGCTTTTTGCGATGCAAATGGCTCTCGCGCCCTATTTTGGTATACGTTTTCCGCCGTACAGCCTGAGATTCCTCCACAACTTTTACTTATTTTTATATAAAGGAGTTCTCTGAATTTATGGCAGAAAAACTGAAAATTATCCCTCTCGGGGGGCTGGACGAAATCGGCAAGAACATGACCGTCTACGAGTACGGCGGCGAAATGATCGTCGTTGACTGCGGCATGGCCTTTCCGGGAGACGATATGTACGGCATCGATCTGGTAATTCCCGACGTGACGTATCTGATTAAAAACCGCGCCCGCGTCCGTGGCCTGTTTATCACCCACGGACACGAGGACCATGTGGGGGCCATCCCCTACGTGCTCAAGCAAATCAACCTTCCCATCTACTGCACCCGGCTCACCGCCGGCCTGATCAAGCTGAAGCTGGAGGAGCACGGCTTGGTGAAGTCCACCAAGCTTATCACCGTGGAGCCGGGCGAAACCGTCCGGGCGGGCAAGTTCAACGTGGAGTTTATCCACGTGAACCATTCCATCGCGGACTCCGTGGCCTTTGCCATCCACACCCGAATGGGCACCGTGGTCCACACCGGCGACTTTAAAATCGACTCCACACCCATTGACGGCGAGGTCATGGACCTTGCCCGGCTGGGCGCGCTGGGGAAGGAGGGCGTGCTCGCCCTTTGTGCAGACTCCACCAATGTGGAGCGGCCCGGCTTCACCCCGTCTGAAAAAACCGTGGGCGCGGCGTTCATGCGCCAGTTCACCGGGTGCAACGAGCGCATTCTCGTCACCACCTTCGCCTCCAACGTCCACCGTATCCAGCAGGTGCTGGACGCCGCGGCCGCCACGGGACGAAAGGTAGCGGTCACCGGCCGGAGCATGGAAAACATGATGCGGGTCTCCACGGAGCTTGGCTATATGAAGGTCCCCAAGAACACTCTTTTGGACCTGAACCGCATCAAGGGCTTGCCCAAAAACAAGCAGGTCATCGTCACCACCGGCTCTCAGGGCGAAGAAATGAGCGCCCTGTACCGCATGGCGTTTTCCACCCACCGTCAGGTGGAGTTGGGCGCAGGCGACAAGGTGATTATCTCCGCCTCCGCCATCCCCGGCAACGAGGTGACAGTGGGCCGGGTCATCAACGAGCTGTTCCGCAAGGGCGTCAACGTGGTTTACGACCGGGCGGATATGCTTCACGTCTCCGGCCACGCCTGTCAGGAGGAGCTGAAGATTGTCCACGCGCTGACGAAGCCCCGGTTCTTCGTCCCCGTCCACGGCGAGCAGCGGATGCTGCAAATCCACTCCAATCTGGCCCAGTCCATGGGTATGGATCGCAATCACATTGCCATTGCTCAAAACGGCGCCGTCATTGAAATCACCGGCAAGAGCATGAAGGTCAACGGCTCCGTCCCCTCCGGAGAGGTGTATGTGGACGGCTCCGGCGTGGGCGACGTGGGCGCCGTGGTGATGCGGGACCGTAAACGCCTTGCCGAGGACGGCATGGTGGTGGTGATTCTCTCCGTCTCTTCCAACGACGGGCAGATTCTCTCCAAGCCGGAAATTGTCACTCGGGGCTTCATTTACGTGAAGGAGTCTGACGAAATGATGCGGGAGTTGGAGAACATCGCCATGGAGGCGGCAACCAACGCCCCCCGCAGCCGCGGGCGGGACGACGGCGAGCTGCGCAGCGCGGTGAAGTCCGCCGTCAGCAACTACCTTTTCAAAAACACCCAGCGCAGCCCCATGATCATCCCCGTGGTCACCAAGCTGTAACTAAAAACAAACAGAGCGCCGCCCCGAATGTTCGGGGCGGCGCTTTTTGCCGTTGCTTTTCAGGCGGAGTACCGGACGCGTTCCTTTCCGGGGATGGCACGCGGAACCGCGCCGCTGCCGCGCTTTGGAGCAAACAACCGGCAAAGCCTTTATATCAGGCGCCAAGCCCCTCCAGCGCCCGCTCAGGCAACGAGGCTGCCAGCAAGCAGGAAAGCTCAAAGCTCTCGCCTTCCGTCAGGTCAAGACCCAGCCTTGGCAGCAGGGATTGCAATTGAAGGGCTTTTCTTTTGAAATCTCTTGCCGCCAGAAAGCCCGTGTCCGTGAGATAAATCTTTCCGTATCGCTTCCGCACCAGAAATCCCTTTTCCATCAGGACGGCGGACATCCGGGTGACGGAGGGCTTGGTCACATGCAGCGCTTTGGCCAGCTCCACGGTGCTGACATCCGGCATGGCGTGAGCCAAGTCGTAAATTGCCGCAAGATAGCGCCGATGCGCCGGGGTCAGTCGTTCCATTACGAACCTCCTGTTTCAAAATGGGTACAGAGAGGCGCGGGCGGAGTTTGCTCTGCCCGCGCCCCAAATGCCAAGTGAATTTTTATTTCTCGTGGCAGCTTCCGCCGCAGGAGCCGCAGTCGCTGCCGCAGGAGCAGCCGCCTTTCCCGTTTTTCCTGTTGTGGACGCCGCGGGCCACAATGGCCACAAAGATGGCCAGAACGACCAGACCTAAAATAATTGTCGGCAGATTCATGTGCAGACCACTCCTTTCAAAGTGTCAAATGTAGATGTGTATATTACCGGACGCCGGCCTTGGCCGCCGCGTCCACAGAGCTGACGGAGAGGACATTGCCGTCGTATTTGTTCTTGCGGAACAGGAGATACACCAGACCCGCCAGCGCCACAAGCGCAGCCACGGTGCCTGCACCAAAGGATACCTCACCCATTATCAAGCCACCCAACTGATAGATAATCAGGGCCATTACATAGGCGAAACCGCACATATAGCCGATGGCGGCAGCGGTCCACTTTGCGTTGTTCATCTCCCGCCGGATGGCGCCCATAGCGGCAAAGCAGGGGGCGCACAGCAGGTTGAAAACCATGAAGCTGTATGCGGAGAGAACCGTGTAGTGTGCCGCGATGGCGGCCCAGAGGCCCGCGTCGTCCTCGGCAACCTCTTCGCCGATATGGAACAGAACGCCGAAGGTGGAAACCACGTTCTCCTTGGCAATCAGGCCGGTGACGGTGGCCACGGTGGACTGCCAGTCGCCAAAGCCCAGCGGCGCGAAGATGATGCACACCGCGCCGCCAATGGCAGCAAGCAGCGAGCCGTTGTTATCCTCCACCATGCCGAACGCGCCGTCCGTAAAGCCAAAGCCCTGAAGGAACCACAGCACGATGGACGAGGCCACGATGATGGTGCCCGCCCGCTTGATAAAGGACCAACCCCGCTCCCAGGTCGCCCGCAGCACGTTGTTCATGGCAGGAATGTGGTAGGCGGGCAACTCCATGACGAAGGGCGCCGGGTCCCCGGCAAAGCCCTTTGTCTTCTTCAGGACGATACCGGAAATCACGATGGAAGCCACGCCGATGAAATAGGCGGACACGGCCACAAGACCGCTGTTTTCAAACAGCGCACCGGCAAACAGGCCGATGATGGGCATTTTCGCTCCGCAGGGGATGAAGCAGGTGGTCATGACGGTCATGCGCCGGTCCCGCTCATTTTCAATGGTGCGGGAAGCCATCACGCCGGGCACACCGCAGCCGGTGCCGATGAGCATGGGGATAAAGCTCTTGCCGGACAGGCCAAACTTCCTGAAAATCCGGTCCATGATAAAGGCGATACGGGCCATATAGCCCACGTCCTCCAAAATGGCCAGCATGAAGAACAGCACCAGCATCTGGGGCACAAAGCCCAGCACCGCGCCAACACCTGCGATGATACCGTCGGAAATCAGGCCGATCAGCCACTCGGCAACGCCCCAGCCCTCCAGCAGAACGCGGGAGCCTTCCTGAAGCCAAGCCGCGCCCAGCACGTCGTTGGTCCAGTCCGTCAGGAAGCTGCCGAAGGGACCCATGGCCACCCAATATACGGCGAACATAATGACCGCAAAAATGGGCAGGGCCAGAATCCGGTTGGTGACAACACGGTCGATTTTATCGGAGGAGGTAAGATCGTGCTTGGCCCGCTGTCTCTTCACAGCCTTGTTCACCACGCCGTTTATGTAAGCATACCGCTGGTTGGTGATGATGCTCTCCGCGTCGTCGTCCAGCTCTTTTTCACAATCGGTGATGTGCTCTTCCAGATGAGCCTTCAAGTCGGCATCGATGTTCAGCTCGGAGAGGACCTTGTTGTCCCGCTCGAAGATCTTGATGGCATACCAGCGGAGGAAACGGTCGTCCACTTTTCCCTGAATGGACTCTTCGATGTGGGCAATGGCGTGCTCCACACTGCCGGTAAACACATGGGGCAGTTCCCCCGCCTTGCGGGACTGGCCCAAAACCATGGCTTTCTCGGCGGCGGAAATACTGCCCTCGCCCTTCAGCGCGCTCATTTCCACAACCTCGCAGTGCAGCGCCTCCGCAAGCTTCTGCAAATCAATCTGATCTCCGTTTTTCCGCACCAGATCGATCATATTCACCGCTACCAGCACCGGCAGACCCAACTCCACCAGTTGGGTGGTGAGGTAGAGGTTCCGCTCGATGTTGGTGCCGTCCACAATGTTCAAAATCGCGTCCGGCTTCTCCCCTACCAGATAGCTCCGGGCCACCATCTCCTCCAGCGTATAGGGGGACAGGGAATAGATACCGGGCAAATCCTGAATCACCACATCCTTGTGGCCCTTCAGCTTGCCCTCCTTCTTCTCCACGGTAACGCCGGGCCAGTTGCCCACGTACTGGTTGGAGCCGGTCAAGTCGTTGAACAGCGTGGTTTTACCGCAGTTTGGGTTACCGGCCAGTGCAATTTTAATATTCATCGTTTTCTCCTTCCAAAAATGTTAGTAAAAGCTAACCTTTAGCCCTTGAAAACGGCGGCCCGCCGCCGCCTTGCGGGAGCGGACCTCGCCGCACCCAGTCTTCTTCAATGAGCAAACGCGCACTGCGCGCCCGGTTCGCTCTCGCGGAAAATCCGGCTTTCTGAATTCGTCCGCGAAAAAATGTACTGTTTACTGAACTTCGATCATCTCCGCGTCGGCCTTGCGCAGGCTGAGCTCATAGCCCCGCACATTCAGCTCCATAGGGTCGCCCAAAGGGGCTACCTTCCGCACGTGGACCTCCACACCCTTGGTGATGCCCATGTCCATGATCCGCCGCTTGGTGGCACCCTCGCCGTGGAGCTTTACCACGGTGGCGTTTTCCCCAACCTTCACTTCTCTCAGTGTCCTCATGTCTCTCCTCCTCCTCAAATCATAATGCGATTGGCCATTGTCTTGTCCAGAGCAATGCGGCTGTCCTTCACCTGGAGAATCAAATTCCCGGCAATCTCACTGACCACCGTGATATCCTCATCCACCACAAAGCCCAGCTCCGCCAAGTGCTGGCGCACCTCGTCTTTGCCGGAAATCTTACGGATCGTCACAGTCTCCCCTGTTCTCGCCATCGTCAGCGGCATCATAGGCTCTCCCCCCTCTCAAGGATTAGCGATTGCTAACCACAACTCCAAATACAAAGGTAAGTCGCAACTTACCTTCTTTACAGCTAGAGTTTACTACCCCTAACCGTCCTTGTCAACCCCCTTTTTCAAGCACAGGACAGCTTTAAGTTAGTTTCGCTAACTTATACGGATTGAAGAGGGCCTGTCCTCTTTCCTTTGTGCAGATTTACAGGTCTGATCTACTCTCCGGAACCCCATTTTTTCGGAAACGCGTCCGCAGGATGGGCCATGGCCTGATCCTACAAAAGACGGAACCGCCCCCGCGCGGTCATCCTGAACCGCACGGGGGCAGCATCCGGGGAAAATAGAAGGTAAACAGAAGCTATGTATCTTTATTTCAGAGGGCGCGGCGCATTACCACTTGGCAAGCCCCCGGCCCAGCTCGCGGCAGGACTCCTGACCCGCGTCATCAGGCATTTCGTTGGCAACCAGGCCCTCCTCTTCATAGAGGTTTGCGCTGTCACAGCGCTTGCACCAGTCACGCATCCACTGGCCGTCGCCCCAGCCGTAGGAGCCGAACAGCGCGATGCGCTTGCCGGTGAGATCGCCCTCTAAAGCGGTAAACATGGGGTCAAACTCGCTCTCCTCCAAAACCTCGGACCCCATGGCGGGACAGCCGAAGGCCACGGCTCCGTATTCCTTAAACCGGGCGGTGGAAAAATCGCCGGGGCCAAGCAGCTCGGCCTCGCCGCCCGCTTCCTTGACGCCCTCCGCAATGCACTGGGCCATTTTTTCCGTATTGCCGGTGCCGCTCCAATAAACGATTGCAACTTTGTTCATGATGCAGTTTCCTTTCTCAGCAGATAGATTAAATATATGACCAGCGGTGACTATGCAGCCACCACAAGCTCAATAAGAGGAACTCCCCGGGCATACCGCTCCTTATACACTGCTGTACATTTGCGATACCGGTCAAAGCACTTTTGCGCCGCCGCCGGATCGCCATAGGCTTTCCAATAGCCGCAGCAGGTATAGTTCCATCCCCGGTTCTCAATGAAGCCCACCACATCTTCCAACGGATAGCCCAGAAAGATTCCGATTTCGTGGGGATACTCCGCTTCCATGCACATACGCTCGGAAAGTTGGTCCAGCATGGCGGGCACGCCGGAGGTGACGTAGCCCTCGCCCTCCAGAAACGCGCGGCTGCCCTCTTCTTCCAGCAGCCGGGCCACCCAGGACTCCCGATAAACATAAAGCATCCCTGCGTCCAGCGAGGGGCATTCCTTTAAAACGCGCACGCGAATGCCATAGAGCTTCAGCGTCTCGTCCCAGCGGGCCGCGTCACGCCGAAGCTGCTCCAAACTTTCGCTCCGAAAACGAAACAGATTGGCGGGCTTCACCCCCGCCAGAGTGGGCGCGCAGTGGGTAATCAGCGCCGTTTCAAACCGTGGCTCCATAAACTGCCTCCCGTGTCTTGCGGAGCAGTTCGCTCCGTGTCAATGCGGGCCGCCTGCGGGCGGCTCCCGCGTCAATGGAACAAATCTCATGACGTGTATAGCCTTCCCTTTTTTTTGCCGTACATCCGCAAAAACAGCTTTGTCGACACTAAAAACCCTCTCACAGAACGTAGGTTTTCAAACGTAGGTTAGGCTAGACTAATCTCGTGCTTTTTGAAATGCCGCCCTCAGGCAGCTTCCAAGCATCAGTTAGCTTAACCTAACCGATGTTGAGAGAATACCACGGCCCCGCCATTTTGTCAAGAGATGGCGCGCAAATTTCTTTCAACGCCTTGACTTTCGGGGCGGCAATGCTATACTAAAGAATAAGCAACAGCCAATTTTTTTTGCTTTATACGAGGAGGTATTACAATGGATAAAACTGTTTCTGAACTGCTGAACAACCAAATCAACAAGGAGTTTTACTCCGCCTACCTGTATCTTGATATCGCCAACTACTTTGACGCCAAGGGACTGAACGGTTTCGCCAACTGGTATGAAATTCAGGCGAAGGAGGAGCAGGATCACGCCATGCTCTTTTACCGCTACATGCAAAACAATGACGAGCCCGTGAAGCTTCTGTCCATCGACCAGCCGGACAACGCGTTTTCCAACCTGCTTGATCCCCTGAAGGTCAGTCTGGAGCACGAGAAATACGTCACCGCCCTCATCAACGCCATCTATGCCGCCGCCCAGAAGGCGAACGACTTCCGCGCCATTCAGTTTTTGGACTGGTTTATCAAGGAGCAGGGCGAGGAGGAGAAAAACGCCAGCGACCAGATTACCAAGATGGAGCTGTACGGCGGCGAAGCCCGCAGCCTGTATATGCTTAACAGCGAGCTGCTGACCCGGGCCTATGCCCCGCCGTCTCTGGTGCTGTAACCGCAAAGTAAACAAACAGAGACGGGGCCATGGCCCCGTCTCTGTTTGTTTATCGACATTCTCTGCTGTCTCGCGCGCCGCCCGCGGGCTATGTCCTTTTGCGGCGCTGAGAGGCTGGGGGAATGGACAGCTCGCCCCGGTATTTCGCCACCGTGCGCCGGGATAGGGAAAATCCCACCCCGGACAGTGCCTGCGCCAGCGCCTCGTCGGACAAAGGCCGATCTGAAGCCTCCGCCTCCACAAAGCGGCGCAGGCGGCTGCGGGCCGCCTCGGCGGAGCCGCCGGTGGGCAAGGCGGTGGAAAACAGCTTTCGCAGAGGGAAAATGCGTCCGTCAAACTGGACGTATTTGTCCTTCACCGCCCGGCTGATGGTGGAGACATTCAGGCTCAGGCGCTGGGCCATCTGCTCCATGGTCATGGGCAGCAAATCCTCCCGGCGGAGAAAGTAGCCCTCCTGCTCCCTCACCAACGCACACAGCAGGCGAAACAGCGTCTCATGCCGACTCTCCATATTGTTCAACAGGTTTTTGGCCTCGGCCAGCTTTTCCTTCAGATAAAGCTGGGCCTCCTGACAGCCGGGGTCGCCCACCAAGGCGCAGTATTCCCGGTTCAAAGAGACGCGGGGAACCGCGCCCTCGTTCATTTCAATCACCAGCCCGTCCCCCGCCCGGCGGATGACGGCCTCCGGCGCGATCAGTGCCGTACCCCGCGCGGAGCAAAAGCCCCGGGAGGGAATGGGGTTCAGCGCGCGGACCACGTCTCCGGCCCGGCGGGCCTCCGCCGGAGAAACGTCCAAGAGCTTTGCAAGGCCCGCATAATCACCCTCCCCCAAAAGCGGAAGGCCGAAGCGGATCATGTGGATATTCACCTCGGTGAATTCCCTGCCCTGCGCCAGTTGCAGCAGCAGACATTCCGACAGGCTCCGGGCGCCCACGCCCGGCGGATCCAGCGCCTGCACCGCAAAAAGCGCCTGCTCCAGCTCCGGTTCCGTCACGTCCATCTCCTGTGCAAGCTCGTGAAGCTCGCAGTCCAGATATCCGGCGGAGTTAAGACAGCCTACCAGATATCGGCTCAGAGCCAGCATCCGTCCGTCCAGTGATGCGGACTGGCCCAGTTGGGCGTCCAGATATTCTGAAAAAGTCTGAGGACGGGTCAGACAGGAGGTGAAATCCGAAAGTCCGCCGCCCCCCTCCCAAATAAGCTGCTCTCGCCGCTCGATGGGAAGCACTGTCTCCGGGGCCGCCTCCATCGTCTCGGGACGAGGCCCGTCGTGGGGCGCGTCCTCCACCTCCAGAAGGGGATTGGAGAGCGCCGCTTCATGCAAAAATTCCCGCAGCTCCAAAGACGGCATTTGCAGACAATGCAGCGATTGCAGCATGGCCTGCGTTAATATTTGCTTTTGCGCCTGTTCCAGGCGCTGTTGAAAAACCATATACCCGTCTCCTTTCCGCAGAAGTCATTGTTTATCAGTTTAGCACAGTTTTTGTCGAAAGGAAAGAGAAATTGCCGCAGCGGCCATACAGAACGCGTAAAAAACGCAGATGACGGCCACCCGCTTTCGCGGGCAGCCGTCTGACTTCTTCCTCTATGGCGCCCTTACAGTCGCGTCTCCAAAATCTGGTCCATTCGGAAATTCTCTATGCGCAGGTAGTATTCCGCGCAGTCCACCAAAGCGGCCATGGGCGTCAGCCCGATAATCTCACTGCCCACCACGCTCACGCCCCAGCGCCGGGCCTCCATCTTCACCGTCTCAAAAACACGGTAGAGGGAGGTTTTGGTATAATCCGTCATATTTATGGAAACCTGAGCAATGTTCCGGTCCTCCAGCAGCACGCCCATGGACTTCACAAACCGGAAACCGCCGTTGATGTGGCGGATGCGGTGGGCGATTTCGTCGGCAATGCGCAAATCGGGCGTATTCAAATTGATGTTGAAGGCCACCAGAGGCATCCGCGCGCCGATGGCCGTCACGCCCGCCGTGGGATGGACGGTATCCGGGCCGAAGTCCGGCCGCCACAGAGGATTTTTCATCTTCTCCGCCATTCCCTCAAACTGGCCCTTGCGGATGGCGGCCAAATTCTCCCGGTGGGGCGCGGAGGCGGACTTTTCATAGAGAAACACTGGTAGGGCATACCTGTCCGCCACTGCGGCGGCAGTTTCCTTGGCGATGCGGTCCGCATCCTCCAGCGTGCAGCCCCGCACGGGGACAAAGGGCACCACATCCGCCGCGCCCATGCGGGGATGCTGCCCGTCGTGCGTTGTCAAATCAATCAGCGACACGGCGATGCCAATGGCCTCAATCACCGCGTCACGCAGCGCCTCCGGGCTGCCCACGGCGGTAATCACGCAGCGGTTATGGTCCTTATCCGTGCTGTAATCCAGCAGCTTTACGGCCTCCTTCGCTCGAAAGGCCCCCGCAATTTTTTCCACCTTTTCAAGATCCCGTCCCTCGCTAAAATTCGGGATGCACTCCATAATCTGATCCATCGCGTTTCACTCCTTTATCCGTCCCGGTTTTCGGGGCCACGCAGCCGCGCCCCCCGATTCTTTCATAACACTTGTACAATAGCAAAAAAAACGACGCCGTGCAACCACTATTCCCTTTCCGTGCTCACATTCGGTCCTTTTCCCACTGTCCGTCGACTTTTTTTGACGCGAATTCAACGCAAAGCGCCTATAATTGCATTCGTAAGCCCATGCTTCAATGGCGCTTTAGTCCGATGATGCGATGCCTTGGCAGTGAATTGTCGCAATACTGCTTTAATTTAGTGAAAACTACTAAATTTTTTATTTGATTTTTATGATTTTTGTTGATTTTTTAAAGCATGCATGTTAGAATGCGATTGTAAGAAAAAATCCTTGACTGCCCGGGCCGGAGAATTTCCGGTCGGCAGAATTCAATTTTCAGGAGGAACAAGCATGGCTACCTTTGACGTTGACAAAGCTATGACAGTGAAATTGGACTATGATCTGCCCGAGTATCCCTCTTTTGAGGAGGGAATCCGCCGCGCCCCCCGCCGGGAAGCTCATCTGACACAGGCCGACAAGGAGCTTGCCATCCGCAACGCTCTGCGGTACATTCACCCGGACCACCACGCCCAGATGGCAAAGGAATTTGCCCGGGAGCTGGAGGAGCACGGCCGGGTTTACGGCTACCGCTTCCGTCCTCAGGGCCGCATGCACGGCAAGCCCATCGACGAGTACAAGGGCAACTGCGTGGAGGGCAAGGCCTTTCAGGTAATGATTGAGAACAATCTGGACTTTGACGTGGCCCTGTACCCCTACGAGCTGGTGACCTACGGCGAAACCGGTCAGGTCTGCCAGAACTGGATGCAGTACCGTCTTATCAAGAAGTATCTTGAGGTCATGACCGACCAGCAGACCCTTGTTGTGATGAGCGGCCATTCTCTGGGCCTGTTCCACTCTCACAAGGGCGCTCCCCGCTGCATTATTTCCAACGGCCTGATGGTGGGCACGTTCGACAATCAGAAAGACTTCAACCGCGCCGCCGCCATCGGCGTCGCAAACTATGGACAGATGACCGCAGGCGGCTGGATGTATATCGGGCCGCAGGGCATCGTCCACGGCACCTTCAACACCCTGCTCAACGCAGGCCGCCTGAAACTGGGCATTCCTACCGACGAGAATCTGGCGGGCCGTCTGTTCGTCACCGCGGGCCTTGGCGGCATGAGCGGCGCGCAGGGCAAGGCGGCGGAGATTGCCGGCGCTGTCTCCATTATTGCCGAGGTGGATATGTCCCGTATCATGACCCGCTATACGCAGGGCTGGGTCAGCGAGAAGTCCGACAATCTGGAAGAGACGTTGGCCATTGCCAAAAAGCATCTGGCGGACAAGACCCCCTGCGCCATCGCCTACCACGGCAACGTGGTGGACCTGCTGGAGTTCCTCTATGAGAAGAACGTCCATGTAGACCTGCTCAGCGACCAGACCTCCTGCCACGTCCCCTACGACGGAGGCTACTGCCCCCAGAGCCTGACCTTCGAGCAGCGCACCGAGATGCTGGATAAGGACCCCGAGGGCTTCTGCAAGCTGGTGGACGAGACGCTGCGCCACCACTATGAAATGGTCTGCAAGCTCCACGAGCGGGGAACCTATTTCTTTGATTATGGAAACAGCTTCCTCAAGGCCGTGTACGATGCAGGCGTGAAGAGCATCTGCAAAAACGGCGAGAACGATTTGGACGGCTTCATTTTCCCGTCCTACGTGGAGGACATTCTGGGGCCCTTCCTGTTTGACTATGGCTACGGGCCCTTCCGCTGGTGCTGCCTGAGCCGCAAGCCCGAGGATCTGGACAAGACCGACGCAGCGGCCGCCGAGTATATTCAGGCACACAACCGCCGCTATCAGGACTATGACAACTATGTCTGGGTCCGGGACGCGAAGAAGAACAAGATGGTGGTGGGCACCCAGTGCCGCATCCTCTATCAGGACGCCATGGGCCGCATGAACCTCGCGCTGAAGTTTAACGAGATGGTCCGCAACGGCGAAATCGGCCCTGTGATGCTTGGCCGCGACCACCACGACACCGGCGGAACCGACTCCCCCTTCCGGGAGACTTCCAACATCAAAGACGGCTCCAATATCATGGCCGAAATGGCCACTCAGTGCTACGCGGGCAACGCTGCCCGTGGCATGAGCCTCATCGCCCTGCACAACGGCGGCGGCACCGGCATCGGCAAGGCCATCAACGGCGGCTTCGGCATGGTGCTGGACGGCAGCGAGACGGTGGATACCATTCTGCGGATGTCCATGCCTTGGGATACCATGGTGGGCGTGGCCCGCCGCTCCTGGGCCCGCAACGAAAACGCCATGTCCACCGTGATGGAGTACAACGAGATGTACAACGGTCAGGACCATATCACTCTGCCGTACGAGGCGGAGAACGATGACACGCTCATCCGCGAGGCACTTGAGAGCGCGAAATAACTTTTCATAAAACCTGAAAAGGGGCCTTTGTAAAGAGGCCCCTTTTCCCACATTTTATAAAGGAGGCTGCCCTATGGCAAATTTGCTGGTTAAAAACATCGGCCTGCTGGCCACTCCCGTCGGCTCCGCCGCAAGGCGAGGCAAGGAGCAGGGAGAAATCACAATGCTGAAGAACGCCTACGTTCTTGTAAAGGACGGGCTGATTTCCGCCGTGGGCGAGGGCGCAGTTCCCGCCGGACTTTCCGACGGCGCGGAGGTGGTGGATGCGGGGGGCCGTTTGGTCACGCCCGGTCTTGTGGACGCCCACACCCACCTGATTTTCGGCGGCTGGCGGCAAAACGAGCTGGGGATGAAGCTCCACGGCGTGAGCTATCTTGAAATTCTGGCCCAGGGCGGGGGCATTCTCTCCACCGTCCGTTCCACTCGCGCCGCCTCCGAGGAGGAACTGACGGACAAAGCCGCCAAGGTGCTGGACGACATGCTGCGCATGGGCATCACCACCTGCGAGGCCAAAAGCGGCTATGGCCTGACCCCTAAGGACGAATACAAGCAACTGCGGGTCATCCACCGCCTGAATGAGACGCATAAGGTGGAGGTGGTCCCCACGTTTATGGGAGCCCACGCCGTGCCCGAGGAGTTCAAAGAGGACCGGGAAGGGTATCTCCGCCTTTTGTGCGAGGAGATGATTCCCACCGTCGCCCGGGAGCAGCTTGCCGAATTCTGCGACGTGTTCTGCGAGACGGGCGTGTTCACTGCCGAGGAGTCCCGTCGGATTCTGGAAGCTGCCAAGGCCCACGGCCTGATTCCCAAAATTCACGCCGACGAAATTGACCCCATCGGCGGGTCCCAGCTTGCGGGCGAAATCGGTGCTATCTCGGCAGAGCATCTCATCGTCTGCCCGGAGGCGGGCATTGAAAGCCTTGCCAAGGGCGGCGTGATTGCCTGCCTGCTTCCCGGCACCAGCTTCTATCTGGGGGCCACCTTTGCCCCCGCCCGGGCAATGCTGGACGCAGGGGTGGCCGTGGCGGTGTCCACTGACTTCAACCCCGGCTCCTGCCCCAGCGCCAACTTGCAGCTTGCCATGAACATTGCCTGCCTCAAGTACCGCCTCACGCCAGAGGAGGTCCTCACCGCCGTGACTCTCAACGGCGCGGCGGCTGTCCGTCGGGCCGACCGGCTGGGTTCTGTGGAGGTCGGAAAACAGGGCGACCTGCTGGTGTGGGACGCGCCGGATCTGGACTACATTTGCTACCGGCTGGGCGCAAATCTGGTGGACACCGTGATCAAGCAGGGCGAGATTGTTCGGTTCTGAGTTTTTGGCATACAGCTTCGCGTAAATTATACGCATAGTTCGATTGCTTCCCGCCGCTTGGTGGCGCTTTCTTAAAACCGGCAGGCCCGGAAAGTCAAAGACTTTCCGGGCCTGCTTTTTTACGCACCTGCGTCACTCCGTCATAAAGTTCTTGTTTTTGCTGTAAAGGTTCTCCACCGTCAGGGGCTTCGCCTGCCGGATACTGTATTTCAGGCAGTCTTCCAGCTCGTCAAATTCATACGCGCCCTTCACGCCCCGAAGCCGCTGCATTCCTCTATGACAATAGATATCCAGCGGGCGGTAAAGATAGCGGTCCAGCTCGTTGTCAAAGATATGGTTCTGATCCAGCTCCCGGCGCAGCCGGGCCAGCACGCTGTCCCGAATGCCCTGCTCCACCAAAGAGCTGAGACGGCTTGCGGAGTCCCACGAGGCCGCCAGCAGCTCCACCGCTTGGGCGTAATTCCCGTCCTGCGCGGCGTAATAGGCGGTGTAAGCCTCCGTCAGTCCCCTGCCGGACAGTTCTCCTGTTTTTGCAAAGGCCGCCATAGCCCGACCCAGCAGCAGCCGGGCTTTTTCGTGATCTCCCATAGCCATCGCGGTCCGGGCATGGCAAGCAAACAAAAAGCCGCTGCCCGGCCATGGCTCCAGTCCCTCGGTCCGGTCCTCCGCCGCCTGATAAAACGCGCAGGCCCCGGCGAAATCCTTCTGGCGGCGCTTCCACTCTCCCTGCCATGCCCCCACATAGGCGCAAAACATGGGATAGCGCTCCGGGTGGTCAATCGTCTCCAATGCCTGACGGAGGAAATAGTCGCAGCTTTTGTAGCTTCCCTCCTTGCAAAAGTCAATGCCCCGCAGCAGCAAATAGCAAGCCCGCTGGCGTCTCAGGCCCGATTCCTCCGCAATTTCTAGACCCCGGACAATATATTCCGGCGCGGCCTGATCGGTCTTGATGTGATAGGTGATTCTCTGGCGCAGCGCCCACAGCAGCAGCTCCGTGTCCTCCGGGGCGCATGGCGTCAAAGCCCGGAGCAGGTCGTCGGTGACCGCCAGCCCCTCCTGATACTGCCCAGCGTAAATCATCGTCCGCGCCTTGGCGCACAAAAGCAGCCGTTCCGGCCCCGCAAGCGTCTCTTTCTCCTCCGGCGGAAGCTGGCGGCGCAGCCGCTCCAGCTCCTGCTCCAGTCGCTTCACCTCGTCCTCCGCCGTGACTCCCACCGGCAGCGGAGACGGAATGGGCGCATCCACTGCCGCCAGCGGCGGAATTTCGCAGCTCCGCCCCGTCCGCCAGTAAAGAGCCTCGACCTCACAATGAGAGGCTCTCTGTCCGTCTCCTCCCGCGCGGTAGTGGGCCGCCACCCGCGCAAGCCCGGACGCGTCTCCCTCCCGCAGAGTTTCCCGCAGGCATTCTGCAATTTTCAGGTGCAGGGGCTGACGCTGGAAATAGGACTGGGCCTGATACAACGCTTCTCGCATATGGGGATGGAGAAACTCCAGATAGCTCTCCCCGTCCGCAAGACGCTCTCCAATGAGGGAGTGCTCCTCCAGCTCCACGGAGAGAACATAAAGCTGCGCCGTCTGATAGCCGGTGATTTCAGAGAGCAGACGGCAGGGGGTCTTGTCCTCAAACAGAGCCAAAACATTTGCAAGGTGCAGCGCTTGGGCGCTCAGGCCCGCCATCCGCTGGCGAAGGATGCCGCCCTCGTCTGGCAGCGTGTTCTCCGAAGGCTCCTTGCCCCGCAGATTTTCAACAGCCGCCGCCAGCAACCGGGGATTGCCGCCCGTGGCTTCGTAAATGCGGCCCCGCAAGAGGACAGGAAGGTCCCCGCCCAGCACGGCGTCCAAATATTCGTTCGTCTCTTCCCGCGTGAGACAGGGGATGCATATCCGCTCCAGCGCCGCCTCGTCCAGCATGAAATTCACGTCCACGTTCAGCGTCCAGCTTGTGGCAAGCAGCAGAAGCTGATTTCCTCCCAGCCTGCGCACCACCTGACTGAGCAGGTCCTGACTGGCCGAATCCATCCACTGCAAATCCTCGAACACCAGCAGAATCTTTCGCCGGTGGGCCGCCAGAGACAGCAGCAATGCCACCGCGTCCGTCACCAGCGCGCCGCAGCGGTTCTGCTTGAACTCGCCGGGTTCCCGTCGGGCCTCTTCCCCGTCGGAAAAGACCGGGAACACCCGGGCAATGGTGCGGCGAGTGGTTTCGGGAATCTGCACGTTCCGCCGGGCCATCTCCTCCGCCACGGAAAGCATCACGTTTTTCCACGGCTCCAGATACACCCCCGCCTGCCGTTGGGAACAGCCGCCCTTCAGCACCAGTGCGTCGGAAAAGTCCCCGCCGCGTAAAAAGGATTGCAGCAGATAGCTTTTGCCGCTGCCAGCCTCGCCGTAAAGCAGCAGCGAGGAAACCTCGTACCCCTCCTGAAACAGCCGATACCGCTCCTGCATTTTCCGCACCAGCGCGGCGCGGCTGGCGGTCATCTCCGGCCCGGGGCGGCTGGGCGCGTCCTCGGTGGTACGGTTCCATTGGTTTACAATTTCATAGTACAGCGCGGCTGTCTCGTGCAGCGGCGTGATACCCAGCTCCTCAGCCAGCTTGTCCTTCAGCCGCTGATAAAGGTTTGCAGCCTTGTAATACCGCCCCTCCTGCTGATAGAGCTCCATCAGAAACATGACCATTTTCTCGTCCAGCCCGTCCCGGCTGAGATATTCAAGGCTCAACCGCTCCGCCCTGCCAAGATCACCCGCCGTCCGGGCCTCGGCCGCTCCGTCAGAAAGGTCGCTGAGGGTTCGGGCGGCCATCTGCTCCCGCACCTGATCTACCCATGCGTTGAAATTGGGCGCGTTTTTCACGGTAAAGCCCCTCAAAAAGCGTTCCTTGTCTATGGCTTCGCCCTCACCGCATCGGTCCAGATCAGAAGATAATTCCCGCTCCGGGTTCAGCCGCACTTCCGTCTTCTGCGTAGTCAGAATCAAGTCGGACCCCAAAATCTTGCGCAGAGTGTAAATGGTATGGCGCAGGTTTTTATAGCCCACCTCCTCCGTGCAATCCTCCCACAAAAGCTCCACCAGCTCTTGCCTTGTGGCGCTTTTGCGGCAGATCAGGTAGTAAAACAGCGCGTCTACTCGCTTGAAGGGGAAGGAAACCTCCACCCCGTCCAGCTTCACGCAGGGAATATCAAACATCTGCACCTCGATTTTCGGCATTGGTCCGTCCCTTCCCTTCAAAAAGCCATTTCAAGGCTTTGTTCTTCAAGCTATAGTATATCACGGTTGCGTCGCACCGCGCCAGCTATATTTGTATTGGCAAAACATCGAACAGGGGCAGGCCGCCACGGCCTGCCCCCAGTTACACGCAAGCGCCGCGTATCTCCGCGCCGCTGTTTGTCAGTCCGTCCGTCCGAAGAAGGCGCGTACCTCGCCCACCTGATACAGCGAGCCAAAGGCACAGACGATGTCCTCCGGTCCCTTCCCGTCCATCGCCATGGCCATGCCGCTTTTCACGTCGCCGCCGCTCCGGGCGGGAAGCCCGGTCAGCTCCGCAATTCTCGCACAAAGCGCCTCGGATGAAAGCGCCCGCTCGCTCTCAGGCGTCACGGCAATAAACTCTTTTGCAAACGGCGCCACAGTGCGAATCATATCATCGTAATCCTTGTCCGCCATCACGCCCATCAGCATCGTCAGCTTCCGCCCGGGCAAATAAGCTTCAAGGCCTCCGGCAAGCTCCCGCACTCCGTCCGGGTTGTGAGCCCCGTCCACCAGCACCAGCGGATTTTTTTGGAGAATTTCAAACCGGCCCGGCCAACTCACAGCCAAAAGCCCTTCCCGCACAGCGGACTCCGGGATAACATATCCCCGCCGCTCCCGTAGCACGTCCACGGTGTCCAGCGCCACGGCGGCGTTTTGATACTGATAGTTTCCAATCAGCCGCAGACGGAGGGTCTTCTGGTCCCGATAGTCAAAGGTCTGCCCGTCCAGATCATGGGCAAGCAGCGTTTGGGCGGCGGAATCGGTGATCCGCAGGGTGCAGCCCTGCTGCCCGCAAACGCGGCGCACCACGGCCTCTACCTCTTCCGTCTGCTCGGAGAGCACCACCTCCGCGCCCGGCTTAATGATGCCCGCCTTCTCCCCTGCAATTTTTGCAAGGGTATCTCCCAGCACATCGGTATGCTCCAGCGCAATGTGGGTAATCACCGCCGCGTCCGGCGCGCCAATGACATTGGTGGAATCCAGCCGTCCTCCAAGCCCCACCTCAAGAACTACCACGTCGCAGTTCTTCTGCTGAAAATACAGCAAGGCCATAGCGGTAATCCGCTCAAATTCCGTGGGCTGGTCCGACATTCCGTCCACCAGCGGCTTCACCTGCCGGGCAAGATCGGTCAACTCCTCGTCGGAGATATCCGTTCCGTTCACCTTCATCCGCTCGTTGATGCGAAAGAGGTGAGGAGAGGTGTAAAGCCCGGTGGTATAGCCCGCCCGGGTCAAAATCTCTGAAAGCATGGCGCACACGGAACCCTTTCCGTTGGTCCCCGCCACATGAATGAACTTCAGGCGCTTTTGGGGATTGCCCAGCAGTTCCATCAGTTCTTCAATGCGCTCCAGCCCCAGACGGCTTCCCTGCCAGGACGTGGCGTGGATAAATTCCAGTGCCTGGGAAAGGTTCATACGGTGGCCCTCTTTCCGAAGTGCCCTAGCACCTTTGTCATCAGGCCGATGGTCACTACCTGTGCCGCAATCATCACGGCGGTGGAGATGGTCCGGGTGAGGAACAGGGGGACGTAAAGCGAATCGTACAGCACGGAAATCCACAGCGTGTTCAAAAGCAGGCTCAGTATCAGTTGGTTCACCGCCACGGCGCCTCCGATGCGGGCCATGGTCTGCCGCTTGTGCAGGAACACGCCCCACACCAGACCCGTCAGCGCGGCTGTGAGGGTAAATCCGGGGAAATAAGGCCCGATGGGGAACATAATGGCCCCCAGGAAATCGCCCAGACCGCCCACAATTGCCGCGGGTACGGCGCCGTACAGCACCGCCGCCACAACCACGGGGACAAATCCTAGGCCGATTTTAAAGTTCCACGCGGGAATAGAGCAGAACCGGGAGAGTACAATTTCGATGGCCACCAGCATACCAAGGGTCACCAACATGGATGTTTTTTGCTTTTTCATATTAAATTCCTCCTTTATGTGAGAAAAACGGCCCAACCAAGCAGTCGCTTGGTTTCGGCAGTTGCCACTTGGGAGGAAATATTTCCTTCTTTGTGGCAGCGGATGCGGGTTCAGCAACGCGGGGCTTGGCCCCTTCGTCCAACGGCGACTCCCATCCGTCGGCACTTAACGCGCTGGCCCTACTCTGTCGTCGGAGCAGGCTCCATATCCCTCGCTTTGCCCTTTCGGCCCAAGCTCGATCTTTTCGCCGCTCCTCCTTTTCCCTGAAAATGCTTCGCATTTTCAGGGACTTGGGAACGGGGTGCGCGGAGCAGGCTCCATATCCCTCGCTTCGGCCTTTCGGCCCAAGCTCGATCTTTTCGCCGCTCCTCCTTTTCCCTGAAAATGCTT
>NZ_DALZCH010000016.1:31449-41479 GCF_031978065.1 Oscillibacter sp.
GCGGAGCAGGCTCCATATCCCTCGCTTCGGCCTTTCGGCCCAAGCTCGATCTTTTTGCCGCTCCTCCTCTTCCCTGAAAATACTTCGCATTTTCAGGGGCTTGGGGACGGGGTTGCGGACCGTCGGCTCTGGAATGATGTCCGGGCCTCGCCCGGAAAATTCGGTTTACGCGGACTTTTTATGGTGTGCGGACCAAAGCAGCCATGCGAAGGCAAGACCGCCCAAAAGATTCCCGATGGTCACCGGCAAGAGATTCCCCAGCAGGAAGTTTCCCCAGGTCAGGGCCGAGATATCCAGACCAGCCGCCGTCACAACCGCACCGGCACCGGGCAGCGTCAGCGCCATCAGACCCGCGGGGATGTAATACATATTGGCCACGCAGTGCTCGAACCCACAGATCACAAAACAGCAGACAGGGCCAAACACGCCCACAGCCCGGCCCACAGAGTCCTCTGCGCACAGGGCCATCATCACGGCCATACACACCAGAATGTTGCACAAAATACCAAGGCCCAATGCTTCGGTAAAGGTAAACGAACATTTTGCAACGGCGGTGGAAATCATTTTTAGCACCAGCCCATCGGCCATATGCGGACCACTGAACGTTCGCAGCGCCCACGCCAGCAATACCGACCCGACAAAGTTGCCAAGGTACACCAGCACAAGGTTTCGGACCATTCCGCCCACACGAATGCGCCGTTCCCGAATGGAAATCAGCATCAGGCAGTTTCCGGTGAACAGCTCCGCTCCGGTCATCAGCACCATAATCAGCCCCAGCGGAAACAAAACCCCGCTGATAAGCTTTGCAATGGATGCGCTTTCAACGGAATAGCTGGCTGCGGCAGTCACCGCGCTGCCGATTCCAATGGCAAAGCCCGCCAATATTCCTGCCAGCAGAAGCTTTTTTACGCCGGACGAAGCCTTTTTTTCACCAATCTCGGTATACTTTTCCAAAAATTCAGCGGGATTCAGCATAACCTGTCCTCTTTCGCTCCCGCGCACGAACCGGGAAGCTTCTTTTAAAATGCCTCTAAAAAGAGGGCTCATACCCCGGCGGAGCCAATTGGCTCCGCCGGGAAATGCGGTTTAAAACAGGCCGGAAATTTTCCCCTGCGCGTCCACATCGATGCGGTCGGCGGAGGGAACCTTGGGCAGACCCGGCATGGTCATGATATCACCGGTCTTGGCCACCAAGAAGCCCGCACCGGCGTTCACCTTCAGGTCCCGCACGGTGATCTTGAAGCCACGGGGCGCGCCCAGCTTCCCAGCATCGTCGGAGAAGGAGAACTGGGTCTTTGCCATGCAGATGGGCAGCTTGTCAAAGCCCAGCTCGGTGAGCTGCTGCATCTGCTTTTTGGCGGCGGGAGCAAGCACCACGCCGTCGGCGCGATAGACCTTGGTGGCAATAGCGTTGAGTTTCTCCTCAATGCCCGCCTCCGCGTCATAGACAAACTGGAAGTTGTTGGGCTGCTCGCACAGGTGCATGACCTCCTGCGCAAGGGCCTCGCCGCCCTCGCCGCCCTTGGCCCACACCTCGCTGAGGGCCACGTTGACGCCAAGCTCGCGGCACTTGTCTTCCACCATTTTCAGCTCTGCGGCAGTATCGGTGGGGAAAGCGTTGATCGCCACCACGCAGGGCAGGCCGTAAACCTTGGTCACGTTCTCCACATGCTGAAGGAGGTTGGGCAGGCCCTTTTCCAGAGCTTCCAGATTTTCGTTGTTCAGATCGGCCTTGGCAACGCCGCCGTGATACTTCAGAGCACGGACGGTGGCCACCACCACCACCGCGTCGGGGTGGAATCCGCCTGCGCGGCACTTGATGTCCAAAAACTTCTCCGCGCCAAGGTCGGCGGCAAAGCCCGCCTCGGTGACAGTGTACTCGCTGAGCTTCATAGCCGTCTGGGTGGCCTGAATGGAGTTGCAGCCATGGGCAATGTTGGCGAAGGGTCCACCGTGGATCAGCGCGGGAGTGTGCTCCAGCGTCTGCACCAGATTCGGCTTAATGGCGTCCTTCAGCAGGGCAGCCATAGCGCCCTCGGCGTGGAGGTCGTGTGCCGTGACGGGCTTCTCGTCCCGAGTATAGGCCACCACCATCTTGGCAAGTCTTTCCTTCATGTCCTCCAGATTCTGGGCAAGACACAGCACGGCCATGATTTCGGAGGCCACAGTAATCTCGAACCCGTCCTCGCGGGGCACGCCGCTGGCCTTGCCGCCAAGGCCGCAGATGATGTGGCGGAGCTGGCGGTCGTTCATATCCACCGCACGCTTCCAAACGATTCTGCGCACGTCGATATCCAGCACATTGCCCTGCTGAATGTGGTTGTCCAGCAACGCCGCCATCAGATTGTTGGCCGCGCCGATGGCGTGGAAATCACCGGTGAAGTGAAGGTTGATATCCTCCATAGGCACCACCTGAGCATAGCCGCCGCCGGCCGCGCCGCCCTTGACGCCGAACACGGGGCCAAGGCTGGGCTCACGCAGGCAGACCACGGTCTTCTTGCCAAGCCGGTTCAGCGCGTCGGCAAGGCCCACGGAGGTGGTGGTTTTACCCTCACCTGCGGGGGTGGGGCTGATGGCCGTCACCAGCACCAGCTTCGCCTTGCGGGGCAGGTCCTTCAGGGCGTGAATGTCCAGCTTCGCCTTGTAATGGCCATAGGGCTCCAGTGTCTCCTGCCCAACACCCAGCTTCGCGGCCACCTCTTGGATGGGAAGCATGGCTGTGGACTGGGCAATTTCAATGTCAGTCTTAAATTCCATGGGTCATTTCCTCCTTAATCATTTATCTTAGATTGTCTCGGCAATTTCGCAAATCAGGAATGCGGAGGCTGACGCGCATCGCAGCAGCGGTTCCGCGTTCTCCGCCAGCGCCGCCTCGCCCGCGGCAAAGCGCACGCCTGTCCCCTCTACCGAGAGTTCGCCGTCGCCTTCCGCGCAGTAGACCAGAAAAACACGTTTTGCCTCCGGCGCCGCCACCGTCTGGCTCAGGCGGCTCACGCCGCCCTCGCCCAGCCGCAGACAAACCATCTGTCCTGCGCAGCGCCCCTTGCGGAGCATCAGGTTAAAGTCCGTGCAGATGCCCTCGGAGCGGGTAGGTGCGCCGCCGTCGAACCGGTGGACGCTTCCGGGGTTCAGCTCCAGCGCCTCTTCTCCATGGGTCAGGCGAATGGTCCCCCGCAGAGTGGACAGAAACCGTTCGTAGTCCGGCAGGGGCGTGAAATCCGAAGTCTCCAGCTCCACTGTTGCGGAGCTGACGCGCCACAGAAAGTTCCGCTCGGCGTAAACCGCCCCGGCAGGGGCAATGGCAATCTGCGTGGTGGTTCCCCCGCTCCAGCGGGAGGCGGCATATTCCTCTGGGGAGATGCGCCGAATTGTAGCGTTCATTATATCACACTTTCCGACTGAATCCATCGGTTTTTGATAATTTAAAGTGAATTAAGAACCTTTTCATAAATGGAGTCCGCCAAGGGCAGAGCCTTTGCCAAAAGCGCCTCGCCCTGTGCACGGTAGCGGTCGGCAAATTCCTGATCTTTCATCCCGGCGATGTTGATGAGCACGTTCAGCCACGCACCCTGAATCGCGGCCTTCAGGCTCAGAGCCGCGCAGCCCAAATCGCTGGCGGCGCTGGCGTTGGACTTGCCCACCACCCGGTCGGTCAACTCCAGAGCGGCATAAGACAGCTCCATCATCTCAAAGGGCGTCTCCGTGCAGCCCTTGAGGGCGGTGAGCATCGCGCCGGAGCGAGCGGTTTTTTCCTCGTCGCTGTCCTTGGGCATTGCAAACACGGCGGACACGGCGTTGAACGCCTCGGTGTCCCGGTCGATCACGTCCACAAACTTCGCCTTCAGCGCCTGCGCCTGATCGGCGACACCGGCGGTCAGTTCCTGATACTCTTCGTACTTCTTCTTTCCCTGCGTCAGGGAGCAGACCATGGCGGTCAGGGCCGCGCCCATGGCGCCCTCCAGAGCGGAGGCAGCTCCGCCGCCGGGAGCGGGGGCGTTGGAGGCCGTCAGGTCTACAAACCCGGAAAGTGTCTGGTCAACAAGCTTCATGTCCGCCTCCTTATTCCATGTCAATCAGGTGGTATTCCATCACCTGATTGCGGCAGTTGAAATTCTCAATCTTGAGATAGAACTCGGCGCAGTCGATCAGGGCCTTGGCGGGAGTCAGGCCCACCACCTCGGTGCCGAGAATGCGCACGCCGTACCGGTCGGCCAAGGCGCGAATCATCTCATAGGTGTAGTACAGGGGGGTTCCCTCATAGTTCACCATGTTCATGGAAACCTGCGCAATGTTCCGGTCCTCCAGCAGCAGGCCGATGGCCTTGCAGTGCTTGAAGCCGCCGGAGGAGCCGCGGATTGCCTTGGCAATCTCCTTGGCAACCTCCACATTGTCGGTATCCAGATTCACGTTGAAGGCAACCAGAGGCATCCGCGCGCCGATGGCAATAATGCCTGCGGTGGGGTGAATCTTCCGCTCACCGTAGTCGGGAGCCCACTCGGGCAAAAGCAGCTTCTCGGGCATTCCCTCGAACTGGCCCTTGCGGACCTTCGCCAGATTCACCCGGTCGGGGGAGCTTGCGGAATCCTCATACAGGAAGCTGGGGACCTTCAGCTCGTCCCAAATGCGCTGGGCCACATGCTTGCTGATTTCCACGCACTCCTCCACGGAGATATCCATGGTGGGAACAAAGGGAATCACGTCGGTGGCGCCCATGCGAGGATGCGCGCCCTCGTGCTTGGTGAGGTCAATCGTCTCAGTGGCCTTTTTGCACAGCTGGAAGGCGGCCTCTTCAATGCCCTCGGGAGAACCCACCAGCGTGAACACGCAGCGGTTGTGGGTGCCGTCGGACTGAACGTCCATCACCGTGCAGCCGGGAATGGAGTTCGCCACGTCCACCAGGCCCTGAAACACCGGCTCGTCTTTTTCCTTGCTGACGCTGAAATTGGGAATGCACTCTACAAGCTTTGACATATCAATTTCCTCCATAAAAAATATTGATGCCTTAGGATCAATCAGGTATCCGAAATTTATCCGCGGAAACAAGCACTCTGCGCGGCAAATCCGCAGCACCGCGTTTGAAACTATCCGCAGTATAGCACGGCTTCATCCAAAACACGTCTAATTTTAAAATTTTCAAGAAAATCAGCGGGATACTTCACGCATTTCAATTCGGCAGACTGTTTCAAAATTCTAAAAGCATCAGTAATTATTCGGAAAATTTTTATTTCTCTCCGCACCGTCTAATTTTTAAGATGCTTTTCTTTCAGCACCGCAAAAGGGACTTGTATCTTCTCCAATCCTTGTTAAAAATCCACATACACCCGGTGCGGAACAGCCTCTCGAAAAGCGGGACTTAACTCCCGGCGAACGGGATGGAAAAGCCCGGGGATTGGTGATATGCTGCCCTCATAAAGAGAGGATGTGAGGAATTTGATCGAATCCTTCAGCGAGCGGCTGCGCCGCTTTCGCCGAGAGCGGAAGCTGACTCAGTAGGAACTGGCCGACACACTGGGCGTTAGCAATAAGACCGTGTCCCGTTGGGAGACGGAGGGCGGCTACCCGGACGTGGAACTTTTAGTGCCTTTGGCTCGGGCGCTGGGCGTCACTGTGGACAATCTGCTGGACGGGGATGACCCGGTGCGTCGGATAAGCCAAACAGATTGGCAGAATCTACTGTCCTACGCGTTTGCTCTGGGAGGCGGCGCGATGTTTTTCCTGCTTGATTTATTTATGCCTACGGCAATATGCTATCTTGGGTATCTGGGCTGTATGGCTTACGGCGCATATCTTCAGCGATATTACACCTATCGCAGCCGCTGGTTTTTCGGGGCAAATCTCATCATGAACGCGGCGGTAAATCTGGCGCTGTGCACCCGGACGCTGGCGCTGATATTCGGATCGCGCTCTCTAGTCACGATAAGCAACCCGATAGTAGAACACCCGGAAACGCTTTTCTACGGGTTGCAGATGAATACGCTGTACGCCACTGGAGCCGCTTTGCTTCTGACGCTGGCATTGACGGCGGCGACAGGGTATGCTCTGCGCATATGGAGCACGTCGGAAGAACCGACGGCAGCGGCGCGATGCCTGCTTCGGATCTGCGGAGAATTAGAGAACACGCGGCGCAATGGCGCAAATCTGCGCCTTCGTATGGAAAAGCCCGGTTGGCAGCGGGTGATCCCGGCAGTGATTCCCCTGCTGGCCTGTGGCTATTGGTCTCTCTCTTATTTCACGCCGCCCCTTCTGGAAAAAATTGAGGCGGCGAAACCCCGATTCACTCTGCTGCTGTTGGCCTTGGCGGCGCTGTTCACGCTGCCGCTGCTGAAACGCGGCCTTCGACGGTTAATTCCTCTCCAGTGGGGGATGACGGCCCTATGCTGGCAGATGACAGGGCTGCTGCGGTACACCTATTGGCTGCCGCGCCTTCAGGAATACCGCGACGCGTGGGTCGGAACGGCATCCAACAATAGCGTTTCCATTATCGGGCAAGCATCCCCGGCAATGGCAGCGCTGGCGCTGTGCCTCGCGGCAATCTGGATCGTTTTCGGCTATGCGCGCCTGCGGTGGGAGGAATCCGCACCGCAAGAGGAAACTCCGGGTTGAGAATCATTTGCCCTCATCCCGGAAAAATGTTCATTCCAGCCGCCGCTTTCGCTTTTTAATTGATTGTTGCAACAATTGAGGCGAGTTTGGGGCTATGTCTGTAAAAAGGCCCGCCGAATCTGCATTCGGCGGACCTCCTTACAGTATGGAGCAGCCTATTGGTGAAAAAGCTTCTCAGTGAGGCGCTCAGCCCATCAAATAGCCGTATCGGCTGAACACCGTGAGAATCACGCATTCGATATCCTTGGGCAGGGCATTCTCCCCGTCCAGATCGGCTTCGGAAACCGTTCCGTTCAGCCGGACCAGAACCTTGCGCCTGTCAAGGGGCAGGAAGCCGGAGTTGCCCTCCGTTTCGTCAAAGTCCTCCTTGCTGTGGAACAGGGTAAACTTATCGCGGTAGGGCGCGGAGTCGTAGGGGCAGAACACGGCGCAGTTGCCGCACTCGTTGCACATACGGTCCACATGGAGAATCTCCCGCCGCCCGTCGGGCATTTCAATGGAGACATTGGCCCGGTTGGGACACACATCGGCGCAGCTTTCGCACACCACGTTGCAGCTCAGGCACCGCTCTCCCTCGCACTTGGCGGATTCACACAGGATGCCGCGCTTGGCCACCGCCTCCTCCCGGGAGGACTGGGCGTTTGCGGGGAAGTTCACGGAATTACGGAAGGTTTTCAGCACCTGATTGGCAAAGCCCTGCGCGTCCGCGATGCACTCCACCACCGTGGCGGGGCCGCGGCGCACGTCGCCGCCGCAGAACACGCCCTCCAGATTGGTAATAAAGGCGGGGCAGCCAATGTTATCCAGCTTAATGCCGTTGTCCGTGAGGAACTGGGTGTCCACCTGCTCGCCCACGGCGGAAACCACCGTGTCGCAGTTGATTTCCACGGTTTCGCCCGTCTCCACCGGCACGCGCCGACCGGAGGCGTCCGGTTCGCCCAGCTTCATCCGCTTGCACAGCAGCGTTCCGTTTTTTTGCTCAAAGGGGCTTACCAGCTCCAAAAAGCGCACGCCGTCGGCAATGGCAAGGTCCAGTTCTTCCGCGTCGGCGGGCATATATTTCTTCGTCCGGCGATAAACCAGCGTGGAGGACTTGGCCCCCGCCCGCAGGGCGACGCGGGCCGCGTCCATGGCGGTGTTTCCGCCGCCGACCACGACCACATGGCCAAGGGACACCTTTTTCCCGTCCTTCAGGTCCTTCATCCAGCCGATGACCGGGGCCACGTTGCCGGAGATGCTGAGGTTGCCGGGTTTCCACGCGCCCACGGCGAAATAGATGTGGGTATAGCCCTGCGCCTTCAGCTCAGCCACGGAGGGGGCAGGCGCGCCGCAGCGAACCTCCGCGCCCATCTTCAAAACCAGATCCACATCTTTCTGAATGGCCTCGTCGCTGATACGGAAGCCGGGAATGACCTGACGCACCACGCCGCCAAGGGTATCAGCCTTTTCAAAAATGGTGCAGGGGATTCCCGCCCGGCCAAGGAAGAACGCCGCAGACAAGCCAGAGGGTCCGCCGCCCACGATAGCGGCCTTCACGCCGTTATTGGCGAGGACGGGGGCCTTGAGCGTGCGCATCACCTCGTCATAGCCCTTTTCCGCCGCCACCAGCTTGGTGGCGCGAATCTGCACGGAATCCTCGTAAAAATTCCGGGTGCACTTGTCCATGCAGTGGTGGGTGCAGATGGTTCCGGTGATAAATGGCAGGGGGTTTTTCTCGATAATCAGGCGCAATGCGTCCGCATACCGGCCCTGATGGCACAGCTCGATATACTCCGGAATGTCCTGATGGATGGGACAGCCGCCCTCGCAGGGGGCGGTGAAGCAGCTCAGCAGCGGCACCTTTTCATACAGCTTCCGCCGGGGCAGGGGCTTAACCGGCTTGACATGATATTTATCCCGCCGCGCCTCCAGCGACAATGCCTCGATGCCCTCCACATCCACGGAAATAAACGGCTCGTAACGAAGCTTTTCAAGCTTCTCGGCAATCTGCTTAAAGCGCTGATATCCGCCGGGCTTCAGCTCTGTGGTGGCCATGGTGATGGGCCAGATGCCGCAGGCAAACAGCTTGTCGATGTTGAAGAAGTCTGCGCCGCCGGCATAGGACAGGCGCAGCCGCCCGCCAAATTCCTTGGCAATACGGGCCGCCATGATGGTGGTCAGGGGGAAGAGGGACTTGCCCGCCATATACATTTCCTCAGAGGGCAGCTCCTTGCGCTTCACGTCCACGGGGAAGGTGTTGGACAGCTTCAAGCCGAATTCCAGGCTGTGCTTTGCAGCCAGCGCCATCAGCCGGTGGAACATAGGCACCGCGTCGGCGTACTGCAAATCCTCCTGAAAATGGTGCTCGTCGAAGGCAATATAGTCATACCCCATGGAATCCAGCACGGTGCGCGCCGTCTCATAGCCCAGAATGGTGGGATTACACTTCACAAAGGTGTGGAAATGCTTTTCCTCAATCAGATAACTTGCAATCCGCTCAATCTCGTCCGGCGGGCAGCCGTGGAGCGTGGAGACGGTGACACTGCGGGAAACCCGAGGGGAGATGGAGGCAATGAACTCCTCCTCCGCAGGGAACATCTGCCGCAAAACGGCGATGCACTCTTTAAAAATCGGGGTTTCGGACGCGTCGGCCATGCCGTTTAGGAAATCGTCGATCTTCTTGCCCTTGATGCCCTCGAGGTCATAGCCAACGGACATGTTGAACACGAACCCGTCGGGGTCGCCCAGCCCGTACAGCCGGGCCATCATTTTGCAGGCGCACCAAGCCTTTACGTATTCCTCAAACGCCTGAGAGACATACAGCTCCGTAGACCACTCGCAGTTATAGCACTCGTCCTCCGCCAGAATGCAGGGCTTGTTGACGCAGGCAGCCAGTTCCGCGCCGTCCATTTTCTGAACGGTTTTCAGCTCGAAGAACCGGGCACCGGTGTAGTATCCGGCGATGATGTTCTGCGCAAGCTGGGTGGCGGGACCTGCCGCGGGGCCAAAGGGAGTTTCAATTTTTTCACCAAAAATGGGAAGGGTCTTCGTCCCGGCCAGATAGGGCCGACGGGCGCCGAACACGGTACCCTCCTGCTGGTGCTCTGAGACGGTCCATGCCATCAATTCCCGAAACGGGATGGGGGTCATCAATTCGCTCATTTCCGTTTACCTCCGTTATATTTTTTCCTCATGCCTTAAAGGACGGAGCGGGCTGTTCCGCCGCCACGGCGGACGCCCCGTCCCTTCATCTCAATACTCTCTGTGGTTCAACCGGCCCCAAAGACGCTTGGAGCTTTCCAGAATGCGGGCGTTAACCGCGTCCTCGTCAATCTCGGTCAAAACCCGGTCCTTCATCAAAACCTTGCCGTTGATCATGGTAGTCTTGCACTGGCGGCCCGTCATGCCAAAGAGCATGTGTCCGCCGATATTCTCATCGGAGAAGGGG
>NZ_DALZCH010000017.1:0-41072 GCF_031978065.1 Oscillibacter sp.
CATTTCCAAAAAGGGCGCGGGCGCAGGTCCGGCCAGCGTTGGAAAGCCCTATTTCCGGGAGGCCCGATGAGTATGCCTTCCGCCCACATTTCATTCCGGTTTTGTGAATATTAAACATGCAGGAGGTTGTCATGGACAACGAACTGATTCAAGTGGCGCTGGGAAAAAAGCCCGCCGACATTGTGATTAAAAACGGCAGACTGGTAAACGTCGTCACCCATGAGGTCTATGAGACGGAGATTGCGGTGGCAAAGGGCAAAATTGCCTCCATCGGTCCCGTACCTGCGGGCGCGGTAGGCCCGGATACACAGATTATTGATGCCAAGGGCATGTTTCTCGCCCCCGGATTTCTGGACGCGCACATTCACATTGAGAGCAGTATGCTCTCTTATACAGAGTTTGCAAAGATGGTGGTCAAGCACGGAACCACCGCCGTGGCAACGGACCTGATGGAGGTCACGATTGTCTCCGGCATCGAGGGGATGAAGGAGGTGCTGGCAGAGTCCAAAAACACGCCGGTGAAGCTCTATTATCCCATCCCCGCCTTTATGGAGGAAAACGGCATTCAGACCACCGGCAGTACGCTCCACAGCGAGATGATTGACCAGCTGATTACGCTTCCCGAGGCAGTGGGACTTGCCGAGGTGCTGGCCCCGCCGATTCTGGCGGAGAGCCCGGTTTCTGCCCATATGCTGGACTTGGCGGAGCGGTATCACAAAACCGCAGAAGGCCACGCGCCTGCCGTTATGGGCGAAAGCCTGAACGCCTATGTGGGCGCGGGCGTCACCAGCGACCACGAAAGCACCAATCGCGAGGAGGCTTTGGCCAAGCTGCGGATGGGGCTGCACGTGCTGATGCGGGAAGGCTCCGCCTCCACGGACCTGCGCCCCTGCCTGAACATCATTACGCAGGAGCACGTGGACACCCGGTACTGCTCTATGGTCAGTGACGACATCGACGCGCTGCACATCAGCCGCCTCGGGCATCTTGACAACAAGGTCCGCATTGCCGTGGCGGAGGGGGTGGACCCCGTCACTGCCATCCAGATGGTGACGCTTAATCCCGCCGAGAGCCTGCGCATTCAGGACCGGGTGGGCAGCATCACCCCGGGCAAAATCGCGGACATTGTGTTTCTCTCCTCGTTGGAGGAGTGCCGCGTGGAGCGGGTCATCGCAAACGGCGAGCTGGTGGTGGACGGACGTGCCCTTATTAAAGAGCTGCCCGCGCCCAATTACAGCGGTCTTTTGCGGGACACCGTCAAGCTTTCCCGGAAAATCACGGGAGACGATCTGGTTTTAAAGGCAGACCCCGGCTATACCCGGGCAAAGGTTCATGTCATCGGCGCTTCCCACGACACCCTGCTCACCGACGCGCTGGAAGCGGAGCTGACGGTTGAAGACGGCGTGATTCTGCCGAATGTGGAGAGCGACGTGCTGCGTATCGCCTGCGTGGAGCGCTATGGAAAAAACGGCAGCATCGGCAGGTCGTTTATCAAAAACTTCGGCCTGAAATCCGGGGCCATTGCCATCAGTGTGGGCCACGACCACCACAATATCTCCGTGGTGGGCAGCGACGCGGAGGATATGGCCTTTGCGGTTAACCGCATTGCCGAGCTGCAAGGCGGCCTTGTGTTGGTAAAGGACGGCGAGGTCCTCTCCGAAATTCCGCTGCCCATCTGCGGCCTGCTTTCCGATTTGGACGGCGAGGCCGTGGCAGAAAAGCTTGCGGAGATGATTGAAATTCTCCGAACGCTGGGCTGCGAGGTTCCCTCTCCCAACATTACCCTCTCCTTTATCACCCTGATTTTTATTCCCTGCTTGGGCATCACCGATCAGGGCCTGTTCGATGTGCGGGAATTTAAGCTGATTGACCCGGTGATTTCCTTATATTAAAAGAAGGAGTTACGTTCCATGAAACAGATATTCCTGAAAAATGGTTTCATCGTCACCATGGCCGAGGGGCATGAAACGGTATATGACGGCGGCGGCGTTCTGGTGGAGGACGGCGAAATCAAGGCAGTGGGCCGGATTGACCCCAAAGCGGTTGCTCCGGATGCCGAGATTATGGATTTGAACGGGAAATACGTTCTGCCGGGCTTTGTCAACACCCACGTCCACACCTCCCAGCAGATCAGCCGGGGCGTGGGCGACGACGTGGACTTTGTTACCTGGCTTCACAAGCGGATGTGGCCCTTTGAGAGCAGCATGACGGAGGAGGATTCCTATATCTCCACGCTGGCCACCTGTCTTGAGATGATTAAAACCGGCGTCACTTCCTTTGCGGAGCCGGGCGGACAGTTTGTTTCCGGCATGTGCCGCGCCGTGGCAAAATCCGGTCTGCGGGCAAAGCTTGCAAAGTCCGTGATGGACTGCGGCGAGGGGCTACCCTCCGTCTGGCAGCGCACCATGGAGGAAGAGCTGGAGCAGCAGGTTCTTGATCTGGAGAAGTATCACAACACCGCGGATGGACGGGTTCAGGTCTGGTTCGGCCTGCGCACGATTTTCAACAACACCGACGCGCTATGCGTCAAAACAAAGGAGCTGGCGGACAAATATGGCGTTGGCATTCATATGCACGTGGCCGAAGCAAAGGAAGAGAAGGAATACACCTACGCCCGCTGGGGCAAGGGTACCGTGCAGCATCTGGAGGAGTTAGGGATTCTCAGTCCCAACCTGCTGGCGGTCCACACCGTGTGGCTGACGGACGAGGAAATTGCCCTCTTTAAAAAGCGGGATGTGAAGGTGTCTCACAATCCGGCCTCCGCCATGCGGGTGCTGGGCTTTGCGAGAATCCCCAAAATGCTGAGCGAGGGGATCTGCCTGTCCATCGGCACTGATGGAGCCTCCTCCTCCAACCACATGGACATGGTGGATGAAATGTGGCTGACCTCTCTGATCCACAAGGGCTGGCGGCTGGACCCCACGGTGGTTCCCAGTCAGGACATTTTGCGGATGACCACGCGGTGGGGCGCTCGAGCGTTGCTGGACGACAAGCTATACGGCTCTTTGGAGCCGGGGAAAAAGGCGGATATGATTGTCATTGACCCGCAAGGCCCATCCATGATGCCCGTTAACGATAAAATTGCCGCGCTGGTCACGGCCATGCATTCGGAGAATATCACCTGCTCCATGTGCGACGGCAAATGGCTGATGAAGGACCGCAAAATTCTCACGCTGGACGAGGAAGCAATTCTGGCGGAGGGCGCGGCCCGTGCAGCCGCCATCTACAAGCGCGCGGGTATTGAGCTTCCCGCAAGATTTCCGGTGGTCAAGATCGGCAAGGAAAAGAAGCTATTTTAAGAAAGCGGGGTTGTAACTATGGATCAGAAGCTGTTGGCGGTGGCAGGCGGGAAAGAACCCGCCGATCTGGTAGTGAAAAACGGCAAGATTGTAAACGTTTTCTCCGGAGAAATCTATGATGGCGGCGTTGCGGTGGCAGGGGACAAAATTGCCGCCGTGGGCGATGTGGACTATACCATCGGCGAGAGCACAAAAATTCTTGATGCGCAGGGCAAGTATCTCACCCCCGGCTTTATCGACGGACATATTCATCCCGAAAGCTCCAACCTTGCCATCCGCTCCTTTGCCGAAGCGGTGCTGAAACACGGCACCACGGTTATCATGACCGACCTGCACGAAATCGGCGTGGTAGGGGGGCTTGAAGCCATCGAAGCGGTGCTGAAGGAAGCGGAGACCACGGATTTGAAGCTTTACTTCATCGTCCCTTCCCACGTTCCCTTTTCGCCCAATCTGGAAACCTCCGGCGGACGGTTTGACACGGAGATTATCAAGCGCGCGCTGGAGCGGCCGGACGCGGTGGGTCTGTCCGAGTGCGTGGGTATGTATCTGGCGGCGGGGTTTCCGGAGCTGATGGCCTCTTGCGACACGGCGCTTGCCAAGGGAAAATCGCTTCAGGGTCATCTTCCCGACGCGGATACCGCCACCCTCAACACCTGCATTGCCGCCGGCGTGTCCACAGATCACGAGTCTCTCAGCGGCAAGGATGTGGTGGACCGTCTGCGGGCTGGCTGCTCCGTGATGCTGCGGGAGGGTTCCTCCGCCCGCAGCCTGACGCAATTGCTGGAGCCGGTGCTTGCCGATCATCTGGATACATCCAACCTCTCCATCGTCACCGACGACCTGCATACCATCGACCTTGCCACAACAGGGCATCTGGACGAGTCGGTGCGCACCGCGCTGAAAGCGGGCGTGGAGTTTCTAACCGCCATTCAGATGGTCACCATCAACGCGGCCCGTGCCTTCCAACTGGACCGCTTTGTGGGCTGCCTTGCCCCGGGGCGGCGGGCGGACATCAACCTGACCACCGGGCCGGAGGACTTTCGGGTGGATACCGTTGTTTCGGGTGGCCGCATTGTTGCCCAAGGCGGCGAGTCTGTGGTTCATTATCCCGTGGCGGAGCACAATCCGATCCTGCTGAATACGGTCCATCTCAAGAAAGCCGTGGAAGCTTCTGATTTTCAGGTCTGCGTGTCCGAATCCGCTAAGGCTGCCAAGGTCAAGGTGATGGATACACTCCCCTGGATTCCCATTACCCAGTCAAGGGATGTAGCGCTGAACGTCGTGGACGGCGTGGTGCAGTGCGATCTGGACCAGGACGTGCTCTATATCGCGCAGGTGGAGCGGCACGGCAAAACCGGCGGCATCGGCAAGGCGTTTATGGGCGGATTCAAGCTGAAAAAGGGCGCGATTGCCTCCTCCATGGGCCACGACAACCACAACATCATCGTGATGGGCGCCAACCACGCCGACATGGCCGCGGCTGTCAACCGGGTGGCAGCGCTTCAGGGCGGGCAGGTGTTTGTGGTGGACGGGGAGGTCCTTTGTGAAATTCCCTTCCCGGTATGCGGACTTCAGTCGGATTTGTCGGCAGAGGAACTGGCGGAGGAAAAGCGCAAATTCAATGCAACGCTCCGAGAGTACGGCTGTGAAATCAACTATACCTGTATGTTTCTTTCTTTTATCTGTCTGGCGGCGATTCCCCTCTATGCCATCACCGACAAGGGCTTTATCGACGTTTTGCAGCAGAAGGTCATTGACCCGATTCTGGAGGTTTTGGAATAACCATGCACGAAGAAAAAGCACTGCATGAACGCGCAGTTTTATAAGCAGATCAAGAAAGAGGCGCGCCCGAATGGGCGCGCCTTTTTGCGCTTTGCATTTCTTTTTTAAAGAGACGTTACACAGTTTTAACGGCACGTCACTTGTACTCCGCCGCCGGTTGTAGTAGCCTGTTTGTGCATCCTCGAAAGCGCATAAACGACCACATGGAGGTGAACTAATGCAAAATTCTGAAACGGTTGGGGACCGGTCGAATTCTGATATTCTTGAGGAAATTCTGAAGGGGGAATACATCAAGTCCGTATACCAGCCCATCGTATCTTTGTCCAACGGACAGGTTTACGGATACGAGGCCCTCAGCAGGATTTCGAAGCAAGAGCTTCAGATGAACATTGAGCAGATGTTCCGACTCGCCGACAAAGATGGCAAGGCGTGGGAGCTGGAAAAGCTGTGCAGAGCGCGGGCGCTGGAAAACGCTGCGCGGCTCTCCGCCGACAAAAAGCTGTTTCTCAACGTAAATTCCAACATTCTTTACGACCATCAATTCAGGACGGGTTTTACCAGAGAACATCTGCGGGAATACGGCCTGGACGCCAACAGCATCATATTTGAGATCACCGAGCGCGTTGCAGCCCTTGATAGCAGCGCGTTTTTATGTTCCATTGATCATTACAAAAAGCAGAGCTATGGAATCGCCATCGACGACGTGGGGGCGGGCTATTCGGGGCTGAACAACATCGCCAGCGTAAAGCCCAATCTGATCAAGCTGGACATGAGCCTTGTCCGGAATATCGACAAGGACGAGATCAAGCGACTGCTGTGCAAAGCAATGGTCGACTTTGGAAAAAGCGCCGGCATTCAATTGATTGCCGAGGGAATCGAGACGGAAGAGGAGCTGTCGGTTCTCGTCAAGCTGGGCGTGGATTTGGGACAAGGCTATTTTCTTGGGATTCCGCAGGAGTCCTTTTCCCCGATCGCGCCCGAAAAGGTGGAAACCATCAAGCGATGCCACGCAAAGCAGTACAACGAGAATCTCATAAGCTCCGTCTATCCCATCGTGGGGCATCTGGCAAGGCCCGGCCATATCGTTTCTCCCAACGAAAAGCTTGAAAGCATCTATGAGACGCTGAAGCTGAATCTCTCCGTCACGGAGTTTTCTGTGGTGCGGGATGATATTACCATGGGGTTTATGACGCGCACGGACTTGAATGAGCTGCTTGGCGGCAGATATGGCTACGGGCTCCACTCCAAAAAGACGGTTCAGCAGGCGATGAAGCCGGATTTTTCCAGAGTAAACTACGGAATGACCGTCGACGCGGTATCACGGCTCGCCATGCAAAGGCCGTTCGAGCAGTTGTACAATCCCATTGTGGTGGAAAAGGACGGGAAGTATCTGGGGATTGTGACTATTAAAAACCTGCTGGATGCCTGCACCAAGGTGGAGGTAGACATTGCAAGGCATTCCAATCCCCTGACGGGCCTGCCGGGTAATCTGGTCATTGAAAAGGAAATCCAGAGCCGCATTTTTGCGGACGCCCCCTATTGTGTTACTTATTATGACATTGACAATTTCAAGGCGTACAACGACGCTTACGGCTTTGAAAATGGGGATAGAATGCTCACACTTCTGGCCAAAATTCTAAAAATCTGCGCCGCGCAAGGAGAATTTATAGGACACATCGGGGGCGACGATTTCATTGTCATCTGCGATTACAATGAAGGAGAGGGGTACTGCGAGTCGGTGGTGGAACGCTTTTCCCGGGAGGTGACCTCGCTGTACCGCGATGAGGATATCAGAAACGGCTACATCATTTCAAAGAACAGAAATGGCGTGACGGAAAGCTTCCCCATTGCAGGACTTTCCGTCGCGGGGATTTCAAACCGGGCCAGAGACTACAAAAACATCGGGGATTTTTCACAGGACATTGCCCAGCTAAAAAAGAAATGTAAAAAACAGCCAGGGAATTATATTGAAATTTTGTAAGGAACACGCCGCCTGCATGAAAGACGCGGTAGGCGGCATTGCCCGGTTTTTGAGAATTTTTGTATGATCGACCCCCTGCGGTTCACCGCATGGGGGCTCTTGCCATCATGGACGCGTATTGGTGAATCGTCTGGGTACGCCGCGGGTCGTGGAGCCGCAAATATTGCTTTTTCGCCTGACGCTGGGCACTTTGTCTCTCTTGAAAGCTGCGCCAGCGGGCACAGCCCTTGTGGCAGCCCTCCTGATACTCGCGACAATCGGTTTGACATGGCAGCATTTTTCATCGCTCCTATTCTTAATTATGATAAAAAAATACCTGAACGGGCCTGCCCGCAAATTGTGCGGCAGTCCATTCAGGCACAGGAAAGAAGCAGGGCGCGCCCGCCCGGAAAATCAAGGCATACGACATCAAAGCAGACTCCTTTCCCACGGATAGTACCAGTTTACCTCCGTTTTAAGAAGCATGTCACCGCATTTGTGTAAGGATCAGGTGAAATTTTATCGCGCAGAGCGTCTCTCTCCCGTGAACACGCATGTTCAAAGGAGGAGGGTCTCCGCGGCGGCGGGAATGTCGCCCACACCGTCCAGAATCAGCCGGGGCCGGTAGGGGAAGTTCAGGCACTCTTCCCGGGTGGTGACGCCGGAGAGAACCAGCACGGTGTCAAGTCCCGATTCGATGCCCGCCACGATGTCGGTGTCCATCCGGTCTCCGATCATGACGGCGTCTTCCGAATGCACTCCCAGAAGCTTCAGCCCTGTGCGCATCATCAGCGGGTTGGGCTTGCCCACATAGTAAGCCTGCTTTCCCGTGGCCAACTCAATCGGCGCCAGCAGCGCCCGGCAGGCCGGGGCAATGCCCGACTCCGTGGGGCCCGTCAGGTCGTAATTGGTGGCAATCAGCTTTGCGCCGCCGTTCACCAGCCGGATGGCTTTTGTACTCATGGCAAGGCCATATCCCGCCGGTTCCCCCCCCACCACGTCATCCGGGTCCACATCGTTATAGGTGACACCCGCGTCGTACAGCGCATTCTGAAGACCGTGGTCCCCCATGACATAGGCACTGCATCCGGGAGCCTGGTTGTTCAGGAAATGCGCCGTGGCCAGGGCGCTGGTGTAAAAATGGGACGCGTCCACCGCAAGGCCCATCCGCTCCAGCTTTTGCTGCAGCTCCCGGGGCGTGTTCTGGCCGGAATTGGTGAGGAAAAGAAAATTCTTTTCCTCCTTTTTCAGCCAGTCGAGAAATTCCTTGACCCCCGGCAGCAGGCGATTCCCGTGGTAAATCACGCCGTCCATGTCGCAGATAAATCCCTTTTTCTCAAGAAGCTGTTTCAAATCTATACGCCTCACTTTTCTTTTATAGCTCTAATAAAGGCCGCGTAGCGCCCTGTGGGCCAGCCCGGTAATTTTCTCCGCCAGAGTAGGCTTTGGGGGAAGGCAGGGGGCCGCACTGTGAATCGAAGCCTCCATAAATTGGACCTGACTGTCATAGGGAATAGGTTGCTGCCCCCGTTTCCGGCAATACAGCCCGTCCGGCGTCATAAAGCTGGCTTTTGCGGTATCCCTGAGCTGGCAGGACAAAATCCATAAAAGCTGATCCCTCAGATCCCTGTCGTGAACGGGGCAGGCAATCTCCACCCGTCGGCTGAGATTGCGGGTCATCAAATCCGCGGAGGAGAGGTACACCTTGGCCTCCGCGCCCTTTCCAAAGCAATAGATGCGGGCGTGCTCCAGAAAGCGGCCCACGATACTGGTCACATGGATGTTTTCGGTTTCCCCGGGAACTCCGGGGAGAATGCAGCAGATCCCCCTGACAATCATCTGCACCTCCACTCCCGCTTGGGAGGCGGCGCGGAGCCGGTCGATGACCTCCCGTTCCGTGACGGAATTGACCTTAATGCAGATGTATCCATTATACCCCAGCGCAATCTGCTCGTCAATGAGGTCACAAACGGCTGATTTGATTCCGTTGGGGGAGATCAAAAGCTCACGGTATTCTCCGTTCAGATTATTTACCAGCATATTTCGGAAAAAGGCCGTGGCATCCTCTCCAATGGTGTCGGAAGCGGTCATAATGCTCAGATCGGTGTACATGGCGTTGGTCTTTTCGTTGTAATTTCCGGTTCCGATCTGGGTAATATATTGCACCTTCCGTTTTCCCCGCAGGGTGATGAGACAAATCTTGCTGTGACATTTGAAGCCGTCCATCCCATAGATGACCTGACATCCCGCATCCTCCAGCAGTTTGGACCAGGAGACGTTGTTGGCCTCGTCAAATCGGGCCCGCAGCTCCATCAGGACAATAATCTCCTTGCCATTTTCGGCTGCGCGGCACAGGGTGTGGGCGATTTTGGAAGAGGACGCCAGTCTGTAAATGGTGATTTTGATAGACAGCACATCAGGATGTTCCGCAGCTTCGCTCAGCAGGCGCAGAAACGGGGTCACAGAGTCAAAGGGGAAAAACAGGAGCTTGTCCCCCCGCTGCACCTGCTCCATAATGCTTTCCTCCGGGCGGATATCCTCCGGCCACCGGGAGCGGTACGGCTGATGGAGCAGGGCCGCGGCCTTTGAGTCCGGCAGCTCCTTTGCAAGCTCAAATACATACCGCATATTCAGCGGACAGGAATCCACGTAGACCTGCTGCCTTTCTACCTTCACCAGCTTTGTCAGCCGGGTTAAAAATCCGTCTGATATATTTTTGCTGATTTCCAGCCGGATTGCCGACAGGCTGCCTCTCTTCTTCAAAAGCTTTGTCACTCGAATGCGAAAATCTTCCTCGCTGTCCTCAAATTTTTCATCGTCGAAGCCGATGTCCGCGTTGCGAGTGACGCTGACAATGCAGGATTCCTCCACCTGGTAAGCGCCAAACAGAGATGAAACTCTATGCAAAATCATCGTTTCCGCGCGGATATACCGCAGAACCCCACCTTCCAGCCTGAAAAAGGGAGGCAGGATCTCGGGTATGGGAACCAGCCCCACGGAGGGCTTCCCCTTCTTATCCGATAAAAGCGCCGCCGCATACAGGGCTTTGTTCACCAGATGAGGCGCCGGGTGACGGCTTCCAATGATGATGGGCGAAATAATGGGTAGGATATTCGACTTGAAATAGGCGTTAACCGTATTTTGTTCCCAGTGCGTGAGCTGAGAAAAAGCGAGATCCGCCACGCCCTGCCGCGCCAAATCCACCATCACCGACGCGTAAAGCTGTTCCTTCAGCTTGATCAGGCCCGGTATAGAGCGATAGATTCCTCCCAATTGCTCTGAGGCGGTCATGCCGCTTTTATTGTCCGCTTCGGAGGGGGAGACGAGGGCGATGTCAAACAGGCTGCCCACCCGGACCATAAAAAACTCGTCCAGATTACCCGAGAAGATGGCAATGAATTTTAGCCGCTCCAAAGGGGGATTGGTGCAATCATCCGCCTCCTCCAGCACCCGCTGGTTAAATCGCAGCCAGCTCAGCTCCCGATTCTGGGTATAGGCGTACTGTCCCGGGTCAATTACAGAATCTTGCGGCACAAATATCCCTCCCGCACTCCGTATTTTCCGATTTCAAGAGTTTTGGCGTCAAGCAGATGAAACAGGCTGTGCAGCACGAGAATTCCGGGCACAATGGTGTGAATCCGATCAGGCGACAGCTTTAAAATCAGGTCTATGGCCTGTCTGTCTCCCCGGCACAATATGGCGCACAGCCCGTCCAGCTGCTCCGCGCCAATGGCGCGGCAGCCCTCCGGCTGCGCGTACACCGCGCCCGCCAGCTTTAAGACGGCGCGCCCCGTGCCGCCCACGCAGACCAGCGGCAACTGCCTCTCAAAATCGGGCAGACTGCTCCTGTCCAGCTCGGCTTGAATCGTCTCCCGTATTTTTTTCAGAGCATGCCTGCCCGGAAGAATTTTCTTGACACAGCTTCGATACAGATTTAGCGACCCGATGGGGAGGCTGAGAGAACGGAGCGGCCGGTCTTCGTCAAACAGCGCAAGCTCCGTGCTGGCGCCGCCAATATCGAGGACCGCGCCGCGAGAGAGCTGAAATTCCCGCATGGCGCCGATATAGCCGTACAACGCTTCTTCCTCCCCGCTGATCACCTCCACCTCCCAGCCGGTGCGGTCCCGGATCGCCGAGACGGCCGCTTCGGTATTGCTGATATTCCGCAAAGAGGCAGTGGCAAAAATGACCACGTCCCGAATATTCAGAGACGTAAGCATCTTTTTAAATTTCAGCAAACCCCGGCAGGCACATAAAACCCCCTCGTCGGACAGCGTTCCGTTTTCCACATAACCGGCAAGACCGGCCATGCTTTTTTCCCGGAACAGGATTTTGAAGGAGTTGCCCTCCGTTTCATAAACCGTCAAACGCATGGAATTGGAACCAATGTCAATCATGGCTTGTTTCATGTGATCTTCCTCTACTTTTACTTTCTATCTTCCCACGTCGTATAGGAGACAAATGCCTCCTATGATGGCTTAGTATACCCCGAAAAACGCGGCGCGGAATATCCCGGAGCAGTAAAGCCTGTGTGAAGCGCAGGTAAAGCATAAACGCAGCCCAAAAGGCAGCGCCACAGCGGCCATGAGGTAATTTACCGGTCTGTTAAGGAGATATGAATGCGAATCTGTTTACAGCTTTTACACAAATGTGATAACAGATTTTGCATACGGCGGCTATTCTTAATTTAGTACAATAAAAATCTCCGCAGCAATATTCTATTAGGGGTGAGTGCGTGAATGTATCTTTGTCCGTGGCTCAGGTTGGACTCTCTCATAAAAGAGAGATACTTAAAATCGGAGACGCCCATGCAATAGCGGCTTCCAATGGGACAGTGTGCGCAGTTACGTACCCTGTCCGACTGGGGCCGTTTTTGTCTGCCGCAGCTATTTCTTGAATGAATACAGGAAAGGAATGACGATGATGCCGAAAACCTATGTTTTGGATACGAACGTCTTAATTCAGGCCCCATATGCACTTCAATCCTTTGAGGATAACCATATTGTTTTGCCCATTGCGGTTCTGGAGGAACTGGATGCCCTAAAGACCAGTGATGGAGAAAAAGGAGCCAACGCGCGGCAGGCAATTCGCTATCTGGAATCGCTTCGGACCACGGGCAATCTCCTTGAAGGCGTATCTCTGCCGGACGGTGGAACGCTGCGTCTGGAGGTCAATTGTGTTCATGTGAAGCTTCCGGAAGGCTTTCCGGAGCACAAAAGCGACAACCGCATTTTAAAGGTCTGTCAGGCACTGAAAGAAACGCAGGCACCCGTGATTTTGGTCACAAAAGACATTCTTGTGCGGATAAAGGCCCAGATGATGGGGATAGAGGCGGAGGACTTTACAACAGAACAGGCCCCCATCGGCGACCAACAGTACACCGGGCGCTGCGAAGCGTACGTCTCCGAAAAAAAGTTTGAATCCTTCAAGAAAAAGCACATTTCTCCCAACGAGCTGTACCTGATGGATGAAGCGGGCCAGAAGCGCGCTGTTGAGCTCGTACCGAATCAGTTTGTTATCCTCAGGGCGGATCAGTCCGACCGCAAAACTCAGCTGGGGCGGTTTGACGGGCAAAAGATCGTCCCGCTGGCATACGGGAAGAAGAGACCTTACGGCGTTACGCCGCGAAATGTGGGGCAGTATTTTTTGCAGGAGGCCCTGATGACCGATACAGACAAGGCGCCTTTGGTCATCGTGAGGGGAACGGCGGGAACCGCAAAAACCTTTTACTCCTTGGCAGTTGGTCTGAACGCCGTGATGGAGTTGGAGGAGTCGGCTTACAGAAGAATCCTTATTTGCCGCCCGAATGTCCAGTTCGATGACGATATCGGGTTTTTGCCGGGCGACGAGTCCGAAAAAATCGCGCCCCTTCTGCGCCCCGCCATTGACAATCTGGAGCTGCTGGTTGATCAAAATGAAAAGGAGCGGTTTAAGGATGAGCGCAGCCTTTCCGGGAAGGTGGAAGAGCTGTTCGACCGGGGTATTATTATCGCGCAGGCACTCAATTTTATCAGAGGCCGCTCGGTCACCAAAACATATCTGGTTATTGATGAAGCGCAGAACTTGACGCCCAAGCAGGCGAAAGGAATCATTACCCGGGCCGGAATCGGCACAAAGGTGATTCTGCTTGGGGATCCGAATCAAATTGACCACCCCCTACTGGACGAACGCACCAACGGACTGAGCTATGCGGCGGAAAAAATGAAGGGCAGCCCCCTCTGCTACCAAATTACATTGTCGGCTGATGAATGTGAACGTTCCGCTTTGGCCATGGATGCAATTAAGAGAATGTAAGGAGACATCTGTGTCAATGACCCAACTGCCAAAACACAGCCCCAGAGCTTTGGGGAGGCAACCTCTGATTGTAAATATCCGGGAGCGCTCGCGATACGCTCCATGCCCGCAAAAAAATGTCGAAAATACAGGAAGAAAGTTAGACCCGTTATGCACCTTGCAGAGCAAAGAATTTTAATTTATAATTACTGAGTCAAGGATAATATGCGCTTCTGCTTGAGGTGCAGAGTGTCACAGGTTTAAGTCCTGTATTATACACAAAAAAAGATCCTTAGAACCATTATGGTTCTAGGATCTTTTTGCACAGCACTGTACAATACAATTTGAAATATCGATCCCAATATAGCACAACTGCAGATATGCCTTCACCTCGGACTTCCAGGAAAACAGATCAAATGAACGATAGTTTACCCAGCCGATATATTGAAATTGCGGCCTGACGGTAGTGCTGCGTAAATTCTATAAAACAGGCAATTGTCAATTTCGACAAAATCCGTCTCCATATTGTGCAAAGAAACCAATGATGATTTAGGCAAAATGTGTAATTATATTAGTAGATCGTAAGTGGTTTCTGGCAAAAATACTTATTTTGGCTGATAAAACCAAGTTGGGAGGGACTATCGTTTATATGGGCGTTCTTGGATGTATTTTGGGCTTTCTGGTGGTCATTTACTTAACATATAAGGATTGGTCTGTATATCTGGCAACCTTTCTCGGTGTGTGTGTAGTAGTTCTGCTGAACCGGCTGAACTTTGTAACCGCGCTGACAGATACCTATGTAGCTGGCGTGTATACAGCTATCAAGAGTTTCTTTTTTCTCATGGTATTTGGCTGTCTCCAGTCCTATCTGTACCGCGAAAGCGGCGCCGCATTTTGCATTGCCGATTCAATTATGAAAAAATTGATTCGGGATGACGCCAGCGGCACCAAAAAAAACTTAATTGCTATGGCAATTATTTTGGTGATTGGCACCATATTAAATCTCGGCGGAATTATTGCCGGTGTGGTAATTGTCTTAATGTATCCCATTGCATTGGCGGTATTTGAGCGCTGCGATATTCCCAAAAAATTTATTTTGGGCGTTTTGGGTGCTGGCTGCTATACGTTTACGCTGACGATTCCCGGCAGCCCCCAGGTAACAAATGTGGCTGCCATGTCTGTTTTGCACACAAGTGCGGGGGTTGCGATGGTTCCCGGGCTTGTGGGAGCCGTGGTAGAAATTATCGTAATTCTGGTGTTAATGAACATCATGATTAATAAGGCAAGAAATAATGGGGAGCATTTTGTGCGGCACGAGTTGGACCCTGCAACCGATCCGAATATGGATACGCCGGGCTTTCTGATATCCGTTATTCCCATGGCAATCCTGTTTTTGACATTTAATGCGTTTAATTTAAACATCGTAGTTTGCCTGATTTTTACCTGTCTGCTGTCCATTGCACTGTTCTGGAAGCAACTGAGAAAAAAGGACTTGAAGCAGATTTTAAGCAAAGCCGCCACGGACTCCATCCCAATGACCATGACCGTTGGCGGTATTTGCGGTTTTGCGGGCGTTATTACCAGTACGGATGCGTTTCAGACAATGCTGAACGCAATTGTCAGCATCAATCTCTCACCCATTTTAATTTGTTGGGTAGTCGTTGCTCTGATGTGTATGCTGACGGGCGGGTCTTCCACGGGACAACTCATTGCACTACCGCAAATTGCGCCAAAATTGCTGGATATGGGACTGAATGTAAACGCGATTCACCGTGTCTCCGCATTTGCCGCAACAACGCTGGACTCAATGCCCTATTGCGGTTCCATTCTGATGCTGCTTCCGATGTGCCACATGAAACTGCGGGAGATATACCCTTCCATGTTTATCACCACGGTTGTGGCAACGTCCTTCGGCACGGCGGCTGTTGTGTTGATGTGTACGCTGTTTCCGGGTCTGGTTTGATCGTTTTTTTCGTAGTAATCCGCCGCTAAACAGCGGGTCTTGTCAGGTTTTTCGGAGCAATTAAAAAGCTCTGCTTTTTAAGAATCAGGGCCCGGGCGCAGTCCGGCTTATTTTAAGCAGTGCGTTTTTCAAGGTCCCCGGCGCGATGCGCCGGGGACCTTTGCTTATTAAAAAATTCAGCCGGACCCTAAATGAAGGTTGGAGCATGTGTTATTCATCATGACCAAATAACTCCTAAATAATTTCCTTGAGAAGGCTCGATTTTTGTGTACTATTTATTTAAGCTGCAATTGAGACTTTATTTAATGATCCGTGAGATATTGGTTTTTACGCCAAGCGTAAATAATAAATGAAAGCTGCAGGGTAAAAAGCAGGTGTTCTTCAGAAAAATCCAATTTATAGATATTTTCTACTTGCTGAATACGGTAGTTGATGGTATTCCGATGAACAAACATGATCTGCGCCGTGCGGTTTTTATTGAAGCCAGTTTGCGTAAAAATGCGCAGAGTATCAAAAAATTCCGTTTTCTTTTGGCAATCGTATTCTATGAGCGCTGGGAGCACAGGGTGGCAGCACTGCTCTAAAAGCGCGTCATCCTCCACTAGATCTAAAAATATATACACCGAGCATTCAAGATAATAGTTTAAAGGCTTTTTACAACAGAAACGGCTGGAGAGCTTTAACGCCGTAATCGCCTGCTGATAATACTCCAAAAGGGAGGAGACGTCAGAAAAGTGATTGCTGACGCCTGCAAGCAAGTGGTTTTTCTGTATGCACTGTTCAATTGCGGCAAGCAGCTCGGATGAGAGGTTGCCCGTCTCGTCCGTTTGGGCAATTGCAACCAGCGCACCTTTATAAACAAAGCAGGGCTGATGATTAATCGCATCCGAAATCTGCGGCAGCAATGACTTGGAGAGAAATTGGCTGTGGTAATTTGACGACGACTTAATGACAAGAATCCGCATATGGGCCGGAACCTTGAGATTAACACGCTTGGCACGGATAAAAATCTCGTTTTTTGAAGCACCGTTTACCGCATCCAGCAAAATGTTGTTCTCAAAAACATTGTAGCAGTAGTTGGCGTTTTTAAGACGGAGAACAGATTCTCCCATGCGTTGGGCCAGCAGCGGCATCAGCTTTTCCGTTTGCTTATCAAAATTTGGTTTGGAGTTAATGGCAAACAAATAGCCAAGCGGCTCGTTCTTGTCCAGAATGCGTGCGACAAGAATATACATATTGATTTTCGAGCAATACAGGCTGAACACCGCGGGGCCCTTTGGAGCCCGGATGTTTTGTCTGCGGGAATTAATATAGTCCATTAGCACATCGTCACAATAGCCTTGCTGCACACTTTGCATCCACAAAGAGTAATCCACATAAAACGGCGAAGAATTTGCGAGAATTTTTCCCGAAAGGTCAATGGCTGCGAACTGATTTCCGCTCCTAATAAACAGTTCGGTCAAAATGGAATTAAGGTCGTGCCCCATTACCAGTTTTGAAATAGTTTCGGAATATTGAATTTGGGCCAAGGGGGAGGAATCCAGTTGCGATTTCACATAGCGAAAGGCCGTGGGGAGGCTGACCATAATTTTCGCTCCATTCTGAAGCGCGGCGGCGCGAAAAGGCGGAATATCGCCGGTATAAAGCAGGGTTTGCGGCAGCTTGGTTCCATAGCCGACTTGGGTTCCGTCAAAGAAATAGAGCGTGGAATTATTAAAATCCTGAAACTCACTGTCCATCAAAGTCAAATCCATAATTTCGCAGTCATTATCAATTTTGACATCGGAAATCATTCCGGCGTTTTGCAAGATGTCCAGTAAAACTGAAAGCTTCATAAACCGACTCCCACCCTTGTTGTTTTTTATAAAAATATATCAATTTATAATAGAGCGCAACCCCAAAGCTTGTTAAAGTAGTCTATAAATCATTTTAACAGAAGGCAGCAATAAATGAATTGTCAAAAAAGACAAAAAGAAGTTCAATACTGTTTTTAGTGCACATAGGGCTTTTGTCTCGGATTTGTTAAACTAAACGCAACACTAGGAACGGTTCACCTAGCTGTTGCCTGCCACTGCCTCTTACGAGCAAAAAGAAAGGAAGAATTTATTTATGTCTACAAAGGATTTGCAAGGCACAAATAGATCTGCGATTTTGATCAGGGGCCTCATCGTTCTGGTCTGCGCGGGAATCATTAACGCCACCTCCGTATTTGTCACTCCTCTGGCTGCTTATTATGGGTGGGACCCATCGGCAATCGCCAATATCGGCACAACCATGCTGACCTTCTGGCCTATTGGATCTCTGCTGGGAGGAAAGCTGCTGCAAAAACTCGGCGGCAAGACAGTGGTCTTGATCGGCGCAATTGTATTTGGCACAGGCCTGATTACAACCGCCATGGTTCCCGTCGGCAATCCCGGTATGCTGTATTTCACCTTTAGTTTCCTGATCGGCATGGGAAATGGCATTACATATTGCGGCACGATGTATTGCGTCATGGGCTGGTTCCCTGATAAAAAGGGTCTGGCTACCGGTTTGTGCATGGCGTTTAACGGAGGCTCTTCCGCGTTTCTGGCGCCCCTGTGCGCCAGTATCACCGCCATGAGCAATGTAAAGGTCACTCTAATTTCCTGCGGCGTAGTCGCCATGGTGGTTTGCATTATCTGCGGTCTGGGGATCAAGTCCGCGCCTGTGGGCTATGTTCCGGAGGGCTATGTACCGCCTGCTTCCGGAGAAGGTCTGGTTTCTCAGTACGAGAGCATTCCGATTTCCAAGGCGTGGAAAACCAGACAGTTTTGGCTTCAACTGGGCGCGATGGCATTTTTCCCCTCTTTCTACTTAATTATGTTCTCACGATTTTCCATGTTTATGACGGACAAGGGTATTGATTTGGCCTATGCAACCCTGGGCGTTTCCATTTATAATATCGGAAACGTGGTGGGCCGGCTGGGCTTGGGCAAGCTGACCGACAACATCGGCTACAAGAAGGTTTACGGTGTGTGCTGGACGCTGTGCATGGTTTCCGGAGCCTGCCTGCTTACCGGAAATTCCGTGGCTACAATTCTGATTGCGTATTTCTGCCTAGGCGCGGGCTTTGGCTCAACAAACTCTGTGTATCCTGTGATTACCACGACTTCCTTCGGGCCTATTTACGCCGGCAACATTTATGGGTTCGCGCTGCTGGGCTACATGGCGATGACACAGATTATCCCCAGAGTTACCGCTGCTTCGATTGCGGCAACCGGTACCTATACCATTGCGTTTGTCATGGCGTTTATTCTGTGCACGCTGGGTGTCATTTGCGGTTTCTCTATTCCAAAGCTTGCGCGCAAGCGCCTTAATGATACAGCGAACAATTAATATTTTTGAGGAGGCTTACCACATGATTGCTTTTGATGCGTACAATGCGCCGCGGATTATTTACGGCGAGGGCGTTTCCACAAAGGTGGCGGACCTTTTGAAAAGCCTGCAAGTGACGACGGTGATGGCCGTTTATGACGAGGGCATTCAAAAAGCAGGAATTGCCGAGCGTGTAATCGGGCCCATTCGCGCGGCCGGCTTTACCGTTGAAGAGTTTGGCGGCGTAACCGCAGACCCCCCAGTGAAAATGATTGAGGATGCTGCAAGGGCAGCAAAGGAAAAGAACGTTGACGTCTATTTGGCAATTGGCGGCGGCGGCGTTATCGATACCTCCAAGTGCATGGCGGTTATGCAGACAAATCCCGGTAGGCTGCTGGATTATGTGCTGGGTGCCGGAAAGCCCATTGCCAACATGTGTCCCCATGTGCTGGCTGTCCCCACTACCTCCGGCACGGGTTCCGAAGTAACTGCGCTGTCAATCGTAACAGATACCGAAACGCATAGGAAGGTCTGCATTAAGGACGTTGTAAAAATGTGTCCCTATGCGGCGTATCTGGACCCCGAGCTGACTTTGGGCCTGCCCAAGGGGCTGACTGCCTCCACCGGTATGGATGCGCTTTCCCACGCTGTTGAAGCGTATCTGGTGGGTAGACACAACGAGTTTGCGGACATGTTCTGTGAAAATACCATTTGCCGGGTTATCAGGTGGCTACCCGTGGCTGTGGAAGACGGCAAGAATCTGGAGGCCCGCGGCCAAATGATGCAGGCTGCAACCTATGGCGGCGTCAGCTTTGCAAGCAGCACGCTGCAAGCCGGTCACGCCATTGCCCATGCGCTTGGCGGCGCACTGCATGTGCCTCACGGCATTGCCTGCGCCTGGGGCCTGAACTTTGCTATTCAGCATTGCGGTAAATCCGTTGATATGGAGCGGCTGCAAGCGCTGGCCAGATTTATGGGGATTGAATCCGAAGGTAAAAGTCGTGAGATGCTAATTGTCGATTGCTGCAAGATTGTGGGAGACATGAACACTTCTTTGAACATTCCTACGCCCAAGACATATGGCATCGGCACAAAGGACGAAATGGAAGCGGCTTACTTGGCCTGCTGGACAAACGAGCAGGGAATGCTCAGCGTCGCCTGCGTGACCGATAAGGACGAGCTTCACGCCTATTTTGAGGAAATGTGGGCCTGGTGACCCTTGAAACATTCTCTCCCCCTTGCTTGCGAGGGGGAGAGAACACTGAATTAAAAAAGTGACGTCTGATTCCGGGGCGAAACGTCCGCTTGATTATAAAGCATCCCCGCAAATTTGCTTTCAGAAATAAACGAGGTTTTAATAAATGGAAAGAAAACTCTACGAGGGCCTCAAGGTAATTGATGCCACAAACAACTATGCCGGGCCAATGGCAGGAGCCATGCTGGCTGATTATGGAGCCGATGTAATTCATATTGAGAAGCCTGTGCTTGGCGACGACAATCGCTTTTTTCCTCCCATAATTGATGGAATCAGCATTAATTACTGCGTCTCAAATCGCGGAAAAAAGTCTCTGGTGCTGGATTTGAAGGACCCTCGCGGTGCGGAATCGTTTAAAAAGCTGGCAAAAGACGCAGACGTAATTTTAGAAAGCTATCGTCCCGGCGTGATGGAGAGACTGGGGCTGGATTATCAGGCCATCAGAGAAATAAACCCCAAAATTGTTTACTGCTCGGTTTCCGCATACGGTCAAACCGGCCCGTATGCCGACCGGCCGGGCTATGATGTCATTGCGCAGGCAGTCTCTGGAATGATGGAAATGACCGGGGAGCCGGATGGCGCACCTACAAAAATCGGCTCGGCAATCGGTGACTGGGTTGGCGCTCTGAATGCGTTTGGCTGTATCGGAACGGCGCTGTATTACCGCGAGCGAACCGGCAGAGGGCAGCATATTGACATTGCCCTGGCACGCTCCCTTATGTGGATGGCCGCAAAGCTGGATCATGGAATTACGGGAACGGTTGCCACCCGCACGGGCAACCATCACAGTAACCTTGCGCCGTACGGTATTTTTCAGGGAAATCACGGAGAGTCCGTGGTAATCGGCGCGCTGAGCTCAAATCTGTGGACCAAGCTTTGCAATGTTATGAACAGGCCGGAGTTGACAGAGGACCCGCGTTTTATTTCCAACGATCAGCGGGTGGAAAACAAACACATTTTAATTGAGATGATTGAGGAATGGCTGAAGAGCCTCGACAGCGTGAATACCGCCGTTGATGCGCTGATAGAGGCGGGCGTTCCTTGCACGAAGATCTATAACATGATGGATATCGACGAAGATCTTCACTATAATGCGTGCGGCTGGATTGCAGATATGCCGATGGCGAACGACATGATGTCTGTTCGCACGCGCCGCTTTCCCAGCAACCCGTTTACATTTTCTGAAATTCAGGCCCAATACGGTGCTGCGCCGAATCTGGGCGAAAGTAACCACGAAATTTTGGAACAGCTTGGCTTAAGCGCGGAAGAGGTTGACGCTATGGAGGGCGAATGGGAAGAAAAAGCAAAATCCAAAAGCTAGTTGTCTCTCGCAAGGTCCCTTGCGCTTGATGATGGTGAAAAGGCGGAAAGATTATTTTGAAAGTGAATTTAATGACAGACCGGGTCCTGTTTGACATAAAGGACGGCGCTGCGTACATCACGCTTAATCAGCCGGAAAAATTAAATCCGGTTCCTGCTGAAGTTATGCAGGATCTGATCCGGTGCCTAAACGAATGCGAGAGCAGCGACGCCGTGCGTGTGGTTGTTTTGCGCGGCGCAGGCGGAAACTTTACGGCAGGCGGCGATGTCCGCGGAATGAAAGAGCGCATGGACAAGGGGATCAACAATACCAGAGCAGCCATTCGCATTGGAGGCGAGCTGATCACCAGACTGCGGATGATTTCAAAGCCCACAATCGCCTGGATCGAAGGGGCTGTGGCCGGGGTTGGAATGAGTATGGCAATGGCCTGTGACTTTTCTATTGCGGAGGAAACCGCAAAAATGGTATTTGCGTTTGTGAACATCGGCTTTGTCCCGGACGGCGGCATAACATATACGCTCAGCAAAACGGTGGGCCCTGTCAGAGCTACGGAACTTCTGATGTCCGGAAGGCACTTTAGCGGCGCGGAGGCCAAAGAGTGGGGCATTATCACTGACGCCGTCCCCAAAGAGATGTTGGAGGAAACCGTTCAAAAGTATATTTACAAATACTCTCACGGCCCCAGCGCTGCGTATGCGCAGATTAAGGCCTTGATAAACAGTGTGAATTTTGACCAGTGGAACGCCTGTATGCAGCGGGAAGTACAGGCACAGTATGCTTGCAGTCTGTCTCAGGACCACGCAGAAGCAGTAGAAGCATTTCTGGAAAAGCGCAAGCCGGTGTTTCAGGGAAAGTAAATTCGCGCTTCCACCGAAAAGCGCCGTTTACAATAAATGAAGCGATAAATAGTTAAAAGAAGTGAGGCAACTGATTATGAGCGAATATCAGCTAATGACAGAGGATCAAAAAGATTTGTGCGCGATGGTTCATGATTTCTGCGTAAAAAAGGTCGACCCTTATGTATCTGAGTGGGACGAGCAAAGCGTTTGTCCCATTGACACGGTAAAAGAACTGATGGACCTTGGCTTCTGGGGGCTGGACGTACCCGAGCAGTACGGTGGCACTGAACTGGATGTCAGCACGATTATGTACATTCGCATGGCCATGGCCTATCATGATGCGGGTTTTGCAAATACCTTCAGCGCCCAAACCTTCGGATGGAAGCCTGTGCTGCTCTCTGGCAGCGAGGAGCAAAAGGAGAAGTATGGCCGGCTGCTGTCCGAGGAGGGCCGCAAATTTTGGTCCATGTGCATTACCGAGCCCCAGTCGGGCTCCGATGCGGGCAACTGCAAAACCAAGGCCGTAAAGGACGGCGACGACTATATCATTACCGGCAGTAAGTGCTTTGTCACCAATGGCGGTGTGTCCGATTTGTATACTGTGACCGCCTGCACAGATCCCACCAAAGGCAACAAGGGAATCTCCCTGTTTATCATTGACCGCAATATGCCCGGCGTTTCTGTGGGAAAGCACGAGAATAAAATGGGCATTCGCACCTCCGACACCACCGATCTGGCGCTTGACGAGGTTCGCGTACCTGCCGCCAATATGATTGGCCCCGAGGGCAGCGGGTTTAAGACCATCATGAAAATGCTGTCCCTCACCCGACCCACCGGCGTGGCGCCCGCCGTGGGCGTGGCCCAGCGGGCAATGGACCTGGCGCTTGATTATTCCCGCACCAGACTATCCTTCGGCGCTCCCATCGGAAAGCTGGAGGGTATTCAGTTCAAGCTGGCCGATATGGAGATGAAACTACAAGCTTGCCGCTCTCAACTGGCCTATTCCGCCGCTCTGGTCGATCAGGGAATCTACGATACTCTGGTGGGCTCCTGCACCAAGTGCTTTGTATCCGAGGCGGTTTTGGATATCTGCCTTCAGGCTCAGCAAATTTATGGCGGCTATGGATATTCCAAGGAATATCCACTGGAAAAGCTGGTCCGTGACGCCAGAATTTACTCGATCTACGAGGGTTCCAGCGAGATTCAGCGCTATATTATCGGCAAAACCTTGGTAGGCAAGCTGTAATTAAGTCCTTGGAGGTGTCCGTCAGGCCCTTTGTCCTCTCATTCTATCAGCTTAGGCAACAAGTTGGAAAAAAACATGGCTGGTTGCCATGTCCTCAACCTAATTTATAGTAACAGGAGAAAATAACCTGCATGAATATTGCTGTATGTGTAAAGCAGGTGCCGGATACAACACAGGTCAAGATTGATCCGGTTACCAATACATTGATCCGGGAGGGAATTCCCAGTATTTTAAATCCGTTTGACGGCTTTGCTCTGGAGATGGCTCTGCGCATGAAGGACCAGACCGGTGGCACGGTAACGGCCATCAGCATGGGGCCTGCGCAGGCGGAGGCTGTTCTGCGAGAGAGCATGGCTGTGGGCGCCGACGATGCCTATCTTGTTTCGGGGCGTGCGTTTGGCGGATCCGATACGCTGGCTACCAGCTACATTCTCTCATGCACCATAAAGGCCGTTGAAGAAAAGCGCGGTGCGAGGTTTGATGTTGTGTTTTGCGGCAAGCAGGCCATTGACGGGGACACCGGTCAGGTTGGTCCCGAGATGGCGGAGCATTTGGACTATACGCAGATTACCTATGCCACCGAGGTGGTTTCTTGCACCGATGGCAAGGTGCGTATCCGCAAGGAAACCGCCGACGGCTATGACGTGCTGGAAGCCGCTTTGCCCGCGGTGGTGTCTGTCACCAAAACTCCTTTTGAACTGCGTTTTCCCACAGTGAAGAAAAGATTGGCCGCCAACCGTGCGCAAATTCCCGTAATTACCCCCGAAGACATGGAAGCCCAGTCTCAGATTGATCTGGCCTGTTGCGGATTAAAAGGCTCTCCCACCAAAGTGAAAAAGAGCTTTACGCCGGTCCGGAGCAAGGTATGCAACATTGTCGAAGAGGACAGCCCCAGCGCCTCCGGGATCAAGTTAATTGCCTTATTAAGCAATGACAAGAAAATTTAAGGAGGGTAGCAACAATGGAATTTTCTGATTACAAAAACCTTTGGGTATTTATTGAGACCGACGACGGCAAGGCAGTCAGCGGCGGTTTGGAGCTGCTGAATCCCGGTGCGCAGATGGCACACCGGCTGGGCCAGCAGATTGTGGCCGTGATTTTTGGGAAAAACAACGCCGAGGCTGAAAGAGCCGCTGTTATCTATGGGGCCGACAGCGTCATTTCCGTGGAGGGTGATGATTACGAAACTTATACCACCGAAGGCTATACCTACGGCTTTGTTCAACTGGTTGAAAAATACAAGCCCTCTATCCTGATGATCGGCGCAACCATCATCGGGCGCGATCTGGGTCCCCGGCTGGCGTGCCGCCTGAAAACCGGCCTGACCGCCGATTGCACAGAGCTGGATGTGGAGACGGAAACCGGCAATGTGGCCTGGACGCGGCCCGCATTCGGCGGAAACCTGATGGCTACCATTATGTGCGAAAGAACCAGACCGCAGATGGGCACGGTTCGTCCCGGCGTGTTTAAAAAGATAACGCCCGATGCTTCCCGTACAGCCGAGATAATCAAGGAGAGCGTTTCGGTTCCTGAAGGCGGAATTCGCACCAAGCTAATTGAATCCATTCGGGAAGCCGTGGCGGAAATGGTGAAGCTGGAGGATGCTGAAATTATCGTTTCCGGCGGCCGCGGTCTGGGTGGTCCCGAGGGGTTTGAAACTGTCATCAAGCCTTTGTCAGACGCGCTGGGCGGCGCGGTTGGCGCGTCCCGCGCCGCCGTCGACTCCGGCTGGATTGCTCATGTTCATCAGGTCGGACAGACGGGCAAGACGGTTGCTCCCAAGATTTACATTGCATGCGGCATTTCCGGTGCGATTCAGCACCTTGCCGGTATGAGCGGATCCGACTGCATTGTCGCCATTAATAAAGACCCCGACGCACCCATTTTTGGCGTGGCTGATTACGGCATTGTTGGCGATCTGTATCAGGTTCTCCCGGCAATGACAGCCGAGATTAAAAAGCTGAAGGCGTAACGGCGCAAAGGCTTATTATCCGTTTCAACCCCAAAGGTGGCGGGTATGCCACTTCCCACAAAAGACCAATTGAACCCTTTGGTAAAAGCAGTCTGTGGGGCCAAGTCCCACAGACTGCTTTACCATAGCATCCGCCAAATTCTTAAATTCATAAATACAGGGGGCTGCTTACAATGGAGCAATTTCAGAGCGGCAAAGACTATGTGGCCGGCGATGAGCTGCTGCAAGCCGTGAATATTGCGATGGCTCTTCAAAAGCCCTTATTGATTAAGGGAGAACCCGGGACAGGAAAAACGGTTCTTGCCCAGGCCATTGCCGATTTTCTGGGTAAAGAACTGATTGTTTGGAATATAAAGTCAACAACAAAAGCGGAGAGCGGCTTGTATGTCTATGACGTTGTACAGCGCCTGTACGATAGCCAGCTGGGCATAAAGGGTGTGGATCAAGTTGAACGGTATGTGCGGCTTGGAAAGCTGGGGCAGGCCTTTTCAAGCGAGCAGCAAGTTGTGCTGTTGATTGATGAGATTGACAAGGCGGATTTGGAGTTTCCCAATGATTTGCTGTGGGAGCTGGACCGCATGGAATTTCACATTTCAGAAACCGAACGAACCGTAGCTGCCAAGCACCGTCCAATCGTCATCATTACGTCCAACGCAGAAAAAGAGCTGCCGGATGCGTTTTTGCGAAGATGCGTCTTTCACTATATCGAGTTTCCGGATAAAGAGTTGATGGAGAAAATAATCCGCGCACATTATCCGGAGCTTCATAAAAAATTGCTTGGGCAGGCGCTTGAGACTTTTTACCGGGTCCGCAATTTAAGCAGTCTCCAAAAAAGGCCCAGTACCAGCGAGGTTCTGGACTGGATTCTCGCTTTGCAGCTTAGCGGAACGGAATTTGATTCGGAGAAGAATTCAATTCCGTTTGCCGGTGTTTTAATTAAGAAAAATGAAGACCTTCTCACGCTTGCTAAAAATTTTCAGGGGGCGTGAAGCCCATGTTTCTTTCACTGTTTTATTTGCTGAGGGAAAGCGGATTAAGTATCTCGCCAAACGAATGGCTCACCATGCTGGAAGGCCTGAGCATGGGACTTCACGCGTCCACGCTGACAGGCTTTTACCGACTGTGCAAATCTGTCGTAATTCACAGTGAGGCGGATTATGACAAGTTTGATTATACCTTTTGGGAGTACTTTAAAGGCATGGACGAGCAGTCGGAGGTTTCTAAAGAGCTGCTGTCCTGGCTAAATCACCCGGAGCTGTTGAAAAATACGCGGGAAGGGCTTCCTGAATTAACTGACCTGCCTAAAGAGCTGATTGATCAACTGTTTGCCAAACGGCTGCGGGACCAAAAAGAAGAGCATAACGAGGGAAAACGTTGGATTGGGACAGGCGGATATACAGCATATGGGAATCAGGGAAAAAAGGCAGGGGGAATCAGGGTTGGGGAAGAAGCTGGGTATGGCTCTGCCTACCACATCGTGGAAGAGCGAAGATACTGGGACTGGCGCGTAGATAACAAGCTGGATGCGCGGCAATTTCAGGTTGCTTTTCGCAGGTTAAGGCAGCTCACGGCGGAGTCGGACGGTTCAAAAGAGACTGTGAATGTGGATGCAACCGTACAAAAGACATGCGAGAGCGGCGGAATTTTAAAAATCGAGCCGGGCCGTCCGCGAAAAAATTCCATCAAGGTTGCGCTGTTTATAGATTCGGGCGGATCAATGGAGCCCTATCAGTTGCTGTGCAGCACACTATTCCAGTCAGTGCAAAAAGCGGGAAACTTTAAAGAGCTGCAAATATACTACTTTCATAATGTTCTTCAAAAAAATGTCTATCTGGACCCAACCTGCGATTGGAGAAACAGCGTCCCCTTAAATTTAATTTTTAATCAGCTATCCCCGGATTATCGGGTGATCTTTGTGGGGGATGCCATTATGCCTCCGGAAGAGCTACTTTCAGGAAAACAGGGAAGCATTGGCCCGGTCCCGGATGGCTCCAGCCTTCAAAGTTTTTTAAGGTTTAAAAATAAGTATTCGCATATTATTTGGCTGCATCCGCAGTCGAGGCCGGTTAAATGCAGCTATTTTACAAAGGCCTTTGAAGTTTTAGGCAGCTACTTTGACATGTATCCTTTAACCGTAGACGGGCTGACTTGCGGGATGAAACAACTTCTTGCAAACCGTTAAATTGCCCTCTTTGAGAAGGCACAGCACGAAAAAAATCCCTATCATCAAATGGTCCCACCCCGCCGTGCCATGGGTCTTTGCCATTTAAGCTGAAGGAAGCAAGCTGATACTTTACTTTGCACCCGCAATTGTACAGGAGATTTACTGTATATGGATTAAGAACGGGTCGCTTTGCAATTGCATTATTCATAAAAATCGCACCGAAATATAGAAAAATGTCACAAAAACTAAACATCTGAAAGAATCGGTCTGTAAAAAAAGACAAAAATCTCTTTTTATTTGAGCAGAGTGCACATTGTGACAAATTAGTCAAAATGCTACTATGAAACCACCATAAAACATAGTACATTCATTGCTTTCCGTGGCTCGTCCGAGTTTCCGGCGTCTTAATTTCCAGAGAATGACGAATTTCGGAAAGTGTATTGTAATTTATTTTTGGAGGTATTGACATGGCTGAAACAGACGTAAGAGAGTACATCGGCGAATTAGTGAAACGCGCAAAGGTGGCTCAAAAGGAGTTCGAGAAAACCTACACTGATCAGGTCAAAATTGACGAGGTGGTTCGTGCAATCGGAAAGACCATTTACGACAATCGCGCGGTTCTCGCAAAGGATGCCTGCGATGAGACGCAGTATGGCACCGTTAAGATGAAAGAGAGCAAAATTGTGGCCACCACCACGTCACAGTGGAATATTATGCGCGGGAAGAAGTCCGTCGGCTACATCAAAAACCTGCGCGACGAACCGGGCGTGAAGGTAATGGCAAAGCCGATGGGTGTCATCGGCTGCGTAATGCCCAGTACCAACCCCATTATTACGATTGCCGCAAACGGCATGATGTCCATTAAGTGCAGAAACGCCTGTATCATTGCGTCTCATCCTTCCGCAAAAAATGTTTCCGCCAAAACCGTTGATATGGTGCGCGAGGCCATTGCCGCGCTGGGTGCGCCTGCCGATTTGATACAGATTGTTGACGCGGGGCACGCTTCCATTGAAGCAACCAGTGAACTGCTGGCCCAGTGCGACTGCAATATTGCCACCGGCGGCCCTGGCATGGTGAAGTCCGTATACTCCTGCGGACGCCCTGGCTTCGGCGTGGGTCAGGGCAACTGTCAGGAGATCATCTGTGAGGACTGGGATGATCTGGAATTTATGACAACCGTTGCAATCAACAATCGCTCTTATGACAACGGTGTACCCTGCACCAGCGAACAGACCATTCATGTCCCCACCGCTATGGAAGCGAATTTTTTGAAGTCCATGCAGAAAAACGGCGCATATCTTATTGAAGGGGACGAGTTGAAGGACAGCCTGCGCAAGCTGGTGTTCCCCGACGGAGAGCATATTAACCGCGCCGTGGTCGGACGTTCTCCCCAGGCTGTGGGCGAGATGCTGGGAATTGCTGTTCCGGAAACCTGTAAAACCCTGATGACCAAGTATTCCGGCAGCGCAGAGGACGATGTCCTTTCCAGAGAGATTCTGTTCCCGCTGGTGCGCTATGTTACCTATGATAAGTTTGAGGATACAGTTGCCGCCGCAGTCGCCAATTTGGAGATGGAGGGAGCCGGACACAATAGCTGCATCTGGACCCACAATCAGGATAAAATTGAGTATGCCGCAAACCTGCTGCCTGTTTCCCGCTTCCAGATCAACCAGACCCCCTTCGGAATCAACAACGGCATGCCCACCACGTCCACTCTGGGCTGCGGCACTTGGGGCAACAACAGCATCTCTGAAAACTTGGCCTGGTATCACCTGATGAATACAACCCGGGTAAGCGTGACCCTAAAAAATCGGCGCACATGGAAAGACGGCGACTGGGACGATTTTGGAGAGTGCCCAATTACCGAGGATTGATTCCCATTGCGCTGCGTTGGAAGATGGCACGCCCGATTTCGCCCAATATGGCTAAACACAGCAAGAGTTGACAAGCTGTTATTCAGGTCCGGGAAAAGTTTGTCACCAGCACAGCTATAATTTAAAAAAGGCCTGTATTGCATGCGATACAGGCCTTTTTTGTTCCTTGGAAGAAAAATTGGCTTCAATCCCAGAATACGGATTTTACAGGAAAAGTGAAGACTTAAAGATTTTAACTAAGAACAATTCTTCTTTTAATTTATATAAGGGAACCATAACCGGCGTGTACGCTGCTATTTGGTTTTGGTCGCTTTTTCTGCGCCCAGCATAAAAAGTTGGCCGCGTAACCATGTATTTCTTGAGGTTAAATTATTTAGCGGGCATAAAACGTGCCAGCTTTATTCTTAGGAGAGAGATTAAATGAAAGAATATAATTATCTTCAAAAGTGGTTAATGGACCTAAAAATTTCAAAAAAGCTTCTGATGGGCTTTTCGGTGGTGCTGATCCTGTCAATCTTTATAGGTGCTGCCGGAATAGTTGGTATTTCAGCCGTAAATTACAGAAGTGACGTGCTTTACAATCAAGATGCGATGAGCCTTAAATATGCCGGGGATGCCGTCTCACTACTTTTAAAAATTAACATGGGGCATTCTGCGGCGGAAAGCCATGACAATTCTTCCCTTAATCAAATGGATGCGCTGCTTGCCCAATGCCGCGATACGGTAAAGACTCCGGAAGCCATCGCCCTCCTGGACAAAATTGAAGAGGGCTGGAGTACATTTAGGTCAGCAGTAACCACAGAGAATAAAGATGCCCATAAGCAGGCGCCTATGGTAGATTCAGCCACAGCCGTGTTGGCAGATACGCTATGTGAAGACTTTTCTATGCTGCTTGAAAGTATTTCCCAAGCAGCATACCAAAAAAATGAGAATAACAGCAATACCGCCCGAAATTTTACCATCGCAACATTTGCTTTCCTAATTATATCTATTGCGATTTCCATTCCCCTGGCTTTGTATATGGCGGATATTATCAGCGATCCCATGCGAAAATTTGTGGCAATTGCAGACCTGATCGCAGTTGGAGGTTTGGACTTTAACGCTGTGTGTGAGGACAGGGACAGGTATACCAAATTTAGAAAAGATGAATGCGGAATGCTTGCCCGCGCATACGTGAACATGACGTCAAGCACCGCTAAAATGGCAGAAGAAGTGGGGAAAATTGCAGACGGGGATCTGACCATTGACATTGAAATTCGTTCGGAAGACGATGTGCTGGGCAGCGCGCTGTTCGGGTTAGTGAAAAAATTTAATATTCTTACGGGAAGCATTATTTCCTCTGCCGGACAGGTCAATTCCGGAGCAAATCAGGTGGCATATTCCAGCACGGCCCTTTCCCAAGGCGCCACCGAACAAGCCAGCTCCGTTGAAGAACTGTCGGCGTCGATGGAGGAAATCACGTCGCAGACGAAACAAAATGCCGGAAACGCACAAAAAACCAACATACTGGTAGCAAATATTCAAAGCGATGCAACCTCCGGCAATGCGCAAATGGTGGAAATGCTTCGTGCTATGGATGAAATCAACACTTCTTCCGTAAATATCAGTAAAATCATCAAAGTAATTGATGATATTGCTTTCCAGACGAATATTTTGGCGCTGAACGCAGCGGTGGAAGCGGCCAGAGCCGGAAACGCGGGAAAGGGCTTTGCCGTGGTGGCGGATGAAGTCCGAAATCTCGCCGCCAAGTCAGCGCAGGCGGCGAAAGAGACCACTGAATTAATTGAAGCCTCCATAAAAAAGGTAGATGGCGGCACAAATATTGCTAAAGAGACTGCGGTCGCATTCAGCAATATCGTAGAGGGGGTTTTGCAGGCCGACCAATTGGTTGGAGCAATTGCCTCTGCTTCAAACGAGCAGGCCGTTGCCTTGGAACAGATCAATCAGGGATTACTGCAGATTTCACAGGTTGTCCAAACCAACGCCGCCTCCGCCGAGGAGTGCGCGGCAGCCAGCGAAGAACTCTTAAGTCAATCCGATTGCTTGAAGGAAAGCGTAAACGTATTTAAAGTGACCAGCTATTAGTAGAACGGGTACGTCCGAAACGGCAGGCATTTCACCTGTCGTTTGGGACGTGCCTTTTTCCTCACCGCCAGCATGCTCACCCGGCGGGGAGCTTATGTATGGCCTCGACTGGCTTATCCTTTGTGAGCCTGAGCGCATGGTCGCGTAAAGAAAAGGTTTCCTTTCCCTTTTGCGCAGCGGCTGTCAACAAGCATCAAACCCGGACTTCTCTATAAAGCTTAAATAACACCCGCAGAAGGCGCCCGGCAAGCGGCTTTTAATTGCAATTTTCTGCGGGCTTTACATGTATTTTGCTTGCACTTTTTGTCGAAATAAGTTAGTATTAGCTATTGCGGGACAAATGATAGATATTGGTACTTTTTTTGCTTTAATCTGCCATTTCTGTATTTCCCAAAAAATTGCTAGGGTTGCACTTTATTTTTACAAGGAGCGCAAGCAGAATGCGCGTGCGCCAGCCGCCTATCATCAGGCCTGAAAGGAATTACCATATGAAATATCTGAAAAACAAGCTGCTGCTTTACATCTCTTTGCTCTTGGCTTTCACTATACTTTCTCTGACCGCGATTTCTTCTATGCTTTACTACAAAAGCTCCATGGCGCAGGAGGAGGCCACCTCTTCCTCGCTGGTGTCCGCGTATAGTCAGGGACTTAATATTGTGATGGAATCTTACCGCAGTGCCATTCAGGCTGAGGCCGCGCGGAGTGAACTGACAAATCCTGAGGTTTCCACGCAGGCGCTCCAACAATACCTGACGGAGGAGGCCAAGCAGAACGGGTTTAATTATCTGGCCATCGCCGACGCACAGGGAAGCAACACCCACGGGGTCGCATTGGCGGATCAAACGTTTTTCCAGCAGGCAAAATCCGGTCAGACCTATATCTCCAGCCCCGCTCTCAACAGCGCGCAGGAGCTGGTGCTTTATGTAGCGGCCCCCATTCCCGGCAGCAAGGGGCTTTTGTATGGGGAATTTCCCTATACGGTGTTCAGCGACGTGCTGGATCAGATCAAAATCGGCGAAAACGGATATGCGTTCGGCATCAATGCCGACGGATTCACGGTGCTGCACCCGGACGTAACCAACATTGCAGATCCAGTGGACTATTTTGAACTGGCCGAAAAGGACTCCAGTTACGCACCTACCGCCGCCATGTTTAAGCGTATGATTTCCGGGGAGACGGGAATTGGATACAGCTATTACAACGGCGTGCGCCGCATGGTCGGCTTTACGCCCCTTGACGGGCCGGAAGGCTGGTCCATTGCCGTGACAAGACCGTTGACGCAGGTGGAGCAAAACGCGAAAATGACCCTGGCCTTCTGCGTGGGTACAGGCCTTGTCCTGCTTCTCATCTCTATTATCTTTACCCGTATTTTTTCACAGATGATTACGCGCCCCATCGTTCTTGCCACCCGGCGGCTGGAGCTGCTGGAGCAGGGCGACCTTCAAACCGAGGTGGAGCCGGTGAAGGGCAAGGACGAGGGCGCCCGCCTGATGACCGCCATACAAAATACCATCCACGGACTTCAGACGTACATCGGAGATATTTCCAGCATTCTCCACAGTGTCGCGGAAAAGGATTTGACGGTGACCAGCAGCGTGGAGTATTCAGGCGACTTTGTATCCATTCAGTCCGCGCTTGAGAAAATCGTACAGTCCTTAAATGGCACCTTGGAGCAGATTTCCCAGTCCACGGCGCAGGTTCGCTCCGGCGCGGAGCAGGTGGCTCTGGGCGGGCAGAATCTTGCGGAAAATTCTTCCGAGCAGGCGTCTGCGGCGGAGCGGGTTGAAAATTCGCTGGAGTTCGTCTCCAAGCAAATTCAGGAGACGGCGCACCATTCCGAATCCATGCAGAATATGACCCAGACCGCCTTGCAGGAAACCCAGACGGGCCGCGAAAAAATGCAGAAGATGCTGGATGCTATGCAGAGCATTGACGATTTTACCACGAAGATACAAGCCATCATCCATTACATCGACGACATTGCCGCCCAGACAAATATTCTGGCGCTGAACGCCGCCGTGGAGGCCGCCCGCGCGGGCGAATCCGGAAAGGGCTTTTCCGTGGTTGCGGACGAGGTGCGCCAGTTGGCGTCCAAGAGTGCGGAGGCCGCGAAAAACTCTGCCGAGCTGATTGACAGCACGCTGGCTTCTGTGGAAACCGGCAAGCAGACCGCCGAGGGCGCGGCGCTGGCGTTCCAGAGAATTGTGGAGCAGACCAGCAGCGTGGGCGCACTGGTGGACGAGGTCACCAAATCCTTGGGCAGCCAATCCCAAAGCGTGTCCGAGCTGAGCGAGGGGGTTCGGCTGATTTCCAATGCGACACAGGCCAACTCCGCCACGGCTGAGGAAAGCGCCGCCACCAGCGAAGAGTTGCTGGGGCAGATGCAGATGCTGGACGACATGGTGTCGGAATTTAAAACCGTCTGATCGCGCGGAGAGTGTCCTACAATATCAAAAGGAAGCCGGACTGTCAGTCCGGCTTCCTTTTCGTCTCCGGCCCGGGCTGCGGCTGCAATCCGCAACGCCATCCGCCGTTTGCGGCGGTCTTTGAAGAACACACCCAAAACGCTCCCTGCCGACGAAGGCAGGGAGCGTTTTTTAAATGGCAGGACGTGGGAATTGTTCGGAAAACCCGCCGCTTTCCATAGAAAGGCCCGCGTCAGCCTTCCGCCCGGCAGGAAAAGATATCCGCCAGCCACCGCTCCGCCAAGGGGAGCCAAGTGGCCACATGAGCGTCCGCCAGACGATTTTCTGCCGGACGGGCAACCTCCGGGGTTGCCAGCGACATCCCGTGGGTGCCAAAAGGATAGAGGTGCAGCTCCGCCGAAATGCGGCTGCGCAAAAGCGCCTGAAAAAACAACAGGCTGTTTTGCACCGATACGCTTTCATCCGGCACGGCGTGCCACAAAAAGACAGGTACGCTCTTTTCATCCACTAGCCGCTCCAAAGAAAACTCTGCCCATACGGAGCGGTCATCGCCCGCCAGTTGGGTGAAGCTGCCCGGGTGGGCATAGTCTCCGCCCGAAATCACAGGATACCCCAAAATCAGCGCGTCCGGCCTGTGGGAAAGCAAGTCCGTTCCATGTGGAAACAGCGCCGGGTTGTGCCACTGCACGCCAAGACTAGCAGCAAGATGCCCTCCGGCGGAAAAGCCGCAGACCGCTACTTTTTGAATGGCGGGCAGCACGGGAATCTCTCCCCCGCGCACCGCCGCGACCGCCCAAGCCAACTGGCACAGCGGACGCCACCTCAGCGGCGGACGCTCCACCCCATAATGCAGCACAACGGCGTGGTATCCGGCTTCGTTAAAGGCCCGGGCCACAAACGAATCCTCCCACTTTGAGAGGAACGCGTATCCGCCGCCGGGGCAGATCACCACTGCGGCCTCCGCCCCCTCTGCGGGATAAACGTCCAGCGACACATCTGGAAAGGGGCTATTCAGAGTTTGCATCCGGCACATCTCCTCTCATCGGCTCTGCGCCCGGCGTTTTACGCACAGCCCACCGTCAAAAGCACATTGGCAAAGGCTCTTCCTTCTCCGGTGGAGACTGCCACACGCAGGCATTTTTCACCGCAGGCGCTGTAAAATGCCCAGCGATCCAGCTTTTCCATAGCTGCGGCAGGTAAGAGCCGTTCAAATTCGCCGAAGATTTCCGGTGTGGAACCGTCCTCCGGCTGCATCACTTCCATCTTTTCAAAGTTGCATACGGACAAAAGGGCCTCCAACACCTGCGTGACGGTGGGGAGAGCGGGCGCAAGACCCAAAAAGACCCTCTCCGCATCCCCGGTTTTAGACGCCAGAGGATAGTTTCCGTCGGCAATCAGCACCTTATCTCCGTGTCCGCAGCGGGACAGGGCATACAAAAGCTCAGGGTGAATCAGTTTTCCGGTCAGCATAAGACCGCCTCCTCTCACTTCTCGCCGTCTCGGAGCTGGCCCAGCTTTCCGCCGGGATGGCAGCGGACGTATTCCTGCGCGGTCCAGTTCTGCTCCGCCTGAAGCGCCACGCTTAAAGCTTGCAGCGTCACCAGTTCCGCCAGAATAGAATTCCGGGGCGCGCGGTTCATGGGGCCGCCCTCCGCGCCCACGCCGGCATAGAGAAACGCATCGGACTGGCCAGCCAGCCAGCTCTCCGGATTTCCGGATACGCCGATGACTTTGCAGCCGTTGTTTTTAATTGCCAGAACGGTGCTTTTCAGCTCCGCCGTTTCGCCGGAATTGGAAATGGCAATCACCACGTCCCCCGCTGCCAGTTGACCGCAGGAGCCGTGGACCGCTTCGGTTCCGTGGAGAAAATAGCACGGGGTTCCGGTGGAGGAAAACAGGGACGCCATATACGCCGCCACGTGTCCCGGCTTACCGATGCCGGTGACGTGCAGTCTCCCGCCCCCGGCCCGGGACGCGAGGATCAGATCCGCCGCCTGTTCATAAGTCTCGCCGTCCAGCTTCTCCACAAATGCGGGAAGTTCCTCCCGGACGGAGGACAAAAACGCTGCCGCCGCCTGCTTGCTCTCATGTTTCATAGCTGTTTCCTTTCTATACGGAAAGCATATTCGTCAGCAGCCGGGCTGCTGACGAAAGCTTTTGTTTGTATCGCTTATCGCAGAGCGTCCAGCTCCGCCAGATAAACTTCGCGGTACTCCCGCTCCCGCAGCAGGGCCTGCACTTCCTCCATGGTGGGGAGAGACGGCATAGCCCCCATTCGTGAAACGGTGATGGCGGCGGCATGGCCGGCAAAGGCCAGCGCCTGCGCCCGTGGCAGTCCCGCGGCATGAGCCGTGCAAAACGAAGCAACAAAAGAGTCCCCCGCAGCGGTGGGGTCTTTCACCTGCGGCATTCTCACGCAGGGAGTGTAGTCAATGCCACCGGGACCTGCCGCCGAGGAACCGTTCTCCCCCAGCGTAATAATCACGTTTTCCACGCCACGGCTCCGCAAGACCGCCGAGACGGCCTCCACATCGTCTTTGCTGACGCCGCTCTCATCCGCCCGCAGGGGAAGGCCCGCGATGGCCGCAGCCTCATGCTCATTGGGAGAGAGATAGGTGACGCAGCGCAGCAATTCCTCCGGCAGCGCTGCCGCCGGAGCGGGGTTCAGCATCACGGGAACCCCCGCCGCTTTGGCATATTTCGCCACGGCCATGTTGACCTCCATGGGAATCTCCAGTTGGAGCATAACCATGTCAAAACGCCCGATTTCATCTTTCAGCCACGCCACCTGCTCCACGGTGGTGGAATAGTTGGCGCCGGGTACCACGGTGATGCGGTTCTGCGTTCCCCGCTCCGTGACCTCCAAAAGAATGTGCCCCACGCCGGAGGATTTGTCGGGATCCTTTTGAACATGGCTTACGTCCACGCCTGCCCGCGCCGCAGTCTCCAGCATCTCTTTTCCGAAGGCGTCGTCGCCCACCTGTCCCGCCATCACAACCTCCGCGCCCAGCCGGGCGCACTGAACGGCCTGATTTGCGCCCTTGCCGCCGGGCGCGGTGCGGAAATCGGTGCCGATGACAGTCTCACCGGAGGCGGGGGCTTTGGGCGCGGACGCGATCAAATCCATCATAAAGCTGCCGACCACCAAAATTTTTGGTCTTTTCAGCATAGAATCGCTCCTCTCTTTCTGCTTCGCGCGGGGTCGCCGCTGATTTTTGGCCGCTTCCATCAAAGGCCGGGTCACCGCCAAATGCAAGGGAAAACCTGCGTAAATTTCCGTCCGTGGACGACCCTTTGGAAAACGGTGCAGCGTTCGGTTTTTAAATTCCCAACTGCCTGCGAACGTATTTCTCCATGGCAATCAGCGATTCCACCTCGCCTCGGGCATTTTTGTCCAGCTTGGCCATGTCGGCGCTGCGGGAGTAGACACTCATGGGCACGTCCTCCAGCTTCTGATGGTATTTGCAGTTGCAGGGGTAAATACGCATCTCGATCATCCCCGCCATGGTCAGGAAGTGGGCCGCCATCTGCGCCCGTTCGGGGTCGGAGTCCTTGTGGTCATAAACCCACTTGTAAAGCTCGGGGTGGAAGTTTGCCATCACGCCGCAGTAGCCCTGCGCGCCATGAAGCACGCTGTCGTACCAAGACTGGGCGTTGGCGTTGAAAATCTTCAGCGACGTACCCTCCACGGCTTTCAGACGTTCCCGAACCAACTCATAGTCGCAGCAGGTGTCCTTCAAGAACACCATCCGTCCCTCCTTGCCGGCCTTGCGGAGAAACTCCGTGGAAACCAGGCGCTTCCATGGGGCGGGACATTCATAGATTCCGAAGTCTATCTCCGGATACCGGTCAAAAATCTCCCGGGCGTTGGCCTCAAAGGCGGCCTCGCCCTCGTGATTCTGGTCCATCCGGTTGCTTACCAGAACATACGCGCCGATGCCGGGAATCCGCATCATATCCTCCAGCTCCCGGAACTGGGAGGGCTTGTCGTCGGCGGTGTGGCCCGAAACCACGATCTGGATGCGTCCGCCCACCGCGTCCACGGTGGCCTTGGCGATATCCAATTTCTCCTGAGGGGTGAGATAAAGCATCTCGCTGGACTGACACACGGCGAAAACGCCGGCGCAGCCTTTTTCAACATACCAGTCGCACAGGCGCTCAATCGCCTTGTAATCAATTGTCTTATCGTCGTGATACGGGGTAATCATCACCGGCCAGACGCCGGAAGCGATAGAAAAAGCCATGATTCTTCTCCTTAAAAATGATAGGCGTTCCTTCGGTCTGTATTTACATCATATGGAACATCCGGGGTAGGAACAGCACCACCTCGGGAATATAGGTGATGATGGCTAACACAATCAGCATCACCACGATGGGCCACTTAATTTCTCTCACCACATCCTTGAGCGGCGTGCCGGAAATCCCGGAGGTGATGAACAGGCACATGCCGAAGGGCGGTGTGGAGAGGCCCACCATCATGTTAAAGACGATGATCAGTCCGAAGTGAATGATATTCACGCCCAAAGCGTTGGCCACGGGCCACAGAATGGGGATCATCACCAGCTGAATGACCGAGGTGTCCACAAACATGCCCAAAATCAGGATGACGATGTTTACAATCAGCAAGAACAGATATTTGTTGTCCGTAATGCCCAGCAACCAGTTTCCAATCATAACGCCGATCTGCTCTTTGGCGAAGATGAAGGAGATGGCAGAGGCCGCGCCCACCATAATGGAAACGGAGCCGGTGGAACGCACCGTGTCGATCAGAACCTGCTTGAAACCGTCCCAGCTCAGGACGCGATAACCGAAAATCGCCACGATCAGAGCGTACAGTCCCGCAATGGCGCCCGCCTCGGTGGGCGTCATCACGCCGGTATAAATGCCCACCAGCAGAATGACCGGGGTCAGCATGGCCCAGAAGGCCTTCAGGCAGTATTGGAAATAAGCGCGCAGCTTGGGCGGTTCGCTGCGGGGATATTTGCGAACTCTGGCAATCAGGAACACATATATTCCGAGGGCCAGCGCCAGCAAAACGCCGGGAACCATGCCCGCCATGAACAGAGCGCCCACGGAGGCGTTGGTCAGCATGGCGTAGATGACCATGGGGATGGAGGGCGGGAAAATGGGCCCGATGGTGGCGCTGGCGGCGGTGATGGCGCAGCTAAACCCGTCATCATAGCCCTCCTGCCGCATGGCGTCGATCTCCATTTTACCAAGGCCGGAGGCGTCCGCCACGGCGGAGCCGGTCATCCCGGAAAACACCAGCGAGGCCAGCACATTTACGTGCGCCAATCCGCCGTGGAACCGGCCCACGATACCTTTGCACACGCCGAATACATACTCCGTAATTTTGCCCGCGTTCATGATGTTGGCCGCAAAGATAAACAGGGGGACGGCAATCAGCGTACCGTTGGTAAACACCTGTTCAATAGTTTTCTGCGCCACCAGATGCAAGCTGCCCGCCTCACCCATTAGCACCGCGCCGATGGGCTGACCGGACTGAATTGCGCCGAGAATAAAATAGGTCATACACGCGGCGATCATGCCGGTGGGAATGGGCATCCGCAGCAGAAAAATCAGGACGAACACCACGAGAAAGCCAATCAAAGGCAAATATTCCATGTTATTGCTCCTCCTTTTTGGCTTCGCCGTTTTCCTGCTGGATGGCATCCTCAACGGCCTGCTCCGCCTCGGTTTTGCCTTCATTCAGCATCTTGTTAATATACCGTTGATCTCCCTGAAGAACCCGGATTTCCTCGTAAATATCCAAAAGCGAGTACACCAAAATGAATCCAAGGAAAATCACATAGGGGAAAAACACCAATGTCTTGGGGATTTTCAGGATGCTGGTGACCTGCGCCCGGCTCATCAGTCCCCAGATATACCGAAGGGAGGGAATAAACGCCACCGCAAAGGTCACGGCAATCAGGAGATTGCCCAGCATGGCGGTGATCGCCTTTCCCTTGACATCCAGTATGTCATACAGCAGCGTGAAAGACACATGAGCCTTTTCCCGCTGCGCAAAGCAGGCGCCCAGAAGCACCAGCCATAAAAAGCACATTTGCTCCACCTCCAGCGTCCAGGACTGGGGGTTGTTGACGATATAGCGCATAAAAACCTGAAAACAGAAGATTAAAAACAGCGCCACAAAGGCCACGATGGGAATATACAATTCCACGCAGTTGCGGATAAACCGCCCTATTTTTTTCAGACCGTCCAAAAACATCTCTCCTCTCTGAAAGCGAACCTTGCCGATAGGAACAGGGGGCACGGCGTAAGCGCCCCAAAGAATTTTAAAAAGGCCGGGAGGCCGGTTTGCCAGCCCCCCGGTCGGGATGTAGCGGTTCAGATCAGGCCATTGCCTGAATCTCGCTCAGCAGATCCTTGTCCCAGCTATCGGAGATGGGATCGTTCAGATAGACGGACAGCACATGGTCGGCAAAGGTGGCTACGTCGGCCTCATAGATATTCAGGCCCTTTTCCTTCAGGAAATCCTGAACCTCGGACTCCGTCTTCAGGTTCTGATCGTCGCAGGACTGCCGGGCGGCTTCCACAGCCTGCATCACCCAATCCTGCTGGGTGGAGGTGAGAGAGTTCCACTTCTTCAGGTTCATGGTGGGCCACACGGAATCCACCAGATGGTTGGTCAGAGAAATGGACTTCTGCACCTCATAGAACTTGGCGGACTGCACTGTGGGCAGGGGGTTATCCTGACCGTCCACGGTGCCGGTCTGCAGCGCCAGATACAAGTCGTTGAACGCGATGGCGGTGGGGTTCGCGCCCATGGCCTTGCCCAAAAAGACCCACGCTTCGGAGTTGGGCATCCGCAGGTTCACGCCCTTGAGATCATCAGGGGTCTTGATGGCGCGGTCTTCGGAAAGGCTGATCTGGCGGGTGCCCAGATAAAACGCGCCCAAGGGAAGAATGCCCTGCTCACTGGCGACCTTCTCGAAAACCTCTTTGCCGATGTCGCCGTTGAGAACCTTGGTCATGTGGTCATAGCTCTGGAACACATAGCCCGCGGTAAACATGGAGACCCAGGGAGAACCATCGGTCAGCCAGGAGGCGGAGCTGTAAATCATGTCCACGTCTCCGTTTTTCAGGGCGTCTGTCTCCGTGTCCTGACCGTACAGCGTGCCGGAATCGTAGCACTCCACAGTCATGTTGCCGCCGGAGATTTCCTCCAGCTTATCCTTAAAGACCTTTTGCGCAGCGCCATGAGCGTCGGTGGGGACGGCGGCGATAGAAAAAATCTGGTTTACAGGGTCCCCCGC